>JAMJQL010000177.1 GCA_023554245.1 Gemmatimonadota bacterium
GGGCTGCCCGACTGCCAGAGAAACCGGGCACCGGCCGACAGACCGAAGCGCGTCGCGTAGGAGGCGGAGAACTTGATGGAGTGTCGACGGTCCTGCGGCATCAGTCCGTCGGCGTTCTCCATCAGGTCGGGGAAGTCGAAGGCCCCGGTGGTGTTCGGGTTGACCGACCACCAGTCCGCATCGAACAGCCCCGGGTAGTTCCCCTGCGTGCGGGAGAGTACGTACGAGCCGACCAGCATCAGGCCGGTCCCTATCGTCTTCTCCGCGGTGAGCTCGAGGGCGAGATACTCCCGGTTCGCGGAGGGATACTCGGAGAGAGGTCCGTATCCCGGGTTGCCCAGAAGCCAATCAGCTCCGTCCTCGTCTACGCTGGCATCCTCGATCGCCCGGCGCAGCGTACGGTACACGCCCCGTGCCCCGAGCTTGAGCGAGCTGCCGATCTGTCTGTCGTATCCCAGCGTCAGTTCGTCGAAGTGCTGCCCCTCGAGCCCGGGGACCGGTTCACTGATCGACGCACCCCAGTCGCTCAGGATCTCGCAATTCGAGCCTTCGAGGCGCGGGTCTCCGTCGCACTGCTCCCAGATCTGCCAGGTTTCGCCGTCGAAGTATACCAGTCCATTCAACAGCATGTCCTGGTAAAAGCGTCCCGCGGATCCGTAGATCCTCTGGGTGCCCAGCTGGCCGGGCTGAAATACGAATCCGAGCCGCGGCGCCCACTGGTCGTCGATCGTCTGGGCGATGTCACCGTTCGTGTCCTCGAACCCCTGGACCTCCCAGCGCAGGCCCAGGTTCAGCCGCCAGCGATCGGTCACTCTCCACGAATCCTGCACGAACAGTCCACCGACTCGATTGCTGAGCCCGCCGGAGGAAGAAGTGTTCACCTCCCGATACGTCTCCAGCCCGAGGCGTTTGATGACGTTGTGCGTATACGAATCGACGGTCCGGTCTGACGTAGACCACTCGCCGCCTGCCTTGAACGTGTGTCTGCCCAGCTCCCACGTCGACTTGAGGGCCAGGTTGAATCGACCCAGGGAGGTCTCGCCGTACTTCGTCGTGCCTCCGGAGACCGTCTCCGTCGTGTAGTCGTGGATCTGGACCCGGGCCCCGGCGTCGGTTGTGGGCAGGTAGCTTTCCCGCCGGCTCATCGAAGAGATCGAGGCTTCGAGAAGTCCGTTGTCACCGATCAGCTGGGTTCCGCCCAGGACGAAGTTGACGCCACCGAAGGCCTCCTCGCCCATCCACGTTTCCGGATTGAGGGGCGTGAAATGCGCCGTCGAGATCGACATCGGTCCGATCTTGTCGCGGGTTCCCGGGTCGCCGAAGGCGGTGAAGAAGAGATTGGTCCGATCGGCGGCTCGCCAGCTGAGCTTGCCCGCGAACACGTGCTGGACGCCCCTGTCGTCGTAGGTGCCGAATTCCGGTATCGCGATGTCCTCCGTCACCACAGAGGGATTGTATGCCGCGAAGTACCAGAGCCGGTCGCGCAGGATCGGCCCGCCGATCGTCACCCCGATGTCGTACTGGGCCTGGTTCTGGCGCGTGGATTCGGAGAGCCCGAAGCGCGGTGTGCCCTCGAGTCGGTCGCTCGTGTAGTAGCCGAACACCTGGCTCTCGAACACGTTGCTGCCGGAGTGAGTGACGACGTTGACGATTCCGCCGAGCGTGCTGCGGTATTCGGCCTCGTATCCGCCTGTCTTGACCTGGATTTCGCGAACGAAGTTGTACGGAAGTCGTGTCGCTTCGAGTCCCGTCACCGGGCTCGTGACGTTCGCTCCCTCGACGAAGAACGCCGTTTCTGGACCCGTCCCTCCTGCTACGGACAGATCGGTCCCCCGATAGCCGTTCACGGCGGGAGCCATGGTGACCATGCTGCGATAGTCGCGGTCGTTGGGCAGGTTCCTGAACAGCTCCGGCGTCAGGTTCACGCCGCCCGCCGTGGATTCAGGATCGATGAGCAGGCGCTGCGCCTCGGCTGATATCGCCTCGAGTTCCACCGGCGTCTCGACCATCTCCACGACACCGATCGTCGTCGTGCGTCCGAGTCGCACTACGATGTCGGTCACAACCAGGCTCTCGTACCCGATACGCCGGAGTTCGACCTGGTACGAACCGACCGGTAGCCATCGTAGAGCGAAGTCCCCGTTCCGATTCGTGGCGACCGAGCGCTCGCCCTGCAGATCCGTGCTTCGCACCACGACGTCGACGGTCCCGATCGGATTTCCCGCGGAATCGATGACGCGGCCCTGCAGGTGACCGCGAATGTCCTGGGCGTTGAGTGCGGTCGCAGAGAGCAGGAGGAAAGCAGCGACAGAGGTAGCGGTCCTCATCAGGTCTCCCACCGCCGGTGCCGCCACGCCGCCCGTGACTGAAATCGCGAGGGGCGACAGGTGGATGCAGCGGTCTGCCGATTCCGGCATCGGTGTGCGGGATGCAGGAATCCGGCGTCTGGCGAGGGGGATTGCCAGTAACGAATGAAATGATAGCAAGATACCGAATGTCCTGCCAGTCATCATTGAGTGCGCGGTGAGCCCCCTCACTACACTCTCCTCCGTGACTCCATCGATCCGGGAATGGCCGCCCATGGACCGGCCACGCGAGCGTCTCTCCACACACACCCCGAGCGCCCTGACGGCCCGCGAGCTGCTGGCCGTGCTTCTCGGTTCCGGCGCCGCAGGGCGAAGCTCGCTGGACCTCGCCTCCGAGGTGTTGATCCGATACGGCGGCTCACTGCGTCGGCTCGGCGCTGCGGACCCGCGAGAACTCGCCACCGCCCCCGGAATCGGACCGGCGCGCGCTTGCGCTCTGGTGGCTGCTTTCGAGCTCGGAAGACGGGCCACCGCCGAGCCCGCCCGACGCAGTGATCGGATTCGAGGCCCACGCGACGTGTTCCTGCGCCTCGGACAGATGCTTCGCGACCGCAAGCAGGAGGAGTTCTGGGCGATCTACCTGAACACGCAGAACCGGATTCTCAGCGAACGGCGAATCACCGTGGGTCTGCTCAACTCGTCCCTGGTCCATCCGCGCGAAGTGTTCGCACCGGCGATCGCCCACGCAGCCGCGAGCTGCATCCTCGCGCACAACCATCCCTCCGGAGATCCTGAGCCTTCTCCCGAGGATCTCGAGGTGACCGTCCAGCTCGTCGAGAGCGGACGCCTGATCGGGATCCCGGTCCGGGACCACATCGTGCTCGGTGACGGGAGCTTCGTGAGTCTCCTCGAACGCGGACTTCTTCTGCCGACGCTCTCCGAGCAACTGCGAACACGGGGCGGATCCGACAGATCCTGATTGCGGGTTTGGCGCGTCTCCTGCGTCTCGCCTACGTTCAAGCAGGCAACCCGGAACCTCCATGCGGTGTAGGGAAGCCGGGAGTCGAAGCAAGGAGAGGGCGATCGTGGCACCGGAATCGGCCAAGCTCAAGACCGGCGAGCAGAACTTCGTAGAGGAGTCGGCGGGGGAGGTGCGCGCCCTGCCGTCGGAGTTCATCGCGTCGATTCGGGGCGTGGAGGACAAGCTCGATCTCGACCTCCTCACGCTGGCCTTCCAGTTCAGCGCGGAGAAGCACCAGGGCCAGAAACGAAGCTCCGGCGAGGACTACATCACTCACTGCGTGGCCGTCGCTTCGATCCTCGCAGAGATCCACCCCGACACGATCAGCATCGCGGCCTCCTTCCTTCACGACGTCGTGGAGGACAGCAGCTCGACCGTCGAAGAAGTTCGGCAGGAATTCGGCGACGAGATCGCGACCCTCGTGGACGGATTGACGAAGATCTCCCGGGTCGAGATCCGGTCCCTCGCCGAACGACAGGTCGAGAGCTACCGGAAGCTCCTGCTCTCGATGGCCCGCGATGCCCGCGTCATCATCGTCAAGCTGGCCGACCGATTGCACAACATGCGCACCCTGGAGCACCTGGATCGGGATCGCCAGCGGCGGATCGCGCTCGAGACCAGGGAAATCTACGCTCCGCTTGCCCACCGGCTCGGCATGGCCCGGGTGCGGTGGGAGCTCGAGGACCTGGCGTTCAAATTTCTCGAGCCGGAAGAGTATCGAGCGCTGGCCGATACCATCGCGGTGAAACGGAGCGAGCGCGAGGACCTGATTCGCCAGATGGTCACCCCGCTCCGCGAAGAGCTGCGGGAAGCCGGGCTCTCCTGCCGAGTCGAAGGTCGTGCGAAGCACCTCTGGTCGATCCACCGGAAGATGGCGCTGCGGCAGAAGCCGTACGAGGAGATCTACGACGTACTGGCGGTGCGGGTGGTGCTGCCCTCGATTCGCGACTGCTATCACGCACTGGGGGTGATCCACAACAAGTGGACACCGTTGACCGAGCGATTCCACGACTACATCGCGACGCCGAAGTCGAATCTCTACCAGAGCCTGCACACGACGATCTTCGGTCCCGGTGGCAGGCTTTACGAGATTCAGCTCCGCACCGAGGAAATGCACCGGACGGCCGAGCTCGGTATCGCCGCCCACTGGCGCTACAAGGAAGGCGCGAGTGGCGATGAGGTGGACGAGACCCTCACCTGGTTCCGACAGGTGCTCGAATGGCAGCAGGAGACGCGCGAGCCGGACGAGTTTCTCGAGTTCCTGAAGATCGACCTGTTCCAGGACGAAATCTTCGTGTTCACACCGGCGGGCGACGTGAAGCAGCTGCCCAAAGGGGCGACGCCGATCGACTTCGCCTTCGCGGTTCACACCGAGGTGGGTCGGCGCTGTGCCGGTGCGAAGGTGAACGGCCGAATCGCCCCGCTGTCGAGGGCTCTGCGCAACGGTGACACGGTCGAGATCCTGACCTCGGACTCCCAGACGCCGAGCCGCGACTGGCTGGGCTTCGTCCAGACCACCCGGGCCCGCCACCGGATCCGGCAGTGGATCCGGCGCGAGGAACAGGATATCGCGGCCCGGTTGGGGCGCGAAATCCTCGCCCGCGAGTGGAAGAAGAGGAAGGTCAAGCCCGAAGACTCGCAGCTCGCCGAGGCGGCGGGAATCCTCGGGATCGAGGGCGGTGCGGAAGGGCTGCACGCGGCGGTCGGTCGCGGCGATGTGGGTCTCACGAGAGTCACCCGGGCCGTGCTCCGGGAGGAGCCCGGTGATTCGCGCCAGGAGCGGGATCCGAGCCCGCTGCACAAACTCGTCAAGCGGGTGTGGAGCGGCTCGAAGGGCGTTCGGATCCAGGGGATGGACAACCTGATGGTCCGATACAGCCAGTGCTGCCAGCCGGTGCCGGGCGACGAGGTGATGGGCTACATAACGGTAGGCCGTGGAATCTCGATCCATCGGCAGGATTGCCCCAACATCCTGAACCTGCCGGATCTGCCCGAGCGCCGCATCCTGATCGACTGGGACGTGGACGGCTCACAGCGCTTCCTCGTCCGGATTCTCATGGAAGGAACGGACCGACACGGCCTGTTCGCCGACATCGCGAAGTCGATCAGCGATACGGGCACCAACATCCAATCGGCCGACATCAAGGCGGTCGAAGGCGGTATGCAAGGCCAGTTCGTGATCGAGGTCGAGAACCTGGCTCACCTGAAGAAGGTCATGCGGCAGATTCGCCGCGTGAAGGGTGTTCTCTCGGTCGAGCGAAAGGAGAGCCTCGGGGACAGCGACCTGACCCTGACGGCCGATCGCCGGGCCGGGTTCAGTTCGACCCCCGACGGCTACGCGCAGCCCGACGGGCCCGGCTGACCGAGTCAGCGCCCCTGTTCGAGGCGCGCGATCTCGATCTCGATCTCCCGCATCTGCTCGGCGATCTCGTTCAGGCGATCGATCGAGGCCGCCGCGCTGGGATCGATTCGCGTCATCGCGACGGTAACGCTGTCCTGCAGCGCCGCGAACGCCCCGGTGACACCCGGATCCCGCATCGCTCGATCGATGTGGGGCCGAAGCTCCTGCTCGGTCGCCGCCAATTCATCTGCCACTGCTTCGCGTTCTGACGCGGTCGCTACGCGCTCGTCCGCCTGATCGGGTGTCGTCAGCACGGGACCCGACACGCGATCCAGATCGGCACCGATGCGTCGGGAGCGTGCCAGGAGGTCTTCGGCCGCCGGATCGTTGGCGACCATCTGCTCGCTCAACAGCGCGTAGAAGCTGTCCTGTGCGGCCCGCACGCCCGGGTCCTCGAGCGCCGCGGCCTGCGTGCGTCGAATTCCATCCTGAATGGCCGAAAACCGGTTCCGGAGATCGGCTCGCTCAGCTCGAAGCGCGACCAGCTCGTCCGACTCGAGCTCCGATCCCGTGCAACCCGCTATCGAGGCCAGCACGCAGAGGGCGACCGGCCACGCGCAACGATGGGGTGTGATTCGGCGGCGCGAGAACATACGGACGGTCACGGGGTTCCTCCGGGGTGATTCGAGTCTTGTACCGACCTCGCCAGGCGAGCAAGCTTGCCGACAATCAGGGGATCGGTCAACCCGGGTTCCGACCTCATGACCTTCGACCGAGCAGCAGTGGACCTTGACTGACAGCCAGTTCCAGATGCGTCTTCCCTTCGAACCGACCGGAGATCAGCCGGACGCGATTCGAGAGCTCTCCGAGGGTGTCACGGAGGGTCGGCGCTGGCAGACCCTGCTGGGTGTGACGGGCAGCGGCAAGACGGTGACGATGGCGGGTGTGATCCAGGAGACGGGCCGCCCGACGCTGGTGATGAGCCACAACAAGACGCTTGCCGCCCAGCTCTACGGCGAGCTGCGGCAGTTCTTTCCGACCAACGCGGTCGAGTACTTCATCTCCTATTACGACTACTACCAGCCGGAAGCCTACGTACCCCGCACCGACACCTACATCGAGAAGGACTCGTCGATCAACGACGACATCGATCGGCTCAGGCTCAGGGCGACCTCCGCCCTGATGGAGCGTCGAGATGTGATCGTGGTCGCTTCGGTGTCGGCGATCTACGGGCTGGGCGATCCGCGCGGATACCGGCAGATGATGCTGACCGTGGACCGCGGCGCCCGGATGTCCCGGCGCGAGATTCTCTCGGGACTGGTGGCGATCCAGTACAGTCGGAACGACCTCGACCTGCGTCGCGGCACCTTCCGGGTGCGTGGCGATGTCATCGAGGTGATGCCCGCATACGAGGAACAGGCGGTGCGGATCGAGCTGTTCGGCGACGAGGTCGAGCGGATCACCAAGATCGACCCTCTGACGGGCAAGGCGATCGCGTCCCTGGACCGGACGGCGGTATTTCCCGCGACGCATTACGCCGTTGATCCGGATCGACTGGAGAGGGCGATCGACGGGATCCTGACGGAGCTGGAGGCGAGGCTCCTGGAGTTGCGCACCAACGGTCGGCTGCTCGAGGCCCAGCGACTCGAGAGCCGCACCCGATTCGACATCGAGATGTTACGGGAGATCGGTGTCTGCCCCGGAATCGAGAACTACTCCCGGTATTTCGATGGCCGCTCACCCGGCGAGCGGCCGTACTGCCTGCTCGACTACTTCCCGGACGATCACCTCGTCATCGTGGACGAGTCTCACGTCTCCATCCCTCAGATCGGCGCGATGTACAAGGGCGACCGCAGTCGAAAGCTGACCCTCGTGGAGCATGGCTTCCGCCTTCCGTCCGCGCTCGACAACCGGCCGCTGGAATTCGATGAATGGGAGGAGCTCGTTCCGGCGGCCATCTTCCTCAGTGCGACGCCGGCGGACTACGAGCTGCGCAAGTCCGGAGGGATCGTGACCGAGCAGCTGGTCCGGCCGACGGGCCTGCTCGATCCGAGGGTGGAGATCCGCCCGGTCGCGACGCAGGTGGACGACCTGCTCGAGGAGATCCGGGAGCGGACGGGTCGCCGGGAACGAGTGCTGGTGACGACGCTGACGAAGCGGATGGCCGAAGACCTCACGGAATTCCTCGCGGCCCGGGGCGTGCGGGTGCGATACATGCACAGCGACATCGACTCGATCGAGCGGGTGGAGATCCTCCGGGATCTTCGTCTCGGCAGCTTCGACGTGCTGGTCGGGATCAACCTGCTGCGAGAGGGGCTCGATCTGCCCGAAGTCTCGCTGGTGGCGATTCTCGATGCGGACAAGGAGGGATTCCTGCGCTCGGAGACCTCTCTCGTTCAGACCATCGGTCGCGCCGCGCGGAACCTGAATGGAACCGCGATCCTTTATGCGGACCGGATCACGGGCTCCATGGAGCGGGCGATCGAAGAGACGAATCGGCGCCGCGAGGTCCAGGCCCGATACAACGAGGAGCATGGAATCACGCCGCAGTCGATCCGGAAGTCGATCAGCGAGATCCGGTTCACGACCGCCGTTGCCGATGCTCGAACGGTGGAGTCGGAGGAGCCGAGCGAAACTCGTGCGGTCGCGGAGTCGGAGGAGGACTACGAGGCGCGGGATCCCGCGGTCCTGATTCGGAGAATAGAGGCGGAGATGCGTGAGGCGGCCGAGCAACTCGACTTCGAGCGAGCCGCTCGGCTTCGCGATCAGCTGTTCGACGTGAAGGCCCGAATGGAAACGGGATCGGACCGCCGGGCAGGTCGAGGACGGCGTGGCAAGGCGGGGACCGGGAGGAGCGCGGGCCGGTGACCGGGGCAACTGCACTCCGGGACCCGGCGAGCTTCGGCCCGGTGGATCTCGACGAGTCGGCTCTCGAATCCTGGGCTGCCGAGGTAGGGCGCGCAGCGATTCGCGCGGGCAGGTTCGTCTGTCTCTCCGGACCGCTGGGTGCCGGAAAGTCTACCTTCGTGAGGGCGGCCTGTCGCGCCGCAGGGGTCGAAGGCGCGATACCGAGTCCGACGTTCACCCTGGTGAACCGTCATCGGACCACCTCCGGAGAGATCATCTGGCACGCGGACCTCTACCGTCTCGAGTCGCCCGAGCTCCTGGTCGATGTGGGCTGGCCCGAGCTGGTGGACAGCGATGCGGCCGTGTTCGTGGAGTGGGCGGAGCGTGCGGAGGACTGGCTGCCGGCCGACCGCTGGGAGGTCAGGCTGGACTTCGCCGACCGCCCCAACGAGCGGCGGGTCGAGATCAGGGCTTCGGGTGCGGGTGAACCGCCCCCGGCACCGACGGTCGATCCTTGCTGACCCTGGCGCTGGACACCAGCACATCGACCGGCAGCATAGCCCTCGGCGGGATTCCGACCTGGGCAGGGGAGAGCACGCTGGAAATGGCGCTTCCGGTGCAGGCCGTTCGCTCGGAATCGGTGCTTCCCGGGATCGACCGGCTCGTGAGCTCGGCGGGATGCCTGCCGACCGACATCTCGCGCGTCGTCGTCGCTTCCGGCCCCGGGTCCTTCACCGGAGTCCGAATCTCGGCTGCCCTGGCCAAGGGTATTCGGGCAGCCCTCGGGGCCGAGCTGCACGCCTGGTCGAGCCTGGCCGCGATCGCGGTCGGCTCGGGTGGCTCGGGTTCCGTCTGTGCCGCGATCGACGCACGACGGGGCCAGGTGTATGCGGCGGGATACGGGATCGCGAGGAATGGGGACGAGATCGTAGGCCTGGAACCGCTGTTCGGCCCGGTCGCAGAGCCGTTCGCGATAACGCTCGGCCGGCTTCGGCCCGCACGAACCTGGACGCTGGCCGCGGAGCTTCCCGAGAATCTCGAGCGTTCGGCGCGGAGTGCCGGGGTGCGGCGGCTCGAGCCCGAGGATCGCGAGTCCACCGCCGTGGCACTGCTTCGGCTGACGGCGAGCTTCCCTGACGCGGGAAGGGTCGCGGATCCGACCACCTGGGAGCCCGACTACGTGCGGGCATCGTCCGCCGAGCGGGAAGCCTCGCGGTGAGAGGATCGACCCGGCCGATCACAATTCGCTCGATGAGACCGGCGGACCTGGCCGACGTCATGCGAATCGAGCGGCAGTCGTTCACGATGCCCTGGCAGGAGACCACCTTCCGCGCGCTGATGCGGCGCCCGAGCGCCGCGCTGCTCACGGCCGTATCGTCCGTCAGGGACCCGGGCGGCGAATACGACGGGGGAGAGGTCGTCGGTTTCGCAGTTCTGTGGTTCGCCGCCGACGAAGCGGAGCTCGGGGACCTGGCCGTGGATCCCGATCGGCGGGGCCGGGGGATCGGCACCCGGCTCCTCGAAGGCTCGATCGAGTTGGCCCGGAACCGGGGGGCGCACACGCTCTACCTCGAGGTCCGCGAGAGCAACGCCGTCGCGCGGGCACTGTACCTGAAGCGGGGCTTTCAAGTCGTGGGCCGACGCCCGGGCTACTACAGCGAGCCGCGCGAAGATGCGTGCGTGATGAGGCTCGACCTGCAGAATGACGCGCGTTGACAGTGCTCCGAAACCGCGTCTAGGTTGACTCTGGATGCCGGGCGAAGTGGCTGGTGGCCTTCACGGCGCGCGCCTGGCGTGTCGTGCGCAACTTGATTCGTCACATATGAATACGAGGATTTCATGTCGCGTTCTTTGAACCGCGTACAGATCATCGGAAACCTGGGGGCCGACCCCGAGCTCCGTACGACGACCGGCGGCGCGAGAGTTGCCACACTTTCGGTGGCCACGAGTCGCCGTTGGACGGACAGGCAAGGTCAGCCGCAGGAGAAGACTGAGTGGCACCGGGTCATCTTCTGGGAGAAGCTCGCCGAGCTCGCAGAGCGGTACCTGAAGAAAGGGGACCGGGTCTACGTCGAGGGCTCGATCGAGTACCGGCAGTACGAGGACAGGGAAGGCCAGACCCGGTACATCACGGAGATTCGAGGGCGAGAGATAATCATGCTCGGTGGACGCGGCGAGGGAGCGGATTTCGGATCTCCGACTGCCGGCTCGCGTGACACGGAGCATGGCAAGAGCCAGGGCGCCAAGGACGACTACGAGGAGTTCTCGAACGAGTCGCTGACGCCCGCGGGTGACGACGACCTGCCCTTCTGAGGAGCGGCGGATGAACAGGATGGCACGCACGACGGCTCTCGTCGCCGGGGCGATGGTGCTGGCTCTCGGTGGAGTGCGGTCCGCAGGGGCCCAGGAGGCCGGGGATGCCTCTCGCACTCCCCACGAAGTTCGCCGGGGCGAGACGCTCTGGGAAATATCCGCACGCTATCTTCGCAACCCGTACCGCTGGCCCGACATCTACGAATTGAATCGCGATGTCGTGCAGGATCCTCACTGGATCTTCCCGGGCGAACGTCTTCGGATGCCGGGTGATGCCGCCGCTGTCGTTTCGAGCCGCGGCTACGACGAAGCACGACCCGCAACCGGATACCGAACCGGCCGGCCGGCGCCGGCTACCGATCTGTCCGGCACCGTGTTCGGCACCCGAAGTGATCAGCTGCTGTCTCTCTCATCGCTGCAGCTGGACGACGACGCGCGGCCCGCGGTAGTGAGCGTCAGCGACTTCTTCCAGGCCAGCCTCCTCGTCGATCCGTCCGAGTCCGGCCCGATGGGTCGCACGGTACGGGTAATCGAGGAGAATCCGCTCGACCTGAATCTCCCCCCTTCCGCGCGCTTGCACCAGGATGTCGTCGTGCACCTCGCGGGGATGCAGACGGCACCGGGCGATCTGCTCCAGTCGGTCCGGTGGGGCCGCGATATCAATCCGTTCGGCCAGGTGCTGGAATCGAAGGCACTGTTGCTGGTGACCCGCACGGATGCCGACAGCGCTCGTGCTCGCGTCGTCGATGTGTACGGCGACTACCGGGTGGGCGATCCGGTGACCCGGGCCGCCGACTTCTTCGTCGATCCGGAGCTCGAGCACGCCGAGTCGGGCGAGGTTCTCAACGGCAGGATTATCGCATTCGCGGTCGAGAATCAGACCGTTCTCGACCTGTACGACGAGGTCTTTCTGGACCTGGGCCTGCGAGCCGGCGTGAAGATCGGTGATGAATTCCTCGTCTTTTCGCACCTCGAGCCCTCGCCTGCTCTCGCGGAACCGGAGGACGCGCTGTGCGTACTTCGGATCGTTCGAGTGACCGGGAACACCTCTACGGCCGTCGTGCACAAGGTCCGGGATCCGGGCACGCGAGAGGGCAATCCGGTGCGTCTCTCGCGCCGACTCTCAGGCTGAAGAACGTCCTTTCCCCCTCCAACGGATCCCGGTAGCTTCGGATCGAAATCCCGGCCGCCGGGGTGAGTCGGGTCCACCGATCGGACCTTTCCCATGTTCGGCTTCGAGCCGTCTCAGCGGTACGAATCGTTTAACCAGGACAGGAGTGCATCGTGAGCGGATCTCCGCGGGTCCTCGTCACCGGGGGAGCCGGATTCATCGGGTCCCACGTCTGCCAGACCTACAGGGACGCGGGTTGGGAAGTTACGGCTCTCGACGACCTCAGCACGGGTCGCCGGTCGAATCTCCCCGACGGCGTGGTGCTGGTCGAGGAGGACATTCGATCGGAAGCCGCCGCCGACCTCGTCCGGGGCGGCCGCTTCGATCTGGTCAATCACCATGCCGCGCAGATCGACGTCCGAGTCTCGGTCGCCCGGCCGAGACACGACGCCTCGATCAACATCGATGGACTGCTCAACCTGCTCGAAGCCGCCCGGGACGGGCAGGTGCCTCGATTCCTGTTCGTCTCGTCTGGAGGAGCGATCTACGGCGAGTCCGGAGAGATCCCCTCTCCGGAAGCGACCCTCAAGGCGCCGCTGTCGGGATACGGGGTGAGCAAGCTGTCCGGGGAGCACTACCTGTTCACTTTCCGGAAGCTGTTCGGAATGGAGGGCGCCTCGCTCCGGTATTCGAACGTATACGGCCCGCGGCAGGATCCGAACGGTGAAGCGGGGGTAGTTGCCGTCTTCAGCAGCCGACTTCTCGAGGGGGAGCCTCTGACCATCTACGGCGACGGAATGCAGACTCGTGATTACGTCTATGCCGGCGACGTGGCCCGGGCGAATCTGCTGCTCACCACCACGCCGCTTCCCGATCCGGTGTCAGTGGACGATGTCGCCTTCAACGTGGCGACGGGAGAGGAGACTTCGGTCGTGAAGCTCGCCGAGACGCTCTTGAAGGCGGCCGGGAGGGACGTGGAGTTGCAGCATGCCCCACCCCGTAAAGGCGAGGTCCTGCGCAGCTGTCTGCGGACCGAGAAACTGCGGGCCCTCGGTTGGGCTCCCGAGGTCTCGCTGGAGCAGGGGCTCGGCAACACCTACCAGCACATCGCGCAAGAGATCTGAGGAATCACTCGATGGGGCCATTCGCCTATTCCTTGACCATGCAGGCCGGGCAGCCGATCGCCGCACGTCCGTGGGACCTGGTTCTCGGCGCCACGCCGATGACCAAGATCATTCTCATCGTCCTGGCCGCGTTCTCGGTAATCTCGTGGGTACTGATCTTCTGGAAGTGGTCCGAGTTCCGCCGCCTGCGCGCCACTGGCGACGAGTTCGTCGAAGCGATGCAGGATGCGGCGGGGCTTCGCGAGGTATACCAGACCCTCACGCGGCTGCCCGAGTCTCCGTACACCCGGGTCTTCCGCCGGGGCGTGAATTTCTTCACGGAACTCAGGCCTACGGCGCTCAGGGATGAGGTGCACACCGGTCCCGGTCTGACGCCTGCCCAGCTGGAAGCGCTGAGGCTGGTTCTCGAGAAGGAGCTGTCGGAGGAGCGCGACGACATGGCCCATGGTCTCACCTGGCTGGCGATCATCGGATCGGTGTCTCCTCTGATGGGGCTGCTCGGAACCGTCGTCGGCGTGATGAACTCCTTCATCGGCATCACGAGCCAGGGAAGCGCCAACATCGCTGCCGTCGCGCCCGGCATTGCAGAGGCCCTGGTGACGACTGTGGTCGGACTCGCCGTCGCCATCCCGGCGGTGATCGCCTACAACCACTTCGCCGGCAAGCTGGGTCTGTTCACGGGTGAGCTCGAAGGATTCGCGGCCGAGTTCATCGGCACGCTGGCCCGCGAGGGCCGCGTATGATCGGACGGGCGTCCCGGAACGATGGACACGGCGGTCTGCCTGTCCGGGCGGAAATCAACGTGACGAGCCTGGTGGACGTCGCCTTCACCTTGCTCGTGATCTTTATGATCACGGCGCCGATCCTCCAGGGAGGGGTCGAGGTGACGATTCCGAAAGCGCCTGCCGCACCGTTGCAGGTGAGCGAGGGTGTCGTGATCTCGATCGATGAGGAAGGCACGATCTACATCGAGGACGATGCGGTTACCCGCGAAGAGTTCGACGCGACGATCGGCGTGCTCGTGGAACGACGCGGGGCGGAGACGGTCTACGTGAAGGGCGATCGGGATGTGCCCTACGGAGCGGTCCTGTGGGTGATCGGTACCCTCAAGGAAGCGGAAATCGAAGCGGTAAGCCTCGTGGCGGAGCCGGAAACGGATCGCTGAGGTGCGTGAAGCGAGGCATCGACCCCCGGCCGGAGCGTTGCTCGCTTCGACGATCCTCCACCTGATCGCCGGCATCGCTCTGGTCATCGGCACGGCGACCATGAGGCCGAGGACGCTTCCCGCCCAGACCTACCGCGTGAGGCTGGTCGCCGCGGCCGATGAATCGGCGCCCGAGCGGTTGACGCCCCAGCCGGCCCGGCCGGCCGAGGAAGAGAATCGTCCACCTCCGCCTCAACCTACCGAGCAGCCTGTACCGCAGACCGAGCTTCCCACGGTGGTGGAGGAGATTCCTCCACCGGTGGAGGAGACCCGGGAGCCGGCGCGCGCTACGGAAGAAGGTGACGAGGCGATCAACGTCCAGCTGGAGGGCGCGGCGTTCGTGGATCCCTCCTACCTGCAGAACATCATTCGGCAGGTCAACAGGTACTGGAGGCCACCCGCCGGGGGGAGGCATCTGAGGGCGGAAGTGGTATTCGTGATCTCCAGTGACGGATCGGTGGGCGAGATCGAGATGCTCACGCGGTCCGGCGATATGAGCTTCGATCTCGAGGCACGCGGAGCGATCGAAGCGGCGGGTCGAGCACGGGCATTCGGTCCGCTGCCCGAAGCATGGCCGCGCGATCGCCTGCGGATCTCGTTCTTCTTCGACCCGACGACCAGATGAAGGCATTGATGACAAGCAAGAGCATCCGACTCACCGCACTGTTCCTCGCCGTGGCCGCGACCGGCCCGATCAGCGCACCGGTAGCCGCGCAGGAGCCGGGGGACGTGAGGATCGGGATTACCTACACGCCTGGCTATCTGCCCGGCCTGGTTCTCACCCCGGTCGAGAGCGGGGAGGGCCTCGAGCAGGTCGCACGTGATGCCGACGCGATACTGCGCCAGGACCTGGACTTCAGCGATCGGTTCGAGATGATCGATATCCCCGGTGATTTCCGGGCCGGTGACGCCGTCAATTACGGCCTGTGGAATCAGCTCGGGGCGGTCTGGCTCGTCGCCAGCCAGGTGTCGGGCAGTTCCGCCGCCCCGGTGCTCAGGGTCAGTCTTCACGATGTCGTGTTCGGTGAGCTCAAGGAGGTGCGGGCGTTCAGTCTGCCCGCCGTCGGATCGGCGGACTTCCGCATGGCGGTGCACAGGGTCTCGGACCAGGTGGTCCTGTGGGCGACGGGCGAGCCGGGAATCGCCGCGACCCGGATCGTCTTCCGCCGGAAAGGCGCCGAAGGCGCTTCCGACGTCTGGATCATTGATTCGGACGGCAACGGACTTCGGCGACTCACGAGCGACGAGTCGATCGTCTACTCGCCCGACCTCTCACCGGATGGATCGCACCTGCTGTACGTCTCGTACGTCAGCGGCGGCCCGGTCGCGTACGAGAAGAACCTGGCCACGGGAGCGGTACAGACGGTCTCGGCCGAAGAGGGTCTCAACGTAACACCCGTCTACTCTCCGGACGGAAACCACATCCTGTACGCCCGGACGGAGGGGGACCACACGGAACTCTTCGAGCTGCAGCGGAATCCGATATGCTGCGGACGCCGGGTGACCTATACGAGCGTCGGTGAGACGCTGAATGGGGGCTATTCGCCCGACGGCCGGCAGCTCGTGATGACCTCCTCTCCGCTCGGGCTGCCCCACATATACGTGATTCCGAGACAGGGAAGGGGGGAGCCTCGCATTCTCAGTCGCTACGTGTACGGCGAGAGAGGCTATGCGACATCGCCCGACTGGTCGCCGCGCGGAGACCGTATCGCGTACCAGGCGTGGATCGAGAGTTCCTTCCAGGTCGTAACGGTGTCCCCGGACGGTTCAGATCGGCGGGTCCTGACCTCGCGTGGCAGCAACGAGGACCCCAGCTGGGCGCCGGACGGCAGACACCTCGTATTCGCCTCCACGGGACGCAGTGGCTCGGCAATGCTCATCCTCGATACGGTCACCGGCAGAGTCCGGAATCTGACCTCGGGGAGGATTGACCAGCTGCCTTCGTGGTCGGGCGCTCTGTGACGGTGCATCCGGGTGGTTTCAACCGCTTGGCAACCATATCGACGCCTCGTATGATACAGCGGGTGCGCGCCGTTCAGACGGCGATCGGCGAGCGGGACGGCGGGGTGCGTCCCCGTTCTGCGCTTCCGCTCATCATTCTCGCGTCAAGGAGTACGTCCATGCGTTTCAAGGTCGGTTTTGCAGCCCTGATCGCCGTTACGGCCATGGGGCTGTCCGCCTGCGGCGGCAAGGAGCCACCTCCGCCGCCTCCGGTAGTCGACGAGACGACGGCCGCAATGCCCGACGCCGACAGCGTGGCTGCCGCCGAGCTGGCCCGGATGGAAGCTGCGGCCTCGCAGATATGCGCCGACGCCCGTACGGCCATTGCCAACGGAGATTACGACCGGGCGCGCCGCCTGCTCGAGCAGGTCCAGCGAGATTATCCGGGCACCGAGTGCGCCAACTCGGCCGGAATGCTGGCTGAGGGCGTAGAGGCGGTGATGGTGATCCGCGAGCGAATCCACTTCGAGTTCGACAGGTCCCGGATCACCGACGAGGCGGCTGCCGTTCTACAGCGCAAGGCGGATGTCCTCCGCAACTACCCGAATCTCTCGGTCACCATCGAGGGACATGCGGACGAGCGCGGCTCGCTGGAGTACAACCAGGCTCTCGGGCAGCGAAGGGCCGAATCGGCCCGCAGCTACCTGGTGAACCTGGGTCTGTCGGCCGGGATGTTCCGCACGGTCAGCTTCGGCGAAGAGCGACCGATCGCGCAGGGATCGAACGAATCGGCCTGGGCCGAGAATCGGCGTGACGAGTTCGTCCTGCCGAATACCGCTGCGCTGCTGCAGTGACGTCCCGCTCCGCGGTCCTTCTCGTGGCGGCGACGCTTGCCGCGGCCGGGTGCGCTACCAAAAGCGACATGGCCGAACTCCGGAATACCGTGACCGGTGAGTTCGAGGCGGAGCGTTCGCAGCGCGAGGCGCTGATCGCGGAGATTCAGGAATTGCGCGCGGTGCTGCTGGACAGTCTGAACGTTCAGCAGCGCCGCGACATCACGGGACGGGTCGACCTGCAGCGCCAGATCGAGGACCTCAACACCAATCTGGCTCAGCTGATCGAGCTGACCGGTCAGACCCAGCGCAACCTGGCCCTGATGTCGGTCTCTCCGGATGACCCGACGGGACCGAGCGGGACGCCGGGCTCTCGAGAGCTCCCGCCGCAGGACGCAGCGCCGTCCGGGGCGGAACCGGCGGGCGATCCCCAGGAGCTTTACGAGGCTGCGCTCCGCCAGTTCCGGCGCGGTTCGTACGGCACGGCCCGGGAAGCTCTGGACCAGTTTCTGTCCACGTATCCGAACCACGAACTGGCCCCTGACGCGCAGTACTTCCGGGCGGAGAGCTTCGCCGAGGAGGGCGACGCCGAAGCCGCACTCGACGAATACGCCCGGGTGCTGGAGCTGTATCCAAACTCCCGTCGAGCGCCCACGGCGCTCTACAAGAGCGGTCTGCTCGAGCTGCGTCGCGGCAACGTCGACGACGCCAGGACTTTCTTCAACCGGGTGGTCCAGGGATACCCGGACAGCGACGAGTTCGAGCTGGCGAGACGTGAGCTCGACCGACTGAGTCGCTGACCCGGCGGGTCGGGCGACGGCTCCTGCGGGATCTCAAGTCGCCGGTTCCGACCGGAAGGAGAACAGGTGCGCTGCCCCAGGTGTGATCACGTCGAGGACCGCGTCGTGGACTCGCGCACCAGCCGGGCCGGCCGCGCGATCCGCAGGCGTCGTGAATGCCTGGGCTGCGGCTTCCGGTTCACCACGTACGAACACATCGAGCAGGAAGCGCTCAGCATCCGCAAGTCTACGGGTGCGATCGAGCCCTTCGATCGGGCAAAACTCCTGAAGAGCATCGGAATCGCGTGCGCGAAGCGACCTGTTTCGCTGGTACGAATCGAGGAGATGGTGGACCAGGTCGAGGAGGATCTCGAGAGCCTGGATGAGCGCGAGGTCAGCAGCCAGCAGATCGGAGAACTGGTAATGGCTCAGCTGCGGACCCTGGACCAGGTAGCCTACGTGCGGTTCGCATCCGTGTATCGAAACTTCCAGGACACGACGGAGTTCATGGAAGAGGTGCGGGAGCTCGTCAATCGGGCGAGGTACGAGGCCCGCGGCCAGCAGGAGATGTTCGAGGGCTCCGGGGAGGAAATGGGGGAGGACGAGAAGGCGTGACGACCGAAGCGGCGGAGATGCCCTTCCTGGATCACCTCGAGGAGTTGCGCCGTCGCATCATCTGGGCGTTGCTCGCCCTCGCGATCTGCGCGGTACTCGGCTTCTTCGTCGTTACCGAGCTGGATGTGATAGGAATCCTCGAGCGCCCCTTCCAGCAGGTGATGCCGGATCAGGTCCTCCTGTTCACGAGTCCGACCACTCCGGTCGTAGTGACCTTCAAGCTGGCCTTCGTGGTGGGTTTCATTCTCGCGCTCCCGATGATCGCCTACCAGGCGTGGGCATTCTTCTCGCCCGCGCTTTACGAGCACGAGCGACGGCTGGTCGTGCCCGCCATCGCGATCGGTTTCCTGCTGTTTCTGGCAGGAATCGCCATGGCGTATTTCTTCGTTCTTCCGCTGGGGCTCAACTTTCTGCTCGGATTCCAGGCCGAGAGCCTCGAACCGATCATAACCATCGACGAGTACCTGAAGTTCGCCACCCGGCTGATCCTCGCATTCGGTCTGATATTCGAAATGCCGGTGGTGCTGGTGGTGCTCGGCATGCTGGGTCTCGTCACGCCCGCCGGGCTGCGGAAATACCGCCGGCATGCCGTCGTCGGACTGGCCATCACGTCGGCCCTGCTCACGCCAGCCGATGTGGGCACGATGGCCATGCTCTTCACTCCGATGATCCTGCTCTACGAAGCCTCCATCTGGCTCGTCCAGCTGGTGGTCGGCAATCGAGGGTCAGGGGGTCGCATTCGGTCGGAGGAGGAGTCCGTTCCGCCGGGCGGGGAAGGCGGTGACGGGGAACCGGCCGGTCCATGAGGTCGGCCGCCCTCTGCCTGTTCCTGCTCTCCTCGGTCCTGTGTGCCCTGCCGGCGAGCGCCCAGGACCGCCCTCCCAGCCGCGCGAAGCCGGAAAGGCCGGTGAGGATCGAAGATGATGAGGCATTCCTCGAGGACAGTCTCCGACTGCGGGATCCGGCGGACACGATTCCCGAGATCGATGTCAGAGCACGTATGCAGGACCTGGGTGGAACGGAAGGATTTCCGAGTCGGGACGCGGTCTTCAACTCCCTGCTCCAGCTGCCCGGATACCATGCGCTGGAGTATCGGGGCAGGGAGGCGCGGGTGGAGGTCCAGAGTCAGAACCTGTCTCTCGCAGGCGACGCGCAGGTCAACCGCGAGAAGGACGTTCTGACTGCGGATTCGATTCTATATCGGGGCTCCGTCCGATTCATGGAAGCACGACGCAGTATCGAGATGGTCGGGCTCGACGGCACCGAGGTCACGAGCGACTCGGTGCTCTATTTCGATCTCGCATCGATGACCGGGACGATCTACCGCGCCGAGACCCAGTTCGCCCAGCGCGGCGCGAACTGGCGGGTGATCGGTAACGTGATTCCCAAGTCTCAGGACACACTCTTCGCGGCCCGCAGCGAGTTCACGTCCTGCGACATCGACGAGCCGCACTATTCCTTCCGCGCGAGCAAGATCAAGCTGGTCAACGACGACGTGATCGTTGCGTGGCCGGTGGTGCTCTACGTCAGCAACGTCCCCGTGTTCTGGCTGCCGTTCTTCGCCTCGGAGATCAGGCAGGGACGTCGCAGCGGACTGCTGCCGCCCAGGTTCGGATTCAACGACATCGTCCAGACCTCTTCCGGGGCGAGCCGGAACGTCACCGACTTCGGCTATTACTGGGCGATCAGCGATTACATGGACGCCCAGGCCACGGTGGACTGGTTCAGCGGTGAGTACACCCGTCTCAACGGCCGATTCAACTACCGCTGGCTGAAGAAGTTCGTCCGGGGCGGACTGCTCTACAGCCAGAGCTTCCGGGACTCCGGAAGCAATCTGCGGCTCGACTGGGATCACGATCAGAGCATCGGGCTGAATACCCAGTTACGGGCCTCGATCCAGTACATCGAGGACAAGCAGATCTATCAGGATGAGAGCTTCCGCCCGGACGCGCAGACCCAGACGATCGATTCGGACATCGGACTGAATCACAGGTTCCGTTTCGCCAACTTCTCGGCGAGCGCGCGGCGCCGTCAGTATCTGAACGATGACAGGGTGGAGACCACTCTTCCCGCGATCAATCTGTCCTTCTCCCCGTTGACTCTGTTCCGGGCTCCGACGACACGACAGGGGCTGTTCAACAACATCGTGCTCAGCGGGTCTGCGAGCGGGAACCGGCGCACGGTCGAACTCGATGAAGGGACCGACATCGATCAGACCTCCGTGACGTCGAGCGGCAGCCTGACGTTACGGAAGTTCACTCTCCGAGCGAGCGCCAACTACGGGCGCCTGAATCAGACCCCGTTCGATTCGCTGGTCGCCGAATTGCCATCGAACCTCGAGCAGACACTCGGTTGGAGCGCGTCGCTGAACTACCAGGTGAATCTCATCGGCTCGACCACTTTCCGCCCGACCGCACAGATTTCGGGTGCCTCGGTGAACATTGACACGCTGGGGCTCGGATTCGTGTCCGCACCGGCACGTGCAAGTTTCGGCGCCAGTCTCTCGAGCGATGTCTACGGCTTCTACCCTGGTTTCGGATCGTTCGACCGCGTCCGCCACAAGATCTCGCCCCAGATCAGCTGGGCCTACTCGCCGGCGACCTCGATAGACTCGACGCTCGCCGGGATACCGGGTCTCGGGGGCGCAGCTGATGTCAGGAACACGTTGAACATAGGTTTCAACCAGACATTCGAGGCGAAGGTCAGACCGGATCGCTCTGAGGCTCCGAGGGCCGATTCGGTACGGGCCGCGTGGCAGGACTCGCTGGACCGTCGCTCTGTTTCCGAGGGACCTGATTCGATTCCAGCGGGCGCCGAGACCCGATTGCCCGATGTGGAAGGACTCGACGTACTGACGGACGATTCCGTCTCACTCGGGACGGGTCCCGTCGGTGGCGTGCGAGATCCGAATGCCGTCTTCGGCCGGGATGACGGGCCGACACGGCCCCCGGTCAGCCGGACGGTGACACTGCTCGCCATTCGGACGGATGCGCTCGCGTTCGACTTCGCCCGCGATGACGGTGGATCGAGCCTGGTGACCGAGAAACTGAGCAATGCCTTCAGTTCGGACCTGCTGAGGGGATTTCAGCTCAATATCCGGCACGACCTGTTCGAGGGAGTCGGAGCCGATCGTCGCTTCAAGCCGTTCATGGAGTCCCTGGCGATGAGCTTCTCCCTCCGTTCGGGCACGGGCCTCGGCGACATTTTCGGCCTCGGCAATTCAGGCGGCACCGGACGATCAGACACGGACGCCGAGTCCCCCCAGAACGTGGACTCCCGCTACCGGCTGCGCGAATTCGAGGGTTCCTACCGTTCCGACCCGTTCGCCAACGCCCGTGGCGGCGGAAGCTGGACGGTTTCGCTGCGGTATTCCCTGATTCGTGCGCGTCCCCTGGAGACGGGCAGGGAGAGCCAGACCGTCGACGGTACACTCACCTTCCAGCCGACCCCCGGCTGGTCGGTCCGCTGGACTACGCAGTACAACTTCACTCAGGGTGAATTCGGAACCCAGTTCATCACGCTCGACCGGGATCTGCATCGCTGGCGCGCCTCGTTCCAGTTCTCCCGGGCCCCGAACGGCAACACCCTGTTCAGCGTCAGTGTGCGTCTCACGGACGCACCGGAGCTGCACGGCGACTACAACCAGCGTACCAACTGAGCCGGAGCCACCTCGCGCCCGCCATTCCGACGGAGTCTCCGCATCAGGGCAGAACGAACAGTGGCCGGCTTCTTGAAACTCCGGGACGTCGGAATCCGCGCGAACAGATCGGCTGCGGAGCCACGTCCGATCGTAACGGGCCCGGATCCGCCGGTGATTCCAGCGCTCCCGTGAGCCGCGCAGTGGATTTCGAGCCAGCAGAGCGAAAACGAGTCTCTGCTGCCACCGTGAACGGGTTGGCAGACCGCACGGTCGAGTTGTGACTTGCAGGCATCCGACGACCGACCGAACGGCAGACGAGAGGTCCATGACGACGTTCCAGAAGCTCAAGCATGAAGCCAGACGGGCGGAGCAACGGTCGGACTGGCGAAAGGCGATCAACCTGTACCGCGAGGCCTTGCGGCTGGGCGAGAGTCGAGGGGGGCCGGACGAGCTCGGGTTGTTCAACCGGATCGGCGATCTGCACATCCGACTGGGTGAAATTCCGCAGGCCGTGGAATGCTACGAGAATGCAGCCGACCGGTATGCCGAAAACCAGCTGCCGACGAGCGCCGTCGCCCTGTGCAACAAGATTCTCAGGGTCGCACCCGACCGGACGGATATGTTTCGCAGACTGGCCCTGCTGCACTCCGCGACGGGACTCGTAGTCGAGGCCCGCTCATCCCTCATTCAGTACGTCGATCGCATGCAAGCGGCTGGAGACCTCGAGGCTGCACTCGAAGGCGTACAACAGTTCGCGGATGCCGCCGGTGATGACGACGTTCGACTGGCGATTGCGGAGCTACTTTCCGAGCGGGGACACCGGGCGCAGGCGGTGGCCCAGATTCGTCTCGCTGCGGCGAGCGCGCGACGCCGGGGCGACGACGTGTCCGCGCTCGAGGAGCGGCTCCGGCAACTGGATGAAGCGGTCGAGTTGATGCCGGACACGGATTCCGAGCTGGCGTCCCCTGAGCCCGAATCCGAGACCGAGGTCGACACCGAGATGCCTCCGATTCGTCTCGACGAACGGATCGCCGCAGCATTCGACTCGAACGCAGGGCGTCCCGAAGGGTTCGCCCCGGGCCGGGCCGAACTGCCGGCGGAGGATCTTCCGGGGCCCGAAGATCCCGTCGCCATCGAACTCGAGGAGTTTCGCTCCGGAATTGCAGCTGCGCTGGAAGTCGGCGGGCCCTCGCTCCAGTACGACATCGGAGTCGCGTTCCAGGCGATGGGGCTCAGAGCAGCCGCGCTGGAAGCGCTCGGCGCCACTCTGTCCGATCCCTCGTATGCACGCCGGGCATCCGAACGGATCGCCAGTCTGCTCGGAGCCGCTCCGGCGGAACCGCCGACCGTCGAGCCGGACGCAGGACCGAATCCGGAGTCCGGTTCGGACAACGGCTCGATTCCGTCGTCCGAGGCGCAACTTGCCGAGCACGCGCCGGATACTCCGACGGCATCGACCCCCGAAGCCGAGCCCGAGCCGACGGCATCGACCCCCGAGGCCGAGCCCGAGCCGACGCACGAGCCCGAGCTGACGCGGGAGCCCGACCCGGAGGAAAAGCTGGAGCCAAATCTCCAGGCGCTCTTCTTCCGCGCTCGCCTGGCCCAGTACCAGATCCGCAAGGCCGAGGACTCCGGTCGAACCGACCACCGCTCGCATCTCGACCTTGGCGCCGCGTACGCTGAAATGGGTCTGGCGGTGGAAGCCGTGCGTGAGCTGATGGCAGCCGCTGCTGGAAGCGGCCATGTGGCCTCACGGGCGTTCTCGATGCTCCTGGGGATTGCCCGGGACGAAAAGACGACTCCCGAGGTCGCCCTCGGTATTCTCGAGCGGATGCTCGCCGATTCGCCGTCTGATTCGATCCTCGAGGCACTGGATGAACTTCAGGCTCGCTGGGGAGATGCGCACCCGCTGTCCAGCCGCATCGCCGAGCTTCGGGTACCGCCGGTGCCCGGGTCGGATCCGGCCCACTACCGGGAACCGGCAGAAACGACTCCTGCGCCGGATTCGGACACCTCCGACCCGACGGACATCGACGAGGCTCCGGCTGAGGGTCCGACGCTTCAGGAGTCACCCGCTTCTCTGGAAGCTCTGGACGCGATGCTGGATCAGCTCGAGGGCGATGCATTCGGAATCGTGGTACCCGTGGGACACCTGCCGGTCGACGCGGCCGCCGAACTCTGCGCCGAGGCGGACGATCTCCTCGAGAAGGGACGAGCAGAAGACGCGGCAGCCCGATTGTTTCGAGCGCTGGAGTTGCTCGAAGATGCCCGCGAAGTCCGGGAGGCGGTCCGAGTAGTGGACCGTTTGCTGGCGCTGCGTCCGGATGACGTAGTCCTGCACCATCAGCGCGCCGAATTCGCGCTCGGACTCAACGACCGCTCTCTGCTCGTCGAGTCGTACATGGCGCTGGCGTCCAGCCTCCGCCGCCAGGAGGCTCCAGACAGCGCGCGGACGGTCTACGCTCGAATCCTGGAGATCGATCCGGAGCACGCGGGTGCAAGCGAGGCATTGCAGTCGCTGGCCGAGCGCTCCTTCGGCCCGCCCCGCGATGTGGTCGACCTCGGCGGGCCCGCAGGCCCTGAAGTAACGGGCGAGGTCACCGTCGAGACGCCCGAGGCTCCGACCGACTTCGATGCCCTGCTCGGCGACCTTCGCGAACCGGGAATCGAAGGAGCCGTGCTGGAAGGAGATGCGCAGGCGCATTTCGAGCTGGGCATCGCCTTCAAGCAGATGGAAATGTGGGATGAGGCGATCGCCGAACTGGAGCAGGCCGTGGCAGGGCGAGAAGACCCGCGCCCCGTCTGGGAAGCGATGGCCGAATGCTTCACACGCCTGGGAGACGCCGATCGAGCGCTGGAGATCCTGCTGGAGGCAGAATCTCATCCGGCCAATCTCGCCGGAGTGTCGCCCGCGATCGGCTACCGAATCGCCTTGCTGCTCGAGGAGCGAGGCGATCGTCCGGGTGCGATCGAGCGCCTGCAGAGGGTCGTAGAGGCCGAGCCCGGGTTCCTCGATGCCGCTGGCAGGTTGTCCGCTCTCTCAGGGTGACGGTATTATCGGGGCGTTCTGCCGGAGGCGCATTCGCGCCGCTCACCTGTGACCCGGGGAGAGGATGCTCGAAGCCGCACTTCCAACGCTTTCCGTATTGCAGGCCCCCGTCCGGGATCGACTCGTCGCGATGGACGCGGAACTGCACGGAATGATCACGGCGGACTTCGGCGCGATAAACGAGGTTTCCGAATACCTCTTCGCGCGACGTGGCAAGTATCTCCGGCCGACACTGCTCCTTCTGAGCAACGAAGTCGGAGGGAATCCGCAGTCGGAAGCCGTGCGCCTCGCATCCATCGTAGAACTGATGCATGTCGCAACGCTGGTGCACGACGACGCGGTGGACCACTCGCCGCAGCGACGCGGGATGCCCACGGTCAACTCGCGCTGGAGCCACCAGGTCGCCGTAATCATGGGCGATTATCTCTATTCCCGTGCGCTGGTCGAAGTCACGCGCATGGGAGACATCGAAGCGATAGATCTTCTCGCCAATGCATCCAACCGTATGTCGATCGGGGAGATGCGGCAGCTGGCCGCACATGACGCCCTCGAGACGACCGTGGATGACTATTTCAGTCTCTGTGACTGCAAGACGGCATCGCTCATGTCGGCAGCCTGCGAACTGGGCGCCCTCGTCGGGCGTGCCGAGTATCGAGAATCGCTCGGGGGATACGGTCACGATCTGGGCATGGCCTTTCAGATCGTGGATGATCTGCTGGACTACACGGTTTCGTCCGCGGTGACTGGAAAGCCGAACGGTCTCGACCTCAAGGAACACAAGGTCACTCTGCCCCTCATTCTGGCCCTTCCCCGACTCGAGGCGTCAGACCGTCATGCCGTCAACGAGCTGTTCGCCGACGCGACTCCCTCGGATGAGCAGGTCGCGAGCGTGATCGATATGGTGCGAGGCGTGGGCGGGCTCGATGATGCGCGCGAGGTGGCGCGGAGCTACGCTGCTTCCGCACTCGAACGACTCCAGCCGTTGCCGGACGATCCCGCGGTCGAGATTCTGCGGCTAACTGTGGAATTCGTATTGGAGCGACAGAAGTGAGCATCGAATTCAGTGGCAGGAGGCGACCCTCGGCCAAGCGGGTTACCCTGATCGTCGCGGGTGGCATGCTTCTCGGGTCTCTGCTCACGGAACTGGCCGCCCTGGCTCTGCCGGCGAGCGCAGCTCGCGAGTTCTTCATCACGACCGTCGCGACCTCCCTGGGTCCCCTGACCGTGGACCTTCTCGTCGTGGCGCTGACACTCGGCCCCCTGGTGCTCAGACTGAACATTCTGAGCGTCGTCGGGATACTACTGCTGGCGTGGTTTTCGCGATCTCTGCTCTGATCGCTCCCGTCACCTGGAAGGTGAGCACATGTTCGGCAATCTCGGAATGTGGGAAGTCCTGATTCTCCTCTTCATCGTCTTGCTCCTGTTCGGTGCGAAACGACTGCCTGAGATCGGTGGTTCGCTCGGGAAGGGAATTCGGGAATTCAAAGGGTCGCTCAAGGAAGTGGAAGGCGAATTCCGCGAGATCGGAAATTCCGACTCGCTGTCGGATACGCCGACCAACGAGCGTGAGAAGCAGGAACAGAATTCCGCCTGACCGATGAGAACGGGCCCGGCGACCGATGTCGATCGCCGGGCCCTGCCGACCTCCTGCCGGTCTGCGCTGTCTTCGACTGCCCCTGTCAGACCTGTCCCTGCTGAGCCCGCAGACGGTCACGCAGATCCACGATCTCCGCCTCGTCCCGCAGTGCCTGCACCCAGCGATTCACGCTGGTCTGGGACAACTGCGACTCGAGCTGCGATCTCAACTGACCTCTGACCACCTGGAACATCTCGCTGTCCGGAGCATTTCTCTGCTCTACGCGGAGAAACACGACTCCGTCGCCTGCGTCGAACGGACCCATCACGGTGCCGATCGGCGAGCCGAAGGCTGCTCCCACCGCCTCGGTTCCCCGACCGAGGCCCTGAACGAACTGGCCCCGGGTGAACGGTCCGGCCTGACCGTACGTCCAGCCGAGCGCTTCCGCCGCCGCCTCGAGAGAGGGTGCCGAGGTCACCTCGTCGACCAGTTCCTCGGCCCGCTCGGCGGCCTCCCGCTTCTGCACTTCATCCGCCAGAATGCTCTCGATCCTGGGGCGCGCCTCCTCGAATGACAGCGTGCCCGGCTCGGTGCGGGATACGACCTCCAGCATGTGGAAACCGGACCCGTTCTCGAAGAACTCGCTTACCTCGTTCAGCGGCGTGAGGGGATCCACGGCCCAGTCAACTCCGACTCCGAGGGAGCCGACACCGGGGACGAAATCGAATCCGTCCGTAACCGTGACGTCGCCACGGACATCGCGGTCCATCTCCTCGCCTGCGGCCTCGATTCCCCGATTGAGGGCGATCCCCTCGAAGTCGTCCATTTCTCGAAAGACCTCGTCTTCGCCGGCCTCGGACAGGACGATCGGGAACAGAATATGCGCGACGCTCGCGGTGTCGCCCGACCGTTCCGTTACCGTCAGGAGACGAAAGCCTGCGGGGGTAGCCACCGGTCCGGCGATCTCGCCCGCGTCCAGTTCAGCGACCGCGTCCGAGATCACCGGAACCAGCTGATCCGGGCCGAATCGTCCGAGCAGTCCGCCCTCGTCGGCCGTGAGAGAATCAGCGGAATACTCGGCGGCCGCCGACTCGAACGTCATATCGCCATCCTCGATCGCCGCACGCACAGAGTCGGCCAGCGACCGCGCAAAGGCGGTGTCGGTGGCGGTCGGAGTCGTCGAGAAGCTCGCGATCTGGACGACGGCCGATGCCGGACGCGTGAAATCGTCTTCGTTCGCCCTGTAGTATGCCCGCGCATCGGACTCCGCGATCTCGACCGCATCAGACGGGGCCAGCTGATCGACCGAGGCAGCGATGAAGGTGACCGTGGCGGACTCGTTCTGGTCGCGATAGGCCTGCCAGACCTCTCCGTCGCTGACCGCGGTGCCGCCCGAGATCTGCTGCGCCAGCCGTGCTCGCGGAAGGGTCTGACGGTAGTACTGCTCGATCTGCATCAGCAGCTGCTCATCTACCGTGGGATCGGCGAAGAACTGCTGATACTTGGCGTAGTCGAAGTTGCCGTCGGTCTGGAAGGCGGGGTGTCGGACCAGGTCGGGAGGTGGACTGGTTCGGAACGCCTGACGGATCTCGGATTCGGTGACCTCGATCCCGAGCCGTTCGATCTCCTGCTCCACCAGGACATCCTGAATCATGCCTTCCCAGGCCTCGTTCTCGACCTGGCGCCTTTCCTCGTCGGTGAGTGAACGGCCGGACTGGGCCCGGGCCGCGTCGAGCGCGAAGCCGTATGCTTCGTTCCACCTGACGTTGCGTACTTCTTTTCCGTTCACTGTGGCAATGACCGGATTCACCCCCTGACTGGCGGCCTGATCTCGCTGGTTCACCCAGTCGAATACCAGCCAGGCGGCGAATGCCACTGCCATCACCAGCATCACCCACTTCGTATTTGCCCGAATCGAGCGCATGAACATGCGGAACGTCACTCCATCGACATGGTTCTCAGCCGGGGACTGCCCGGGCCGGTTCGGCCTTCCGGGCCGACCGAAAACAAGCGTCCAAACCTACCGGCGAACACGCCGGTGGGCAACTGAATTTGCCGGATGGCGCTGTTTGACACCCCCGAAACGGCCGGTCTACCTTGCGGGCATCCGCGCGGCCCCGCCGTGCGCATCTCACACCGTTACTCGGGAGCGACGGATGCCGTTCGAGGAGTCCGCCCAGGACGAGATCAGCCGATTCGAGGAACAGTACCGAAAGCAACCCGAAAGCCTCGTCTTCGCACGGCTGGCCGATGCCTACAGAAAGTCGGGAGACCCGCAGAGGGCACTCGAGGTTCTCGAGGACGGAATCCTCCGACATCCGGACTACCTGAGTGCGCACATCGTGCGAGCAAGGACGTTCCGGGATCTCGGCCGCACCGAGGACGCACGAGCCGCCTTCGAGAGGGTAATCGAGATCGATGCGCAGAACCTGGTAGCGATTCGCGGGCTGGCTGAGATCGCGAATGAGACCGGAGACCCGGAGTCGGAGATCACCTGGCTCGAAAGACTGGAAGCGGCCGACCCGCAGGGCGGTGATTCCGCAGCTCGTCTGGCGGAGCTTCGAGACCAGTCCACGGCTGCCCGACCAGCACCCGTCGCCGAGCCGGATGGAGGAGAATGGTGGAACGATCCACCGCCGGAAACACTCGACTCGGAGCCTCGGATGCCGGAGGAAACGCGCGCGCTGCCCGTCGAATCGGAGGCGGCGGGCTACGACCCGGTTGACGAGGCAAACGGGGAGGAAGAGGACGCAGCGACCACCGAATTCACATCCGGGCCGGCGGAGCTCGTGACCGAGTTGTGGTCGGGGCCAGCGGTCGAACCGGATTTGGGAAGCGTTCGCGATCCGATCGCCGAGGAATTGGATGCAGCGATTCTCGACGAGGATAGTGCAGCACACCCGGGTGCCGAGGAGACGAGCCCGGCACCCGCCGATGCCTGGTGGTACGAGCCTCGTGAGGCGACTGATGAAGGGCCCGGTCAGGACTCGGGAACGTCAGATGACTCGGAGGCCGGGGACGCCGATCTTCTGACCCGGACGATGGCAGACCTTTATGCCAGGCAGGGCCTGATCGACGAGGCGGAGGCGATCTATCGGGAGTTGCTCGTGGATCGTCCGGATGACGAATCACTGCGCGACGGTCTCGACGCCGTACTTGGAATGAGGGCGGCCCGCGGCGCACGCCTGTCGACGGCAATCGATGCCACCGACACCGCCCGGCCTGCCGACACCGTGGAGAGCGTTCCGATCATCGAACCGACCGGGACTCGAGAACTCGAAGCGACCGTCGAAGTCGAGGAACCGGATCAGGATCTCAAACGCGAGGAACCGGTCGGGGATCTGGAAGGTGACCGGGAAGCCGATGTGTCCGCCGGGGGACCGCTGGTGGCCGAGCAGCTGATCAGGGTCCTGCGGGAGGGAGAGCAAGTCGCTGACCGGCTGCCGGACAGACCTGTGCAGCGAAGCTTGCTCGAGCAGTGGCTGGAGAGTCTGAGGAGCTGAGCGAATGCGGATCTGCGTCCTGCACGGACCGAACCTGAACCTCCTCGGACGGCGCGAGCCCGACCTCTACGGCACCGAGACGCTGGACGAGATCGATCGCCGTCTCCGGGCACGGGGCGAGGAGCTGGAGGTCGACCTCGTGAGCTTTCAGTCGAATCACGAGGGTGACCTGGTGGACCACATCCAGGCCGAAGCGAGCCGGACCGACGGATGGCTCGTCAACGCCGCGGGACTCACACACAGCAGCGTCGCGCTTCGAGACGCTCTCGTGGCGAGCGGGAGGCCGTTCGTGGAGGTCCACCTGACGAACATCTTCGCGCGCGAACCCTTCCGACGCCGCTCGCTCCTGTCGGATGCCGCCATCGGTGTGGTGACTGGATTCGGACGACGCAGCTACCTGTTCGGTCTCGACGGACTCGTCGTGGCCCTTCGGCGCGACGAGTGAACTCGGGTCAGGGCCCCGACCGTCGGGAGAGTCGGCTCCGAAGTCTCCGTGACCGCCTGCACGATGAGCGGATCGACGGTCTCCTGGTATCGCATCCCCCCGACATTCGGTACATGAGCGGATTCAGCGGCTCGAGCGGGCTCCTGCTGATCGAGCCCGGCCTGGCGACGCTGTTCACCGATTTCAGGTACGAAGAGCAGGCACGCGGGGAGGTCGGAGAATCGATTTCCCTCGTCATCGCCTCTGACGGCCTGTTCGATTCCCTGGCCGAGCGGCTCTCGGAACGGCCGCCGGGCAGCCGCATCGGCTTCGATCCTGCCGCGACTTCGGTGCAGGATCGGTCCGAGCTCGAGCGACGCTGTGGGACGGCGATCTGGGATCCGGTGTCCGGCGCAGTCGCCGAGCTGCGAACCATCAAGGACCCCGGCGAGCTGGGGCATATCGAGAAGGCGGTCCAGGTCGCCGAGACAGCCTTCGACGAGACACTCGGACGAATTCGTCCCGGCATGTCCGAGCAGGAAATCGCGGCCGACCTGATTCACGCCCTTCGAATCGCGGGATCGGGCCCGCTTCCGTTCGAGCCGATCGTCGCCTCCGGTCCCCGCTCCGCCTTGCCCCATGCCTTTCCGGGGCCCCGCGTCGCGGAGAGGGGCGATCTCTTGCTCCTCGACTTCGGGGCACGTGTGGGCGGCTACTGTTCGGACCTCACCCGAGTCATGGTATTCGGACCAGCGCAGCCCTGGCAGCGGGATCTCCACGAAGCCGTGAACGAGGCGTGTCTCAGGGCGATCGCGTCTGCGAGAGACGGAATCCCGGCCTGTGAGGTCGATGCGGCCGCCCGGGACTTCCTCGGCGAGCTCGGTCTCGCCGACCGGTTCGGGCACAGCACCGGGCACGGGATCGGCCTGGAAGTTCACGAAGCTCCCCGTGTCCACAAGCGAGAGGATCGACCGCTGGTGGCAGGAAACGTGGTCACGATCGAGCCCGGCGTGTATGTTCCCGGGCGTGGCGGGGTTCGGATCGAGCAGGATGTCGTCATCGAGGCAGGCGGACGCCGAACCCTCGGCCGTTCATCCACGAACCTGATTGAACTCTGAAGCGAAGAGCATGGCGGATACATCAGACTTCCGGAACGGCATGGTAATCGACGCCGAAGGGGCGTTGATGCAGATCGTCTACTTCCAGCACGTGAAGCCGGGGAAGGGCGGAGCGTTCGTGCGGACGAAGCTGAAGAACGTTCTGACGGGTGCAGTGGTGGAGCGGACTTTCAGGGCAGGCGAGAAGGTCACGGAGGTGCGGCTGATCCGACGCCCGATCCAGTACACCTACGCCGACGGCGATCTCTACTACTTCATGGACATGGAGACCTACGAGAGCATCCCGCTCAGCCGTGACACGATCGGCGAGGATCAGCTCAAATACCTTCAGGAGAACATGGAGTGCGAGGGCCTGACCCGTGAGGGCGCCGTGCTGACGGTGGAGTTGCCACAGTTCGTGGAACTCGAAGTCATAGAGACCGACCCGGGTGTGCGCGGTGACACTGCGCAGGGGGGCACGAAACCGGCCAAGCTGGCTACGGGCGCCATCGTACAGGTCCCGCTGTTCATCGAACAGGGGGACGTGCTGAAAGTGGACCGGACGGCTGACAAGTACCTGGAACGCGTGAACCGATGATCGATCTTGCCTGGCTGCAGAAGCTCATCGACATGGTGGACGGGTCCGACCTCGATTCTCTCGAGATCTCGAAGGGCTTCGGTACCCGGATCCGCCTGTCCAAGTCCCCCACCGTCCACGTAGTCGCCGGCTCATCCGCCGAACGCGTCTCAGGTGCGGCGATCCCGGCGGTTCGGGATCCGACAGAGTCCGCAGGCTCCGGGCCTGCGGCTGGCTCAGCTGCGCCGCCCAGGGTCGCACCGGGGGATGAGTCAGTCGCGCCATCGGCATCGACCCTGCTCGAGATCACATCGCCGATGGTAGGAACGTTCTACAGGGCTCCCGCCCCCGATGCGCCGCCGTACGTCGAGACGGGCGACCGGGTGACCGAAGGGCAGACCGTGTGCATCCTCGAGGCGATGAAGCTGATGAACGAGCTCGAGTCCGAGGTCGCCGGAACGGTACGGGAGATCTGCGTGCAGAACGGAGACCCGGTGGAGTATGGCCAGGTCCTGTTCCGTATCGAGCCCGACTGACGCGCCGACCACCGTGTTCGACAAGATCCTGATCGCGAATCGCGGGGAGATAGCGCTCCGCGTCATCCGAGCCTGTCGCGAGCTCGGAATCGGCACGGTCGCGGTATACTCGCAGGCCGATCGAGACTCGCTTCACGTCCGGTTTTCCGACGAAGACGTCTGCATCGGTCCGCCGGCCGGACGCGAGAGCTATCTGAACATCCCGCGAATCATCGCCGCGGCAGAGATTACGGGCGCGGACGCGATCCACCCGGGCTACGGATTCCTCGCCGAGAACGCCGAGTTTGCGGAGATCTGTGAGCGTTCGGGGCTCGTCTTCATCGGGCCGACGGCTGACCAGATTCGCCGTATGGGGGACAAGGCGGAAGCCCGGCGCGCGATGATCGAGGCCGGCGTTCCAGTGGTTCCCGGCTCCGAGGGAGCGATCGAGACGGCCGAGGCCGCCCGGGTGGAGGCGGACCGAATCGGCTATCCGGTGATCGTCAAGGCCGCCGCGGGTGGCGGCGGCAAGGGAATGCGGGTCGCCGAATCGCCGGACGTGATCGAAAGTACTTTCACGATGGCCCGGAACGAGGCCGCGGCGGCCTTCAACGACGCACGTGTCTACATCGAGCGATTCATCGACCGGCCGCGACACGTCGAGATCCAGGTTCTCGGTGACCGGCTCGGTAACGTGATCCACCTCGGCGAGCGTGACTGTTCCGTGCAGCGGCGCCACCAGAAGCTGATCGAGGAGGCGCCGAGTCCCGCCCTGACGCCCGAGCTTCGGGCCCGGATGGGGGAGGCGGCAGTACGCGCCGCCGCGGCGATCGGTTACTCCAATGCCGGGACGGTGGAGTTCCTGTTGGGCGCCGACGCTCACTTCTACTTCATGGAGATGAACACACGGATCCAGGTCGAACACCCCGTCACGGAAATGGTCACCGGCGTGGATCTGGTGAAGGAGCAGATCCGCTCGGCCGCCGGTGAGCGACTTCGCTATTCCGGTCCTCCGGAAATTCGAGGACACTCGATCGAGTTGCGGATCAACGCCGAAGATCCGGATCACGATTTCCGCCCGTCACCCGGGACCATCAGCGCCTTTCACTCACCGGGCGGACCGGGGATTCGGATCGACTCCCACGTATACGCGGGTTACAGGGTGCCGCCGTACTACGACTCCCTGCTGGGCAAGCTGATCGCGTATGGTTCCACCCGCGACGAGGCGATCGGGAGGGCTCTGCAGGCGCTCGAGGAGTTCATCATCGAGGGCGTGCACACCACGATCCCGTTCCTTTCCAAGGTGTTGCAGCACCCCGAATTCGCTGCAGGGCACGTCGACACCGGTTTCGTGGGCCGAATGAACGCGATTGCCGAGGCGCCGGACAGGGACGGCTCCCGCTGATCTGCGCGGAGGCGCGGACATGAACGAACGCCATAAGGCCGAGGCGCTCGGGGTCGGTCTGCTCGGCCTCGGAGTTCTCCTGGTTCTGGCGATACTTCCCCCGATTCTCCGCGGCGGCATCCCGGATCCGAATCTGGTCGGACCGGCAGGTGCGCTTCTCTATTCCGGTCTGGCATTCCTGTTCGGGGGAAGCTCGATTCTCGTTGCGGTGCCGCCCTTCACGTGGGGACTCGAACGGCTCGGTGTCGTGAGTGGAGAAACGGCGATCCGCTGGTCGGTCTTCATCATCGGAGCGCTCCTCTTCCTTCCTTCCGCCTGGTGGCTGATCGGGACCGGCCTCGGCCGCTCAGCCGCCGGAGCCGGCTGGCTGGGAAGCGCATTCGGCGGGTTACTGGTCGGGGTATTCGGAGCGATCGGAGCCTCGCTCATCGTAGCTTCGATCCTGCTGGCGTTGACGGTGCTCGCCTTCGGCTGGTCCCCGGCCGAGAGCGCAGGTGCGGCAGCGCGAGGGGCTCGCGGCAGCATGAGCACGCTCGGGCGGGGGGCGGTCGCGGCGGCTTCGAGGCTCCGCGAAGCGCTGCCTGCGGCGCTTTCACGAGGTGATCCGGAGGAAAGCCCCTGGGAGAGAACTCCCGCCGGTAGCGAGCCGGAAGAGCCGCTGGAATCTGCATCGGAGATGGAAGATGCTCCGGCGGCGGCTCCGAAGAGGACGACCGGTCGACGGAAGAAGCGGAAGGACGTCGAACCGGGAGCGGAGGCCGATGACGCCCAGTTGCCCCTGCCCGATCCAGGCGACCCGTCGCGCGGCGAAATTCCTCCCATGGATCTGCTCGCCCTTCCGTCGAGACGCGGAACCGGAATACCGACTTCCGAGCTCGAGCGGTTGGGCCAGATCCTGGTCGAGAAGCTCTCCACCTTCCGGGTCCAGGGTAAGATCGGAGGCTGGACCACAGGGCCGGTCGTCACCCAGTTCGAAGTGATTCCGGCGGCGGGTGTCAAAGTCGGTCAGATCGCAGCACTCGCCGACGATCTCGCCCTGGCCATGAAGGCGCCCTCGGTGCGGATCGTCGCGCCGATTCCGGGGAAGGGAGCGGTGGGAGTCGAAGTTCCGAATCCGGAACCGGAAATCGTGCACCTTCGCGAGATCCTCGAGGCACGGGCCTACGGCAGTTCGAAGGCGAACCTGCCCCTGGCGCTCGGCCGCGATCTGGCGGGGAAGCCGTATACGGCGGATCTCGCTCGCATGCCGCATCTGTTGATCGCTGGAGCGACGGGCTCCGGCAAGTCGGTTTGCATCAACACGATCGTGACGAGCTTGATTTACCGGTATACGCCTGCCGAGCTGCGACTGCTGATGGTCGATCCGAAGATGGTCGAGCTCATCGTATACAACGATCTTCCTCACCTGCGCCATCCGGTCGTCACCGACAATCACGATGCGGCCGCGGTCCTCCGTTGGACCGTGTTCGAGATGAACCGGCGCTACCAGTTGTTGTCGGCGAATGCCTGCCGAAACCTGCTCGAATTGAATCGGAGGATCGAAAAGGGGGACGAGATCACCATGCCTGACGGCTGGGGCAAGGGCCCCTATGCCGATGGGCCGCTGCCGTTCATCGTTCTCCTGATCGACGAGCTCGCCGACCTGATGATGACGGTGCAGGCAGAAGTGGAGACGCCTCTCGCCGTGCTGGCCCAGAAGGCTCGGGCCGTGGGAATTCACCTGGTCGTCGCGACACAGCGACCGTCGGTCAACGTGATCACGGGCCTGATCAAGGCGAACTTCCCGAGCAGGATCGCGTTCCGGGTGGCTTCCAAGACCGACAGTCGCACGATCCTGGATCAGAACGGGGCGGAGAGTCTGCTGGGCAATGGCGACATGCTCTTCCTCCCGCCCGGCGAGTCTGACCCTCATCGGATTCAAGGTGCCTTCCTCTCGACCGCGGAAACCGAGTCACTGGTCGAATGGTACCGTGCCTTCAAGGCCGGGGAGCACGAGATCGCCGAAGAGAGGGAGGAAGCCGACATCCTCGAGGAAGTCCGTGAACTGGAAATCGAGGAGAGCCAGGCGGATGTGGGAGACGGGATTCTCACCGACTGGGATCCCTATTTCCGCAAGGCGGCGGAGATCGTGATCAACAATTCCGCCGGTTCGACGAGTCTGCTGCAGCGACGGCTCAAGATCGGGTATGGCCGGGCGGCCCGGATCGTCGATCAGCTGCACTCGGCCGGCGTGCTGGGTCCCCCGGATGGCTCCAGACCTCGCGAGGTCCTGGTCACCCACGACCAGCTCGATGCGCTGATGCGCGGCGAAGACCTGGCTTCGGAATGACCGGCCGGTCGGTTCACGCCGCGGCCCGGGCCGGAACGGGCCACTTGGCGTGGGGGTATTCGCTCGATCAGGGACCGGAATCGCATCGGCAGGTCCGGACCGGCATGCAACGGAGGCGTCCCTTGATCGCGAATTTCCGCACAACGATGGGCTTCAGCAGACGTCGCCCCGGGCGGAGAACCGGAAGTCGGTTTGCGGTGCTTTCGACGGCGTCGCTCTCGGTTCTGTTGGTGGCACCGGGAGCCACGGTGGCCCAGGAGACGGGCGACCCGGACGTCCGCGATCTTCTCGGGAGGGCCGAGGCGATCTACGACGGTCTATCATCGATGCGCGCCCGGTTCGACCAGACCATCGAGATCACCTTGCTCGGCCGCAAACGCACCGGCAGCGGAGATTGGTACCAGAAGGGCGCCGGCCGGTTCAAGATGGACTTCACCGATCCCGAGGGCGACGTGATCGTCTCCGACGGAGTCACGCTCTGGCTCTACTATCCGAGCACGCACCCGGGCCAGGTGATCCGCAGCACGATCGACGCGAATGCTACCGGAGCGGGCATGGTGGATCTGCAGGGCAGGATCTTCGAGGAAGCGGCAGAGGCTTACGATGCCATGCTCGAAGGTCGGCGCGACGTAGAAGGACACGAGACGTGGCTGGTCACCCTGACCCCCCGGGCCGAGTCACCATACCGGAAAGTGCGCGTCTGGATCGACACGGGGACCTTGCTGGTCAGGCGGTTCGAGATCACCGAGGAGAACGAGACGCTGCGAACCGTCGTGCTACGCGACCTGCAGCCGGATGCCCCGATCGAGGACGCCGTGTTTCGCTTCACTCCGCCCGCCGGAACCGACGTCTTCGCGGGCTGAAGTGGAGCAGATCCGGACGAAGCTCGGCATCGTAAGCCTCGGCTGCGACAAGAACACGGTCGATTCCGAGCGGATCGTCGCCGCTCTCGCGGGCCATGGAGCGGTACCGGAGCCGGATCTCGCCCGGGCCGAAGTCATCATCGTCAATACGTGCGGCTTCATCGACGCCGCCAAGCAGGAGTCGGTGGACGCGCTCCTCGAAGTGAACCGTTACAAGGAAGAAGGAAGCTGCAGAGCCGTCGTCGCACTCGGCTGTCTCGTCGAACAGTATCGGGACGAGCTCGAGCCTTCACTGCCCGAGATCGATCTGTTCGTTGGCCTGCGTGACACCGAGTCTCTGATTCCGCAGCTGCGAGCGCTGGGGCTGCTCGGTGATCCGATCGCCGGGCATCCGGGGGTTCGTGTTCCCCTGACAGACCGTCGCCACGTCCGCTACCTCAAGGTAAGCGAGGGTTGCGACCACGGCTGCGCGTTCTGTGCGATTCCGCTGTGGCGAGGAAAGCACCGATCATTCGGGCTCGACGCCCTGGTGGCGGAAGCCGCCCGGCTGGAACTGCAGGGTGCCGTAGAGCTTAACCTGGTAGCCCAGGATCTCGCTCATTTCGGCCGGGAATGGCGTGACGGCACCGATATCACGACGCTGCTGCACCGCCTGATCGAAGGCACGGATATTCCCTGGTTCCGCCTCCTCTACATCTACTCGGCCGGGCTGCGCGATCCCCTGATCGAGCTGATGGCGGAAGAGCCGCGACTGCTGCCGTACATCGACATGCCGATTCAGCATGCCGCCGATCCGGTTCTGACCCGGATGCGGCGACCGGAGCGTGCCGCGACGATCCGGGCCCGCGTTGAGCGGCTTCGCGCCTCGATCCCGGATCTGACCCTCCGGACGACCGTGCTGGTGGGATTTCCAGGCGAGACCGAAGATGACTTCCGAGCTCTGCTCGACTTCCTCGAGGAGGTGCAGTTCGACCGGTTGGGTGCATTCGCTTTTTCCCCACAGGAGGGGACGCGCGCGACGGGAATGGAAGACGACTTCCTTCCTGCCGGCGTCGCGGGAGAGCGACTCGAGGAACTGCTCGAGGTGCAGCGAGCGATCAGCGCCGACCGACTGGGGTCGAGCATGGGGACGCTTCAGCCGGTGATCGTCGATCGTGTCGTGGATGGACGCCTGCAAGGCCGCACAGCGGGTCAGGCGGATGACGTGGACGGAATCACCTGGCTGCGAGGAGATACCCGGTGCGAGCCCGGGACGCTCTGTGAGGCACGGATTACCGCGGCAGACGACTACGATCTGGAGGCGCAGATCGAACGGATCGTACGGACCGCACGGGTTCCCTCGGAGGGGCCGATCCCGGAACGGTCGACGGGCCGCCGGCTCCCCCTGGCGCCGATCGGACTGGAAGGGGGATTCGGACGTTGATGCCGATTCCGCCGGTCCCGGTGCTGATGGGCCTCGCAGTGGTCTGGGCAAGCGGGAGTGTGGCGCGGCCGGCAGCCGAGCCGTTGATCCGCGTAGGGGTTCGGGTCGCGGAACCGGTCGTTCGGATCGCCGCCGAATCCGGAGCGGTCCTGTTCGATGCCGGGACCGGGGAGGAGATCGGCGGGTTCGAGCCTGGTGAAACCGTCGAAGTACGGGCGGACGGCGGAGCGCTTCTGCTGTCGGGGACTGTCGCACCACGGCTCCGATCCGTCTCCACGATTCGCCTGGAAGACCGGAACGGCCGATCGGTGGAGATCGATGGAACCGCGTACCGGGGCAGATTCGAGCTGCTCGCGGTTCCTGGAGGAGGGGTCACGGCGGTCAACATCGTGCACCTCGAGGACTATCTTCTCGGCGTGGTTCCGCTCGAAATCGGGCCACGAACCCCGGAGGAGGCAGCGGCCGTGTCGGCACAGGCGGTCGCGGCTCGTACGTACGCGGTTGCGCACCTCGGAGGACACGCGGAGATCGGGTTCGACCTGTATGGAAGCGTGGCCGACCAGGTCTACGGGGGCCGGGACGCCGAAAGACCCGAGGCGAGCGAAGCCGTACGCTCCACGGCCGGTCGGATCCTCACCCATGGGGGACTGCCGATCCGCGCCTACTATCATTCGACCTGCGGTGGGCGAACCGCAGGGGTGGACGAGGTGATGGACCGGTCGCCGGCTCCCTATCTGAGGTCGGTCTCCGACCGCGCCCCGGACGGCACGGACTGGTGTTCGATCTCGCCCCGCTATCGCTGGACTCAGGAGTGGACGGCGGAAGAGCTCAATGGGGTGGTGCGTGACGAGCTCGCGCGAATGTTCGCGACGGAGCCAGCGCAGCTCGGTCGGATCGATGACCTGGAGGTGATCGACCACACCGCGAGCGGCCGGGTTCACTCTCTGGCGTTTCGCGGGCCGGCGGCCGATCTGATTCTGGATCGTCTCGACATCCGCTTCGCGCTCCGTGACGACGCTGGTCGAATTCTGGGGTCGACCGACTTCGAGCTGATTCCGGGCGGCGCGGGGAGCGCGAGACTGACGGGCCGCGGCTTCGGGCACGGTGCCGGCATGTGCCAGTGGGGGGCGATCGCTCGCGCGCGGGCGGGTCAGTCGGTCGAGCAGATTCTCGGCACGTACTATCCCGGCGCCGCACTTAGCCGGATATACTGAGACTGCCCGGGCACCGGGTCCCGGTGGCGCGAGTTCATTACAGCGAAGGAAGGACCGGATGCGAACCGGGGGACGATCGAAGATGGCGGGCTGGCGAACGCTGCTCGCTCTGAGTCTGCTGCTGCTGGTCGGGACCGCGGAAGCCCGGGCACAGACGCTCGAAGACTACGACTACTCGAACCTCGGCTTTCGCGCTCTGGGCGTCGAGGCACGCTGGGTAGACGCGAGCCAGAACCAGTCGACGGTCGGAGTCGGGATTCGGGTCGACATGGGCTTCCTCGGTCCCTACATCCGGATCGTACCGCGTGCCGGGTGGTGGAATGCGGATGTGAACGAGGAGTCGGTGAGCGAACTGGAACGGCAGTTGGAGGAAGTGTCGGACCTGCCTCCCGGCTCGATCAATCTCGGCAAACTGGAGCGAACCGCCTGGATTCTGGGGCTGGACGTCCAGTGGACACTTCAGGAGGCCGTGCTCGCCCCGTACCTCGGTGTCGGCGGAGATCTCTATCTGCTCGACGACGAAGGCGAGGCCATCGAGGGCACCTTTCTCGACTCGGCCGTAATCACCGCCGGGCTTTCGGGTGTCGTAGGAGCCGAACTCAACTTCCTCTCGCACTGGCGAGTATACTCCGAGTTGCGCGGCACGCTCGTAACCGATGCGAGCAACGTGTCCGTCGGACTCGGCCTCGCCTACCGATTCTGACCGGGGAGGAGCGATGCAGGACGCGATTCGGGTAGCGGTACTCGGAGCAGGCAGCGCCGCGCAGGTCGTACACCTCCCGATCCTGAAGCGTCTCAGACAGGTCGATGTAGTGGGGCTGGTCGATGTTCAGGGACGGACGGCACGCACGATCGCGGAGCGGTTCGATGTCCCGAATGTAGCCGCCGACCTGGATGGGCTGGCAAAAGAGGTGGAATTCGATGCCGTGCTCGTTTGCCTTCCCAATCATGCGCACGAATTCGGCGTTCTCGAAGCCCTGAAGCACGGTGCGCACGTCCTCTGTGAACGACCTCTGTCGGTATCCCGGGAGTCGGCCTCGCGACTGGTCGAGGCGGCCGACGGGGCCGGACGCCAGTTGCTCGTCGCGAACAATCACCGGTTCCGCTACGACGTGAGGGCGATCCGACACTTCGTCTCGAGTGGCGAACTGGGGGGTATTCAATTCGTTCGATCGACGTGGCTCAACCGCCGGTCCGCGAGACCCCGAAGGGGCTGGCGGCGGGAGATGGTGCACGAGGGCGGAGGCGCCCTGATGGACCTCGGTGCCCAGGCCATCGACATGGCTCTCTGGACGGTCGATTATCCTGATGTCCAGCGGGTTCGGGCTCGTACCTGGGGCCGTGCCGGGGCGGTCGAGACGGGAGCTGTGGTCCAGCTGGGACTCGCCGACGGAATCGCCGTCACCGTCGAGCTCACCTGGGAGCTCGCCGATGAGCGGGACCATCACCAGCTCTACGTTCTCGGCTCCGGCGGGACCGCCGATTCACAACCGTTCCGGATCACTCGACGCGTTGCGACAGGAATCGTGGACGTGACGCCGCCCACATCGCGCCGGGCCAGCGCCCTGTACGCGGATTCCTACCGACAGGAGTGGGCCGAATTCCTGAGATTCGTGCGGGGAGACAAGCCGATCGAGAGTCAGACGGACCAGGTGGTGCTGGCCTCGGTGCTGGACGCCTGCTATCGATCGGCGGACGAGAATCGGGAGATCGAGCTTACGGCCTCTTAGCCACCTCCCGCCGTCAGAACTTCAGGTCGTGTCGCCTGCGAGAGAACGCTGCGTATCCCAGCGCTTCGCGCCTTTTTCGATAGCCGAGCAGATGGAATAACGGGGTCACCTGCCAGCGGGCGACCCTGCGATCCACCAATAGCGTGTCGGGCCGGCGGCGACTCCGGTGCACACCCGGGAGGAGTCGCGCCAGCCGATCGAATCGCAGGTGCCTGAGGACGGTCGAAAGACGCAGCCAGGACTCGTGGATCGGTCGGACGATGAAGAACCCGTCATCTCCCTGTTCCTGGTAAAGCGGCAGGAAGATCCGCCCCTTCTCCGGCGCGACGACAGCTCCGCGTCGATCGTCAGCCAGCGGTTGTCCCTCTGTTACCGGCTCGAAATTCCGGAATCCCGGCCGCATGGCGAATCCGTCCCCCTCAGACACGGCTCGCCGGGCTCGCACTTCGAAGAACCGCGACAGGCCGCCCCGAGCCTGTACGAGTGCGCCTCGTCGGGTCTCGTAGTCCGGAACATCCGCGGCATCCAGACACCCCGCCTGGACGAGCGCCGTCCACAGGACGTGCTCGTGATAATCGACCGAGGAAGGATCGTCGTGCTGGCCCCCCTCGACTCCCACCGTCACCGGTCCTCGCGCACCGATGTACTCGAGCAGCGCGCCGTGGATCTGTTCCTCGATGCCGAGCACGACCGGTATTTCGAGTCTCCGCGCGAATTCCCGATTGCGTATCGTGTCACCCAGCGTGCAGAACGGGATGCTCTCGGACGACGTCGTGTGAAGGTCGAGTATGATCGACTCGGACTCGCGTCCGCGCAGGAGGTCTTCGATCAGTTCCAGGAGTTCCAGCTGCTCGGACTCCTCAACGTCTCCGGGCCGGGCGCGAATGGAGGCGATACGGCGCCGTGTCCAGGAACGGTTGAGGTCCCGCACGAGAAAGCGTCGGCCATGAGCCAGGGCAGTCAGGTTACCGGCAAGGCCGACTATTTCACCCCGCACGGGAGTGTCGCGCGCACCGAGTGTATGGAACAGGCGCTCGACCGCACGGACTCCCGCGGGCTCGTTTCCGTGCAGACCCGCGATGACCAGGACCATGGGACCGGGTCGGGTGCCACGAACCCGTCCCACCACCCGGCGGTTTGATTCCGTGATCCCGGAGTTCTGGACGGTTCGGCGAGCCGCGGCGCGATTCACTCGCGCAGCATCTCCTCGAGGAGTTGCCCGGCGATCCGCATGAAATCGTGCTCGGTGACGATCCCGATCAATCGGTCGTCCTGCACGACGGGCAGGCAGGAGATCCGGTGCTTTCTCATCCGGTCTATGGCCTCGAGTGTTGTCGTCTCGGGTCCCACAGTTACCAGTTCACGGGCCATCACCCGGCTGACGGGAATCGGACCGTCGTCCCTGCCGGCTTCGTCTCCCGCCAGAAAGCGCAGCAATGGCCTGTGGGACACCAGTCCGACGAGCCGGTGCTCGTTGTCCTCTACCGGAACGTGGTGGATCCGGTGCCAATCCATGAGATTTGCGACCAGGTCGATCGGCTCATCCTCGCGGACGGTCAGGAGGTCGGTGGACATGTACTGCTCCACCCGCAGATAGCTCGGCTTCCATCCGCCCGCCTCGGTCAGCGAGGCCCTGCGCCACTCGTGCACCGGAATCTGGTCCGTCTGTCGCGCCACCGTTGCGGCGACGAGCGCCGCCATGCGCTCCTCGGGCGAGCCCTGATCCTGCATCCCGGTCAGGGAGCCGAGCATCCAGGCTGCACCCGTCTGACGGGACTCGACTCTGTGCCGAATCGTCTCCAGGTAGCGTGAAATGTCGGCTTCGTCGATCCCGCCGGCCCGGAGCCCCCGCTCCGAAACGGGGATCAGTTGCGTCAGGATCAGTTCCTGAGCGGTCCACGTGCGCCCGCCGAACCACTCCAGCTGGGCGTCGATACCGTGGCGCGCGGCAGCGACGAAGTTGGTGCGCACGGCATCGAACGCGATCTCGTCCCTCACATCGTCGACCTCGTTGGCCAGGGCGCTCACGAGACCGAACCAGAAGGCGGCGTTCGCGACCTCGTCCAGCACGGTGGGACCTGCGGGCAGGACCCTGTTCTCGATGCGAAGGTGCGCTATCCCATCGTTGACGCCGTAGCAGGCGCGATTCCATCGATACACGGTGCTGTTGAAGAGCTGCAGCGCTTTCAGTTTAGGCGCCCGGCCACTCGCCATCTCGGAGAGTGGATCCTCGTCGATAGCCTTGCCGAGCAGGACCTTGAACCGGGAGATATCCTCCTTGAATATCTCGAGGACCGAGTCATCCACCCACTTCCGACCGAAACTGACGCGGGGCTCCAGCTCGCGCATGTCGGCTATCGACTGGCGCGTATCGATCGACTGCTGGAACACGGCGATGCGCGTCTCGTGCCACAGGCGTCGGCCCAGCATCAGCGGCGAATTCACGGCGGCAGCGAGCACCGGGGCCGATACGGCCAGGGCGATGTTGTAGAGCCGGGCAAACTCCTCCGGGCCGGTCTGAAAGTGGACCTGGAAACTCGCGTTGGCTGCCTCGAGCATGACCGAGTCGTGCGTCACTCGAAGCTCGTCGGTGCCCTTGATCTGCATGGTATACGGTCCGCCGCGCAGGCGCGTGAGCGCCTCGTTGAGCGCGTAGTATCGCTCGGCGGGGATCATGTTCTGCAGTGACAGGTCCGACTTGCGCAGCGTGGGAAGAATGCCGGTCAGTACGGCTCGCGCCCCCAGGTCCTGCGCCTGCGCGTCGATCGCGGCCAGGATCCCGTGCAGCCGGGTCTCGATCGTGGACAGGCAGTTTCCACCGAAGATGAGCGGGCGGAGATTGCACTCCAGATTGAATCGGCCGATCTCGGTGGTTACGCGCGGATCATCGAGCTTCTCGAGGAGTTCGAGTGCTATCGGGGCGGGCCGCCATTCCTGGTCTACCAGGAAGAGCTCCTGCTCCAGTCCGATGCGCCGGACACCGCGCTCGATCATCTCGCCGGCAAGCAGCGCCTCGAGAGCTCGCACGTCGCGGAGCAGCGCCTGCGTGAACACGCGGAGCTCCGCTCCCTCCAGTTCGAGCCGGGTTTCCTTCTGGCCCAATGGCGACCTCCTCGGACGGCGCCTCCGACCGGGGCCTGATTGCGCTCCGATCGTTCGACCACACAAAGTCGCCGCGGTTCAAGGGGGAGACAAGTCGGCCGGCCGTTCGGACGGTTGGTGTCTTACGAAATACCAGCCGTCTCCTTCCTCCTCCGGAGGGTCCGATGGATCCGGAACCTGCGCCGGCGGCAATGGTTCGACAGTCGCATCGTGGCGGAAGAAAACCAACGCGAACAGAACGACCGCGACTGCGATCGATCCTGCGAAGATCGGCACGAGCAGTTCTTCCGGACTCACGATTCGGTTTCTCTCTCTTCCGTTTGGTCGCTAAGGAGAGATCGTATTCGCTCCGACTGAGCGGGAGCGGCGAGAATCTCGGCAGACAGGGGCACCTGGCCGCCGACTTCCGCGAATCGAGTGCGAAGACGCTGCAGGAAGGACTCGGCCTGTTGTGCGCGAGCGCTCTGCAGGAGAACACCCCAGCCGCGTCGCATGGGACCGACCAGGTCTCCGTCATTGGCGCGCGTGTTGGAGAACAGCAGCAATCCGATCTCCTCCTCGAGCGGAGACTCGATATTCAGCAGCGTAAAGTGATCCAGTGTCTGGCTGATGAGTCTCTCCGTCACCATCGAACGAAACGAATCGGCGTCCAGGGGACCCTGTGTGGGCTCCGGGCGGGGATCATGGTCGCCGGCCATGGAACGAGGTGATTGGGATGCCCGGCGGAACCTGGACTCGAGCTCGCGGAGGTCGACGCCGCCGGACAGTACGTCGTCGAATCCCGAATCGAGCGCTCGTGCCGCGTCCGCGGCGCGGAGCGAATCATCCGAGATCAGCAGCATTACGGTGTGCGCGAACTCGCGCACGTGGCGCCCGGTATCGATCGCCTCTTCGATCCGCTCTCGATCGGCGTAGATGCAGAGAGATCCGAATCCACCGGCCCGGATCTGTCCGATGCACTCGCGAGCGTCGCGTACCGACTCGACCGAATAGCCTTGATCGATCCAGCCGGCCAGGTCCTGCGGCACCTGGTCGGCCAGGTTCAGCAGCAGCAGCCTGTCCGAATCAGGCCGCTCGGGCCGTCGTCTCTCGGTCTTCCCGGAGGGACGAATGAGTCCGAGCCCCGGAGCGAGCTCCAGTGTCACCGGTCCTTCGGACGACCTCGGTGGTTAGAGACGTACGACTTCGATTTCGTGCATGCCGCTGGGATCTCTGGCCATCTGGAAC
>JAMJQL010000178.1 GCA_023554245.1 Gemmatimonadota bacterium
CCTCGTGGTCATGGAGGCGATGAAAATGGAGAACGAGCTGAGTGCCGAGGCGTCGGGAACGGTCCGGGAGATCCATGTCGAGCCCGGTATGACCGTCGACCGGAACGATTTGCTCGCGGTCATCGAGTAGCGGGAGGCCGATACGATGGGGAATGCCGGATCGGACCAGGCTTTCACGACGCCGTCGGGAATCGAGGTCAGGGCCGTCTATGACCCGGCGGACGCGGATTTCGATCCGTCCGTCGATCTGGGAGCGCCCGGCGCTTTTCCGTTTACCCGCGGCGTTTACCTGGACATGTATCGCGGGCGTCGCTGGACGATGCGACAGTACGCCGGATTCGGAACTGCGGAGGAGACGAACTCCCGATTCCGGTACCTGCTCGACCAGGGCCAGACCGGACTGTCCGTGGCTTTCGATCTTCCCACGCAGATGGGCCTCGATTCGGACGATCCACGAGCGGAGGGGGAGGTGGGTCGGGTGGGCGTGGCAATCGACACCATCGACGACATGGAAGTCCTGTTCGACCGAATCCCGCTCGGCTCGGTCAGCACCTCGATGACGATAAACGCGACGGCGGCGGTGCTGCTATCGATGTACGTGGCCGTCGCGGATGCGCGCGGAATCCCGAGGAGCGATCTGTCAGGCACGGTTCAGAACGACATTCTCAAGGAATTTGTCGCACGTGGCACCTATATTTATCCGGTCGAGCCGAGCCTCCGGTTGGTTACCGACATTTTCGAATTCTGTGCAGCTGAGGTACCGCGCTGGAACAGCATATCGATCAGCGGATACCACATGCGCGAAGCGGGCTGCACGGCGGTGCAGGAAATCGCATTCACGCTGGGCAATGCCCGGCAATACGTTCGCGGAGCCCTTGCTCGTGGACTGGACCTCGAGGGGTTCGCTCCGCGCCTGAGCTTCTTCTTCGCAGCGCACAACGACCTGTTCGAAGAGGTAGCGAAATTCAGAGCCGCCCGGCGGCTGTGGGCCCGCATGATGCGCGATGAATTCGGCGGCTCCGATCGGAGCGCTCGCCTCAGATTCCATACGCAGACGGGGGGGTCGACCCTCACCGCGCAGCAACCGGAGAACAACATCGTGCGAGTGGCCGTCCAGGCACTGGCCGCCGTGCTGGGGGGAACGCAGTCGCTGCATACGAATGGATACGACGAGGCGCTTTCTCTTCCGACGGAAGCGGCGGCGAAGCTGGCTTTGCGAACACAGCAGATCGTGGCGGAGGAATCTGGCGCCGCCTCCACCGCGGACCCGCTCGGAGGCTCCTGGTACGTCGAGTCGCTGACGGACGAACTCGAGACGAAAGCCCGGCATTACCTCGAGCGTATCGATGAGCTTGGAGACGTCGCGCGGGCGATTCCGTTCATGAGCGAGGAAATTCACCAGGCCGCGTATCGATGGCAGCTGGAGCTGGAGGGTGGGGAGAGAAGGGTCGTGGGCGTGAACTGCTACGAGGAACCGACGGATCCTCCCCGACTGGAGCAGCCTGATTTTGCCAGACTCGGTCGAGAGCAGGCTGCGCGGCTGGCGAGGATTCGAGCCGACCGCGACGACGGGGCCGTGACGTCGGCACTCAGGCAGGTCGACGAGACCGCGGGCACTTCCGAGAACCTGGTTCCCGTCATTGTCGCGGCCGTGAAGGCGAGGGCCACGATCGGAGAGATCAGCGGAGTGCTCAGGGATCGCTGGGGCACGTTCCAGGCCTGAGCCCGGGCCGCCACGGAAGCAATGGAAGAGAGACGAGGATGCCTACATACGAGTATGAGTGCGATTCCTGCGGAATATCATTCGAGCGACTGCAGCGCATCAGCGACGATCCCATTCGGGAGTGCCCGGAGTGTGGAGGAGAGGTCCGCCGCCTGATCTCTTCGGGGGGCGGGCTGGTCTTCAAGGGACCCGGGTTCTACGCCACCGATTACGGTGGCGGAGGGGCGTCGGGGTCCGGAGGGCGCTCGAACGGGCAGAATCGCTCCGGCGAGGATGGCGGATCGAAGAGAGAGTCATCCGCAACCGGTTCCGGGGATTCGTCGGGCGGTGGTGATGACGACTCCTGAGTATGAAGTCTCTGCCCCCGACGGACTGCGACGGGCGCTGAGGGATGCGGTCGACCAGCTGGGTGCGCCGGACGGCTTCACCCCGCACCTCGAAAGGCCGGGCGACCCGTCACATGGGGACCTGACCACGAACGCCGCACTCGTCCTCGCGGGTCCGCTTCGACGTCCGCCGCGGGAGATTGCAATGGAACTGGCGGATATGCTCCCGACCGGACAGTCCGGCATCGCTGCGGTGGAGGTAGCGGGTCCCGGGTTTCTCAACATTCGACTGGATGATGATGTCCTGTGGGAAGGACTGGCCGGCGTTGTCCCGGCAGGATCCGACTGGGGACGGTCTGCGGCGGCCTCGTCGGAGCGGGTCAACGTCGAGTTCGTCTCGGCGAATCCCACTGGACCCCTCCACGTCGCGCACGGTCGGGGGGCGGCGATCGGCGATGCGGTCGCCTCGCTGCTCGAATGGACGGGGCACTCGGTAGAGAGAGAATACTACGTCAACGATGCCGGCAGGCAGATCGAACTCCTCGGGCGCTCGGTAGACGCGCGAATGCGACAGGCTCGCGGCGAGACTGTGGAGGTCCCGGAGGGGGGGTACCAGGGAGAGTACCTGTCAGCCGTCGCCTCCCGGATCGCCGCCGAGTCGGGTGAGAATTCCCGGCCCGGCACCGAGTCTCCGGCCGGGAATGCAGCGGAACCCGCAGAATCTCTCGGTGATTCCGGTCGCATCGCGGACCTCGCGGCGCGAGCTGCCGCGATACTCCGAGACGAGCAGGCTGACGATCTGGACAGGTTCGGCGTCAGGTTCGACAACTGGTTCGCCGAGAGCCGCCTGTTCGAGGGCGGTGAGGTTCCCGAGCTGCTGGCGCGACTCGAACTGTCCGGGTCCGCATACCGCGACGACGAGGCGCTCTGGCTCCGCACATCCGACTTCGGTGATGAGAAGGACCGGGTGCTGGTGAAGCGGGACGGGTCGCATACCTATTTCGTATCCGATATCGCCTATCACATCGACAAGCGGACTCGCCAGTTCGATCGCTCGATAGACGTCTGGGGCGCGGATCACCACGGGCACGTGCTGAGGATGCGGGCGGCGCTGGAGGCGGCGGGTGTGGACCCGGAATTCCTCGAGGTCATCATCATCCAGCTGGTCACCGTCATGCGCGGTGGCGAAGAGGTGAAGATGAGCAAGCGGGCGGGCACCTTCGTCACCCTGCGAGAGTTGCTGGACGAGACGGGTCCGGATGTCGCCCGATACTTCTTCCTGATGCGCAGGGCCGAGGTCCCGATGGCCTTCGACCTGGATCTCGCGCTCGATACCTCGGAGAAGAACCCGGTCTACAAGGTGCAGTACGCACATGCCCGCATGTGCAGGATCTTCGAACGTGCGGACCTGGACCCGGACCGACACGCCGTCCCGATGCGAGAGTTTGCCGCGCTGGAGCTGCCATCGGAGCGGGAGGTGGCGAAGGCCGTTCTGCGATTTCCCGAGGTCGTCGCGTCCGCGGCACGGGCGAGGGCGCCATACCAGGTCTGCCAGTACCTCGAGCAGCTCGCGGGGGCCGTCAATGGCTGGTATCACGAGGGAAACCTGGATCCGGAAAAGAGGGTTCTCGCCGAGGGACCCGCACGGGAGGCTCGACTCGGTCTGGCCAATGCGGTCAGGGTGACGCTGCGACAGGGACTCAGGCTGCTCGGTCTTTCGGCGCCGGAGAGAATGATCCGCGAGTTGGAGGAGGAGGGCGCGTGAACCCGAATGAGAACGCCCGGTCAGGTGGGGAGCCCATTACGTACCGGGACGCGGGTGTAGATCTGCGCGCAGCCGAAAGCCTGACCCGGCGACTGGGCGAGCTGGTCGCCAGCACCCGAACCGCTGCCGCCGAGGGCGATTTCGGATCGTTCGGCGGGCGCTTCAGACTGCCGGGTGCCTCGGAACTCGTGGCCAGCGCAGACGGTGTGGGAACGAAGGTCCTGGTTGCGGCTCGCGCGGGCGTTCACGATACGGTGGGCGAGGACCTCGTGAACCACTGCGTCAACGACATACTCGCGGAAGGCGCAGAACCCCTTTTCTTCCTGGACTATTTTGCCTGCGGGAAGCTGGAGGAGGACGTCGCCTTTCAGGTGATCGAAGGCGTGGCCCGCGGCTGTCGGCGCAACGGGTGTGCACTGCTCGGGGGTGAGACGGCAGAAATGCCCGGGATGTATGCTCCCGGTGAGTACGATCTCGCCGGGTTCATTGTCGGCCGACGCGTGTTCGATGTTCCGGGCAGGAAAGGGGTTCGGGCGGGAGACCGTCTGATAGCCCTTCCTTCGACGGGACTTCACACGAACGGGTACAGTCTGGCGCGCAAAGTCGTTTTCGAGCGTCTCGGTCTCGGGGTAAACGACCTGTGGCCGGGACTCGAAGGTGAAATGGTCGGGGAGGCCCTCCTGCGCGTCCACCGTTCGTACCTCGAGCCGCTCCGGGGTGTGCTCGAGGCCGGTGACGTGAGAGCGCTCGCGCACATCACGGGAGGGGGCATCCCCGGGAACCTCTCACGCGTTCTACCGGCCGAGTGCGACGCCGTGGTCGACCTCGACAGCTGGTCTCGACCCGCGCTGTTCTCACTCCTGGCCGAGGAGAGCGGACTGTCCGACAGCGATCTGTACGAAACACTGAACATGGGCGTCGGCATGATCGTGATCGTACCGGCGGAGCGAAGCGAGTCGGTGCTCGACGATTCCGGAATTCGTTCGGCAGGCGGATTCGATTGCGGCCGCATCGTCCCGGGTGATGGCACGGTGCGACTCGTACGTTCGGCGTGAATCGGGTCGTATGACGAACTTCGAGCCCGGCGAGGTTCGCCTGATGCGCAGAGCGATCGAGTTGTCGCTTCGCGGGGAGGGACGTGTCGAGCCGAATCCTCGAGTGGGAGCGGTTGTCGTGAGTCGGGACGGCGAAATCGTGGGCGAAGGGTATCACGAGCGATTCGGAGCTTCGCATGCTGAGGTCGAAGCGCTGGAGCGGGCGGGTGCGGCGGCTGAAGACGCTACGCTCTACGTCACGCTGGAGCCCTGCACGCACCAGGGAAAGACTCCGCCCTGCACGCGTCGGATCCTCGAGTCCGGAATCCGGCGTGTGGTCGTGGCCAGCCGGGATCCGAATCCCGCCGCTTCAGGCGGGGTCGACGTGTTACGCAGTGGCGGATTGCAGGTGGATACAGGGTTGCTTGCCGAGGAGGCCGCGACGGCTAACGCTCCGTTTCTATGGTGGCATTCTACCGGCGAGCCGTTTCTGGCGCTGAAGCTGGCGGTCTCGCTGGATGGTCGGATCGCCGAACGCCCGGGTGCGAGGATCGCCCTCAGCGGTCCCGAGGCGAACCACGAGGTAATGCGACTTCGAGCTGCCGCTGATGCGGTTCTGATCGGCTCCGGGACCGCCCGCTCGGACGACCCCCTCCTGACGGTCAGGAGTCGGCCGGCGCCGGAACGCGTTTCGGCACGGGTAGTGCTCGACAGCCGCGCCAGTCTCTCCGCTACATCGAAGCTGGTTCTCAGCGTCGACCAGGCACCGCTTATCCTGTTCACTGCAGAGGACGCAGATCCGAGTCAGGTGGCGCGGCTCGAGGCAGCCGGAGTCGTGGTCGAGCGGGTAGGTGAGGCTGCGGTCGATGGCGCAGGACCCGGGCGGCCGGGACTGGACCTGAACGCAGTGTTCGCGAGACTGGTGGATCGGGGGTTCCGCTCGGTGTTATGCGAAGGGGGAGCCGTCATGGCCGATTCGCTGATTGCGGCAGGCCGTGTGCAGAGGCTTCACTGGCACCTCGCGCCGAGAGTAATGGGACCCGGTGGAGTACCTGCCCTCACGAATCCCGAAATCGGGGAATGGGTACTGGCGAGCAGCAGACCGGCCGGGAACGACGTATTGATCGAATGGAATCACGCGCGGCTGGCAGCCGTGCTGAAGGGGGCCTGAGTGTTTACTGGACTGGTTGAGACTGTGGGTCGGATCACCGGGCGAGAGGAATTCGAGAAGGGAATGCGATTCCGTCTTTCGGCGCCGGGCTTCGCGGACCGACTCGAAGAAGGGGAGAGCGTCGCGATCGACGGCGTCTGCCACACCGTGTTCGGCGTGGACGGCGCAGAGGGGAGTTTCTCGTTCGAGTCGATACGGACGACCCTGTCTCGCACCACGCTGGGGTCATTCGAGCCGGGTCGGGAAGTGAACCTGGAGAGAGCGATAAGGGCGGGCGACCCCATGGGCGGACACATCGTTCAGGGTCACGTCGATGGCACCGGCGAGCTCACGGAGGTGGAATCGGCGGGGGAGACGGTATTTCTCCGGGTCAGACTCCCGGAGGAAGTCCGCAGGCTGACGGTTCTTTACGGCTCGATCGCCATCGATGGAATCAGTCTCACAGTCAATCGACTCGAGGGTGATGTCGCGGAAGTCGCGATCATTCCGTATACATTCCAGCATACGAACGTCGGTCGGCTGCGATCGGGCAGTCAGGTGAACATCGAGGCTGACATGATCGGGAAGTACGTAGACCGGCTCCTCGAGCCGTATCAGGCCATCGCCGCCACGGCCGCAGGTGCCGCGCGGCGCACGCAATCGAAATGACATCCGGGAGTGGATTCGTGCAGTCGTCTGCAGATATGAAAGTAGTTGAAGCGATTCGACAGATTCGGGAGGGAGGTCTCGTCATCATTGCCGATGACGAAGACCGGGAGAACGAAGGGGACCTCGTCTGCGCCGCCGAGAAGGTGACGCCCGAGATCATCAACTTCATGGCGACACACGGCCGCGGACTGGTCTGCCTGACTCTCGATCCCGAGATCGCCGACAGACTGGACCTGCCGCTGATGTCGGACGGTCGCAATTCCGACCCGAACGGTACGGCGTTCACCGTTTCGATCGATGCCACGATCGAACAGGGTGTGTCGACGGGGATCAGCGCCGCTGACAGGGCACGAACGATCCAGGTGGCGGTAGATCCGGAGTCGAGTCCGTCTGATCTGATCCGTCCTGGTCATATCTTTCCGCTTCGCGCCAAGCGTGGCGGCGTGCTCCAGCGAGTCGGGCAGACGGAAGCATCGGTCGATATCGCGCGGCTCGCCGACTGTGCGCCCGCCGGCGTCATCTGCGAGATCCTCAACGCGGATGGCACCATGGCCCGTCGACCGGAACTCGAGGTGTTCTCGAAGCAGCACGGTCTCCCGTTCGTCACCGTCGCAGACCTGATCTCGTATCGGCTCGGCCACGAGCGACTCGTGCACCGCGTTGCGGAGGCGAGTCTGCCCACGCCTTTCGGGGAGTTCCGCGTGGTTGGATACAGGAACGACGTGGACTCGCGCGAGCACATCGCCCTGGTCATGGGAGAGGTCGAGGGCGAGGACGACGTCCTGGTGCGCGTTCATTCCAAGTGCCTCACCGGAGACGTATTCGGCTCGGAGCGATGCGACTGTCAGTCGCAGCTTCAGTCGGCGATGCGTCAGGTAGCGGCGGAAGGGCGCGGCGTGATCGTGTATCTCGATCAGGAAGGCCGCGGGATCGGACTCCTGAACAAGCTGAAGGCCTACGAGCTCCAGGATCGCGGACTCGACACGGTCGAGGCGAACGAGCACCTCGGTTTTCCCGCAGATCTGCGGAACTACGGCATCGGGGCACAGATCCTCCTGGACCTGGGGCTGCAGCGGATCCGTCTGCTCACCAACAACCCGAAGAAACTCAGCGGGCTCGAGGGATTCGGTCTCGAGGTCACGGGACGGGTCGCCCTGGAGGCGGATGTGACCGAGTTGAATCACGAGTACCTCAAGGCCAAGCGGGACAAGCTCGGGCACCTGCTCGGCTCGTCGTGAATGCGGCGTTTTCGGGGCCGTCCTCGTCGTCGGCCCGGCTGCGGATCGCGCTCGTAGTCAGCCGATTCAACGAGGCCGTCACGCGGTCGATGCAGGAAGCGGCGATCCAGACGCTCCTCGGGGCTGGTGTCGAGGAAGAGCGCATCGCCGTCCACCGTGTTCCCGGGGCGTGGGAACTTCCGCTCTGCGTGTCATGGCTGTTGCGGCGGGGGAATCTCGATGGCGTGATCGCTCTCGGCTGCGTCATCCGGGGAGAGACGCCGCACTTCGAGTATGTCTCGCTGGGAGCGACCCGGGGGCTGGAGACACTCTCGCGCGAGTACGGCGTTCCGATCGGATTCGGACTACTGACCACCGATACGGCCGACCAGGCGCGGGCGCGTTCGGGAGGTGTGAAGGGCAACAAGGGGGAAGAGGCCGCGCAAGCGGTTCTCGACATGTGCCGGCTCGCCGCTGGCCTCGAATGAGTGGTTTCAACCCGCGGTCGCGAGCGCGAAGCTGGGCCCTGCAAATGCTCTATGCGTGGGATGTCTCCGACGGTGAACTGGCTCTGCCGTCCTTCGCGGAGCGGAATTTCGCGTTGCGGAGCATTTCGCACAGATACCGCCCATATGCGGAATCGCTACTTGCCTCGCTTGCCGAACACCTGCCTGAAGTGGACAGCAGAATTCAGGGGAACCTCGCGAACTGGCGGTTGGAACGACTGACCGCGATCGACCGGAGCATTCTGCGACTTGCGACGACGGAGTTGCTGACGATCCCGGACGTGCCGACAAGAGTCGCAATTCACGAGGCAATCAGGCTCGCGGAGCGGTATGGTACGGAGGAGAGTCCACGCTTCGTCAACGGCGTTCTGGACGCCGTCGCCAGAGGCCGGAACCAGAAGCTCTGACGACACGTCGCGTGCGGATTCTCGTGGTGAACTGGCAGGATCGGGAGAACCCGAGGGCGGGTGGAGCGGAGATCCATCTGCACGAGATTTTCGGACGACTCGCGGCCAGGGGGCACGATGTTACTCTCCTCTGCTCAGGGTGGACGGGTGCTCCGACAGAGACGCGGCTCGACGGAATGCGAGTCGTCCGTGCCGGAACTCGATACACCTTCGCGCTTCACGCACTCTCGGCCTTCAAGGACAGGCTCGAAGCAGGACGCGAATTCGACGTGATCGTGGAGGACATCAACAAGTGTCCGTTGTTCTGCAAGCAGTGGTCGTCACTTCCGGTCGTTGCACTCGTTCCTCACCTGTTCGGGGCGACGGCATTCAGGCAGGAACTGCCACCGGTCGCCGCTGTGGTGTGGACGGCCGAGAAACTCATGCCTGCAGCCTACGCCGAGATCCCGGTACTGGTGATTTCGGAGAGCACGTCGGACGATCTGGTGGAGCGTGGATTCCAGCGGGATCGGATCTCGGTGAGCTACCCCGGGATCGACCACGGTTTCTTTTGCCCGGCTCAGTTCTCGGAGCGATTCGCCGAGCCGACGATCGTCTATGCGGGTCGACTGCAGCGATACAAGAGCGTCGACATCGTCTTGCGAGCGCTGGCCCTGCTTCGAGACCGGGGAACCGTGGTGGATTTCCGGATCGCCGGGCAGGGGGAAGATCGTCAGCGTCTCGAGACGCTCGTCGATTCCCTGGCGCTGAGAGACCTCGTGACCTTCGCGGGGTACGTTACGGAGGAGGAGAAGCGGGAACTGATGCGTCGCGCCTGGGCTCACGTTTATCCTTCGCCGAAAGAGGGGTGGGGCATCAGCAACATAGAAGCGGCTGCGTGCGGGACACCTTCGCTCGCCAGCGACGCGCCAGGACTGCGCGAATCGGTCCTGGACGGTGTGTCCGGGTACCTGGTTCCGCACGGCGATGTCGAGAAGTGGGCCGATGCGATCGGCAGGCTGGCAGCCGACCCGGCGCTTCGGGACCGGCTCGGACATGGCGCGATCGGGCATGCAGCGAGATTCACCTGGGACCAGACAGCCGATGAGACAGAGGCCGTTCTGCGTAAGGTAGTGTGAACTGGAGGGAGGGACGCGATGCAGATCATCATCTCCGGCCGGAACGTGGACGTCACCGACGCGATCCGAGAGCACATCGACGAGAGATTCGAGCGCCTGTCGAAGTTCGAGCCGCGTGCTTCACGGATTGAAGTGATTCTGGCGGAGGAGAAGACTCGCAGCATCGCCGAAGCGGTGATGAGCGTGGATGGCAGCGGACCGGTCGTCGCAAAGGCCGAAGCATCGGAAATACGCACCGCCGTGGATCGACTCTACGACCGACTCTCGAGACGCGCGCGAAAAGAGCGGGAACGCCGCCGGAATCACAAGGCGCCGCCCGGCTCGAGCCTCACTGCCACCCTGGACGAGCCGGAAGAGTGACCGCGCTGACCGTAGCGGAATTGCTGGCTCGGCGGGGCGACCTTCTCCAACTGGAGGTCGTAGCCGGCGAATCAGGACTGGATAGAAAGATCACGGGTGCCGACATCTCGAGCCCGGGTCTCGTCCTCGCGGGGTTCGCCGAACGCCTGCCAAGGCGCCGATCTCAAGTTCTGGGCGAGACGGAGATCATGTACCTCCATTCGCTGGAGGCGAGTGAGCGGGCTGAAGTGCTCCGAGCCTTCATGCGGCACGATCGACCGTGCATCATCGTCACCAAGGGACTCGAACTGCCGGACGAACTCGTGGAACTGGCGGAGGAGCATGCGGTTCCGCTGCTTCGCTCATCACTGAAGACGGGCGAGTTCTTCCAGCGTATCAAGCCTTTTCTGGAAGACGAATTCGCTCCGTCGACCGCGATCCACGGATCGCTGGCCGACGTGTACGGCGTCGGTCTTCTGTTCGTAGGTCAGAGCGGGATCGGCAAGAGCGAGTGCGTGCTGGATCTCGTCGAGCGGGGACACCGGCTGGTTGCCGACGATGTCGTACTGGTTCGCAGACGAGGCGTGGACGTGCTGATCGGCCGAGCGATCGAGCATCAGCAGTTCCACATGGAGATCCGCGGAATTGGAATCATCGATGTACGGGCGCTGTTCGGAATAAGATCCGTGCGGCAGCAGAAGCGGATCGAGGTCGTCGTGCAGCTCGAGCACTGGAGCGACGAAGCGACGTACGACCGGACGGGACTGGTGCAGGAGACCACGGATATCCTGGGGGTTGAGATCCCGCGGGTGGTCATTCCCCTGAACCCGGGCAAGAACATCACGGTCATCAGCGAGGTGGTGGCGATGCGACACCTCCTGCGCTACGCCGGGGTCGACTCGGCCAGGCTGTTCGAGCAGAATCTCCGCGCCATGATGCAACCGGTGCGCGACTACCTGGAGGAGGACTACGAGTGAGTCCGACGACGGGCGTGGTCGTTGCGCATGGACGACTCGCGGCGGCCCTCGTGGAGGCGGCGGAGGGAATCGCGGGGATTCATGGCGCGCTGATTCCGATCTCCAACGAGGATTGCGGCCCCGATGAGCTCCGCGACCGGGTCGAGGGACCGACACGCACCGGTCCGGTGGTGGTGTTCACCGACCTCGCCAGCGGGAGTTGCACCCTCGCCAGCCGTGCGGTCGGACGAAGGCGGGACTCGTTCGCGGTGGTGACGGGCGTCAATCTTCCAATGCTGCTCGATTTCCTCTTCCACAGGGATATGCCCCCGGCCGAGCTGGCGAACCGAGCGGCAGAGAAGGGACACGACGGAATCCGTGTCCTCTCCGATCATGAGTCCAGCGATGGCGCTTGACCTGTTTCGCATCGATGAGCGACTGCTCCACGGCCAGGTGATCGTGGGATGGGGCATGCGACTCGAGCTCGAATACTACGTGATCGTGGACGATGAGGTCGCGGCGAGCGAGTGGGAGAAGGACCTCTACGCCGCCGGACTTCCCGAGGGAGTCGATGCTCTCTTCGTAGGTCTCGAAGAGGCAATCGAACGATTCGAGGAACTCGACGCCCTCCCGGGTCGGGGTGCACTGCTCACACGCTCGCCGTCGACGATGCGATGCCTGGCGGAGGCCGGGATCCTGGACGGCCGCCGGGTGAATCTGGGAGGCCTTCATGCGGGGCCAGAGCGGCGTCGAGTCCTGCCATACGTTCATCTGTCGCCCGACGAGATCGCGGATCTCAGAAAGATCGAGGACCGGTGCAGACACGTGAGCGCCCGAGATCTTCCCTCCGCGCGCGAGGTGCCGTTCGAGGAGCTCGTTCGTGCCGCTGGCTGAGATACCGCTGCATACCGCCGGCTGGCTGATTCTCGTCGTTCTCGGCGGAATTCTGGCAATGGACGCGGTCTCGTGGCCACAAGTGATGGTCTCACGCCCCCTGGTCTCGGGCACACTCGGCGGCTGGTTGCTCGGCGATCCGGCATCCGGGTTCCTGGTGGGAGCCGTCCTCGAATTGATGAGCCTGCGGCACCCGCCATTCGGGGCTGCCCGGTACCCGGATTCCGGTCCGGCAGGTCTCGTGGCTGGAGCCGCATACGCGGCTGCCGGGGGAGCCTCCCTGGGAGCCCTCGTCGCAGCCATCCTCGCCGGGTGGGCGGTCGGCTGGATCGGAGCGGTGACGGTTCAGCTGAGGAGGCGCGGGAACGAGCGGCTGATGTCGAATGCCGCTGAGCTTGCCGCACGACCGGCCCTGCTGGAACGCAGACATCGTCTGGCACTTCGTCTGGACGCCGTGCGAGGGGCTCTCCTGACGGCGGGATTCGTCGCACCGGCGGTTCTGGCAGCCGCCTGGTCGGTAGGCCAACCTGCATCCGGCAGGGCTACCGCCTGGGGAGCCGCGATGCTGGTCACCGCCATGGCCGCATCGGCGGGAGCCGGGGGGCGCACGAGTTCGACGGGACTGCGGGGATGGCCGCTGTTGCTCGTCGGTGCGGTTGCAGGGGCCATAGCCGTGGGAATGGCGGGATGAGGGCATGAGACCTCTTCGCAAGGACCTGTGGTCGGCCTGGTGGAGGAGCTTCGCCGTGCAGGGGTCGTGGAACTACCGCACCATGATCGGCGGCGGTATGGCCTTCACGATGCTTCCTCTTCTGCGACGGATACATGCGGGGGATCCCGTTCGCCTCAGCGAATCGGTAGCGAGGCACCAATCGGCCTTCAATTCGCACCCGTATCTGGCCGGGTTGGCAGCGGGGGCGCTGGCCCGTGCCGAGTTGGACGGCGAGAGCAGCGCGAGCATCGAGAGGTTCCGGACCGCGCTTCGCGGCCCACTCGGCACCGTGGGAGATCGCCTGATCTGGGCTGCATGGCGTCCCGTGTGCCTGCTGTCTGCGATTGCCGCATTCGGCCTGGGGGTGGATCCCCTCTGGTCGGTGGCCCTGTTTCTGCTCACCTTCAACGCCGGTCACATCGCGATCCGCGTCTGGGGCTTTCGGAGCGGCTGGCGGGAAGGTCTGGGCGTGGGCAAGGCGCTCCACGAGAGCTGGCTCGAATGGGTTCCGCGACGCCTCGCACCCTTGATTCTGTTTCTGCTGGGTCTGGATGCGGTTCTTCTGAGTCGCAGCGTCCTGGATGTGGTCGAGTGGAACGGTTTCTTTGGCGGTCTGGCCGCCGTCGCTGCGTTCGTAGCGCTTGTGGCATTTCGCTGGCCGCGACGTGCGGGTCGAGTCGCGGCGGCCCTGGTACTCGCCATTCCAATCGCGTGGCTCGTCGTAGCGACACTGATCGGGTGAGAGGAGATCCAGAACTTGTCCGAAGGGAACGAGATGAGAGGTAACGGCGACTCCATTGCCGAGAATACGGTTCGGGTTCCGAACCGGCTCGGGCTCCATGCCCGACCGGCCGCGGAGTTCGTCAAGCTCTCATCGCGGTTCGCATCGAACATCACGGTCGAGAAGGACGGCCTCGAGGTAAACGGTAAGAGCATCATGGGCGTGATGATGCTGGCAGCCGAGTTCGGTTCCCAGCTTCGGATCCGGGCAGAGGGTGTCGACGCGCCCGGCGCGATCCGAGAGCTTTCGCTGCTCGTAGAGTCCGGATTCGGGGAAGGCGAGATCGACTACGGCTCCGCAGTCGACGAACCGGGGGCTCGATCATGAGTCTGTTGCTCGAAGGCGTGGGCGCCTCTCCCGGTCGTGCGCTGGGCCCGGTCAGGCACATCAGCTGGGAGATCCCGTCGATCCCGCATACTTCGATCGCCACGGCCGAAGTGGACCGTGAGATCGAGCGTTTCCACAGGGCTCGGGCAGAGGCCCTCTCGCGGCTCGTAGAGCTTCAGCACGAGACGACGGAGCTACTGGGAGGATTCGAAGGAAAGGTGTTCGAGTCTCAGGCGTGGATGATCGAGGATCCGGACCTGGTGGCGGGTACGGAAGCGTATATTCGGGAGAACCTGCTCAGCGCGGAGCGCGCATTCGAGATGCAGTTGCTCGAGCAGCGCGTCCAGATGATGGAGTCGGTTCACGCCATGGTGATGGATCGGCTGGCCGACCTGCGAGACGTCCGTGGAAACGTGCTCTCCTGCCTGCTCGGCCATCCGGCACCCGGGCTGGAGATGTCGGACGACGAGGAACCGTCTATCGTCGTGGCTCACGATATCGCTCCCAGCGTGGCGGTTCGCATGCGTCCCGACCGGGTGCTCGGGATGATCACGGCGGCCGGTACTCGAGGCTCACACAGCGTTCTCATTGCACGCTCGCTCGGAATTCCAGCCGTCGTCGACGTGGGGCCGCAGCTCGCCAGGATCGCCGACGGGTGTGAACTGCTCGTCGACGGCAAGTCGGGGCGATTGATCGTCGATCCGACACCGGCCGAGATCGAGTCGCACAATCGTGCGCTCGCCCAGCTTCAGGTTCGCAGGAAGATCCTGGCCGAGCTGGCCGCAAAGCCGACCGAGACCGTCGACGGAGTGCACACGGTGGTCCAGGCGAACCTGGATCAGCCGTTCGAGATCGACGAAGCGATTCGTCTGGGCGCCGAGGGGGTCGGCCTGCTTCGCACCGAATTCCTCGTGATCGGACACCGGGAGATTCCGTCCGAGGAGGAGCAATTCGATGCCTACCGCTCGGTTGTAGAGGCATTTCCCGGGCGTGAGGTGACAATCCGCACCTTCGACATCGGTGGCGACAAGTACCCGCAATTCATGTCGATGAAACAGGAGGACAACCCGTACCTCGGCTGGCGTGCGATACGCGTTTGTCTGGACGAGCCGGAGTTGTTCCAGAATCAGCTTCGAGCGGCCGTGCGAGCGGCGGACCATGGCAACGTCCGGCTGCTCGTCCCGCTCGTGACATCGGCGGACGAACTGATCCGGACCCGAGAGCACCTCGAATCGACGTACGGTGCCCTGGGCAAGGAGCCAGGAAGCGGTGGAGTCCCGGTCGGTCTGATGGTCGAGACCCCCGCTGCCGTCGAAACACTCGACCTGCTCGCCCCCTACGTTGATTTCGTAAGCCTCGGCACGAACGACCTGACGCAATACGTGCTCGCAGCCGATCGGGGGAATCCGAAGGTCGCCGAGCTCTACGATCCGCTTCACCCGGCGCTGATCCGTCTCTACGCCCGCGTTGTCGAAGCATGCGAGCACCACCACCTGGACCTGTCCGTCTGCGGAGAATTGTCGGCCGACCCCATCGGTGTCGCGGTACTCCTCGGCCTCGGGTATCGGAAATTCAGCGTATCGCTCTCCTCGCTGGCCGAGATCCGGGAGCTGATCCGGCACCTTTCGGTTTCCGATCTCGTAGCGCTCTGTGCGGGGAATGCTCGCTGCGAGAGCGGCGAGGACGTCCGTGGGATCGTACAGGAATACCTCGACCGAACGGGTGCCCTCAAGGTGGGTGGAACCGTCCTCGAGGGCTGACGATTTCGCTTGCCGGGCCCTCTGCACGCCCGTAGCTTCGCGCCTCAATCATCAAGGGACAAAGAGAGAGAACGTGTCGCAGAGAAATCACCACATGTTCACGTCGGAGTCGGTCACCGAAGGCCACCCCGACAAGATCGCCGACCAGATCTCGGACGCCGTTCTGGACGCCATCCTCACCGAGGATGAAGACGCCCGAGTCGCCTGCGAAACGCTCGTCTCCACGGGCCTCATCGTCCTGGCAGGGGAGATCACGACCTCGGCCCATCCGGATTTCGGTGCGATCGCGCGCGAAACCGTTCGCGAGATCGGGTACGACGACGAGCATTTCGGCTTCAGCCACCGATCCTGCGCGGTCCTCACTTCCATCGGACGCCAGTCGGGCGACATCAGCCGTGGGGTCGGAAGGGGCGGAGCCGGGGACCAGGGCATGATGTTCGGCTACGCGACGAACGAGACCGAGGGCATGATGCCCGTACCGATCGCGATCGCGCACGCCCTGACGCGTCGCCTGGCGAAGGTACGACGCGAGGGAACGCTTCCCTGGCTTCGGCCGGACGGGAAGGCTCAGGTAACGGTCGAATACGACGAGGGTACGCCTCTCTGTGTCCGGACCGTGGTGCTGTCCGCGCAGCACGACCCGTCGGTCGGCAAGGAGGAACTGGAAAGCGCGATCAAGGAGCACGTCATCCACCCGGAAATCCCGGAAGCGCTGATGCCGAAGCGGAAGGGCCTCCATTACCACATAAATCCTACAGGCCGATTCGTTACGGGTGGGCCGCACGGAGATGCCGGGGTGACGGGCCGCAAGATCATCGTGGACACGTATGGAGGCCTGGGCAGTCACGGAGGGGGAGCGTTCAGCGGCAAGGATCCGACGAAGGTGGATCGTTCGGCCAGTTATGCCGCTCGATGGGTGGCTAAGAACCTGGTCGCCTCGGGTCTCGCCCGGGAAGTGGAAATCCAGGTGGCCTACGCGATCGGCGTCTCACGTCCTGTGTCCGTGATGGTCAACAGCTACGGCACGGGGGCGATGCCGGATGAGGATATGGTCCGGGTGGTGCGCAAGGTCTTCGACCTCAGGCCGTCTGCGATCATCGACGCGCTCGGACTGCGGAGGCCGATCTATCGCCAGACCGCGTCGTACGGGCATTTCGGGCGAAAGCCTCGCAAGGACGGCGCATTCTCGTGGGAGCGTACGGACCGGATCAAGGACCTGCTTTCGGCCGTCTGACCGCCGGAGCGAATCGACCAGAATCGAATCGAAGGGGTGAAGGTGAATACACGCGTAGATCTGCCGGGCCATGATGTCGCTGACCTGTCGCTGGCGGAGTCGGGACGGAAGCGAGTCGAATGGGCCGATCGGTTCATGCCCGTTCTGCGAAGCATCCGGGAGCGATTCGAGACGGAGAGGCCGCTCGATGGCGTCAGGGTGTCGGCCTGTCTCCACGTGACGACCGAAACGGCGAATCTCATGCGGACGCTGAAGGCCGGTGGAGCGGACGTCGTTCTGTGCGCGTCCAATCCTCTTTCCACGCAGGACGATGTGGCTGCCTGGCTGGTTCAGGAGCTGGGAATAGGAGTCTATGCGGTAAAGGGAGAGGACAACGACAGGTATTACGATCACATCCGTGCCGCGCTCGAACACCGGCCCGCGGTGACCATGGATGACGGCGCCGACCTCGTCGGGGCACTCCACATGATCGCACTCGATCGTCTTGACGACCTTGCAGGACCGGTCCGGAGCTGGATCGCGGATCTCTCGCCCGGCGATCGCGCGCGGGTCGTTTCAGGCGTGGCAGGTTCGACGGAGGAGACCACGACGGGAATCGTGCGTCTGCGCGCGATGGCGAAGGACGGAATCCTCCAGTTCCCGGTGATCGCCGTCAACGACAGCCTCACCAAGCACATGTTCGACAACCGCTATGGTACCGGTCAGTCTACCCTCGACGGCATCCTGCGTGCGACCAACATGCTGCTCGCCGGGAGTACCGTAGTCGTTGCCGGGTACGGCTGGTGCGGGCGTGGAGTCGCGATGCGGGCACGAGGGGCCGGGGCGAGCGTGATCGTGACCGAGGTCGATCCGCTCGCTGCTCTCGAAGCCACGATGGATGGTTTTCGTGTGCTGCCGATGGCCGATGCGGCCCCCGAAGGCGATCTGTTCGTGACTCTCACCGGGAATGCCCACGTGGTGCGAGAAGAGCATTTCCGCCGGATGAAGGATGGGGCGATCGTCTGTAACTCGGGGCACTTCGATATCGAGATCGACGTCAAGGGACTGCAGTCGATCTCGGAGTCGGACCCCATCGAACTGCGCCCGTTCGTTGAGGAATACGTGGTGGACGGCAAGCGTATCGCCCTGCTCGGAAACGGCCGATTGATCAACCTCGCGGCAGCTGAAGGCCATCCGGCGAGCGTCATGGACATGTCGTTCGCGAACCAGGCGCTGGCCGCCGAGTATCTTCTTGCGGATGAAGGGAGAGCGCTGTCGAAGCAGGTTCATCGGGTGCCGGATCGGCTCGACCGCGAGATCGCGGCGCTGAAGCTGGCTTCGATGGAGATCGAGATCGACACGTTGACCCGGGAGCAGGTCGAGTACCTGAAGTCCTGGGATGTGGGGACTTGAGCGTGGAAACCGGGAGCGCATGAGCGAGGGCGGAGGAATGGGATCCGGAGATCTGGTGCGGGTCGAGGTCGCGAGCCTCGGGCTCGACAAGGCATCCAATACGCCTGTCGTCATTCTCCGGGAGGTGGAAGGAGAGCGTCTGCTGCCGATCTGGATCGGTCCGGCGGAGGCCAGTGCCATCGCCATGGAACTGGCGGGCATCAAGTTCAGTCGTCCCCTCACCCACGACCTGGTGAGCACCATCGTAGGCAGTCTCGGCAGCGAGCTCGTGCGCGTGCTCATCACGCGCGTCGAGGAGAACACCTATTTCGCGTCGCTGGTGTTTCGTCGGAACGGAGAGATGATCTCGATCGATTCCCGCCCCAGCGACAGTGTCGCCCTGGCTCTCAGGGCTGCGGCTCCGATCTTCGCGTCGGCGGGACTTCTCGGCCGTACCCAACTCGAAATCGATCAGCCGGACGAGGACGATCCCGTCCCGCCCTGGATGCCTCCGGAAGGCGAGTCCGAACCTGCTGGGGCGAGTGAGGGAGAAGCACGGCCGACGGGCGAGAGTCTGCGGGAATACCTGAAGGGCCTCGACCCCGAGGACTTCGGGAAATTCGTACCTTGATCGGGACCCGGATTGTTGTTCCTGGTCGCAAAGGCAGCGGTCACGCCCTTGTCCCGTTGCTGCTCGTCATGCTCGCCGCTTCGGCCGCGGCGCTCCCTGCGCAGGAGATCCGCGGTACCGTCTACTCGGCCGCCGATTCCACGGCCGTGTCAGGGGCCGTGGTGCTGCTTCACCGCATCACCTCGGTCTCCGGCGAGGTCGTAGATTCCACGACGGCTGACGCCTCCGGGCGGTTTCGTCTGACGATCGAGGAAGCGGAGAATCCGGAGATTCTCTATGCTGCCGCTTCCGTGCGCGGTGGAGTCAGCTACTTCGGTCCGATACTGCACGCCGGAGTGGAGGCGCCCGACCCCTACGCCATCTACGTGCACGAGGTCGAGTCCATCGAGGCGCCCGTTACGAATAACCCCGTGCTGCTGCGGCACGTGGTGGTGAGCCCGACGGCGCACGGCCTCCTTCAGGTCGGCGAAATCGTCGACGTAGCCGGCACCCCCGGACGCGCACTGCGGACAACGGATGCCTCGATTCCGATCTGGTCGATGCTCCTGCCGCGTGGCTATCAGTCCTGGGCCCCCATAGAGGGGGGTAACTCGCCCGGATCGATTACCGAGTCGGATGGAAGGGTCGAAGCCAGGGCCACGCTGCCGCCAAACGGAATGCGCCTCTCCTACGGATACTTCATCGAGGGAACGGAGCTGGACTTTCCGATCGAGTACCCGACCGAGCGGTTCGAGCTCATCCTGGTGGGTGTCGGGGAGGACGGCCTGCGCGGGTTGAGGCCCGGCGAACTCGGCGAACTGCCGCCGGGATCGGAAGCACGGCGATTCGTGGCCTCCGACCTCGAGCCGGGAGAGTCGGTCGGCTTGACGATCGAGTCCGAGCCCGTCGCCTGGGGCCCCGTGCTGATCGCGGGCCTGATCGGAGTTGCGTTGCTGGGGGCAGCCGCCATTTCTTACCGGCTGGCGAGACCTCCTTCGACTTGATCGCAAGGATGGCAGAACGCACCCGGTCAGGGCTCTTGCGGATTCCCGAAATCTCTCGCTAAACTCAGCCTTCGTGCATCAGGGATCGGGCCCACGGAAGTCGGTGAGAATCCGACGCGGCCCCGCCACTGTGAGAGGGAGCCCGGCACCGGCCGGTTCTCTCGAGCCAGGAGACGAGCCCCTCCCTGCCCACTGACGCTCTTCGCGGGAAGGGTGTGGGCGAGGCAGGCAATCTTTGCTGGCTCGGTCATGCCCGGCCTTTCTGAAGAAAGGACGGGTTTTTTTGGCGTACCGCTTTGCGGAGCGATCGACGATCGCGCTGTTGGGCGTCATCCTGCTGTTGCATGCGCTGGCGCCATCGATCGCCGCTCAGGTCCGCTTGACCGACGACCTGGGCAGGGACATTAGCCTGCCCGATGCGCCGACGCGTATCGTATCCCTCGTTCCGGCCATCACCGAAGTGCTCTACGCGCTCGGGGCCGGGGGTAGCGTTGCCGGTCGCTCGACCTGGGATGATCAACCGCCGGAGGTGAGGTCCGTCCCCAGCGTCGGGGACGCGCTTCGCCCGGATGCCGAGAGCGTGATCGCACGGAATCCGGACCTCGTGATCCTCTATGCGGGCTCCGACAACGCTCGGTCCGTGGACCAATTCGAGCGGCTCGATATCGCCGTCCTGGCAATCCGGATCGATGACCTCGACGATCTGCAGCGCAACGTTCTGCGGTTGGGGGACCTGCTCGGACGCAAGAGCACCGCGGAGTCGTTGTGGGCCTCGATCGAGTTCGATCTCGCGGAAGTGGCTCGCGCGACTCGTGACCTGCCCCGAACTCGCGTCTATTACGACGTAGCCTGGCCACCTGCGATAACTGTGGGCGCGGGCAGCTATCTGGACACTCTCGTGTCGATAGCAGGTGGTGAAAACGTCTTCGGGGACCTGGCGGCGCCGTCACCGCAGGTCTCGTTGGAGGCCATCGTAGTCCGGTCACCGCAGCTGATCCTCGTTCCGATCATGCCCGACGGAATGCCTGCCGACCCTGCAACACGCCCGGGCTGGGCGGTCATACCTTCGGTGCGAGACGGGCGGGTCCGGTCGGTGGATGCGGGACTGCTGCACCGACTCGGTCCGAGAATCGGGAAAGCGGCCCGGGCGCTGGCCGAGGTTCTCCACCCGGAGCTGCAGTGGTGAACTCGGGAGCCCGCTACCTGGTTCTCCTGGCTCTACTGTTCGGGAGCGCTGCCGTCGGCACGATGGTCGGTCCGGCGGGTCTCTCTCCGGGCGAGGTAGTCGGCGCCTTCGGAAGCGGCGGAGACCAGATCGCGCGCCGGATCGTAATCGACTTGCGGTTGCCACGAGTATTCGGGGCCGTGCTCGTCGGGGCGTCGCTCGCCGTTTCGGGGGCCGTCTTCCAGGCGCTACTCCGGAATCCCCTGGCCGAGCCCTACCTGCTCGGCGTTTCCTCCGGTGCGGCGCTCGCCGCGGTCGGAGCGCTGGCTCTCGGCCTGGGCAGGCTCGGGGGCTTTCTGCTTCCCGTCGCGGCACTGATCGGCGGACTGCTGGCCATCGCCATCGTGTTCGCCGTCGCCCGCGTATCCGACCGACTCGACACGCGGGTCCTCATCCTGGCCGGGGTCGTCGTCAGCGCTTTCTTCGGGGCGTGCATCACTCTCATTCTGGTCTTCTCGCCTGCCGAGACACTGCGGTCAGCTTTCTTCTGGACCCTCGGCAGCCTGTCTGGATTTTCCTGGCGGATGGTGGCGGTCCTCGCCGCCTGGGCAATTCCGGCATCCGCCGCCGCGTGGGGACTCGGACGACACCTCGATGCCCTTGCGCTCGGCGAAGAAACGGCAGCCGCGATCGGGACCGAGGTCGAGCGGATCAAGCGGATCGCGTTCTTCCTCGCATCGCTGCTGGCCGCTGTCACCGTGAGCGTCGCGGGCGTCATCGGATTCGTGGGACTGGTCGTTCCACATGCCGTGCGGATGGTCTGGGGCAGTGCACATCGCGGACTGATCCCCACGTGCTTCCTCGCCGGCGGAGCCGCGCTCCTGGTCGTGGATACGGCCGCGAGGGTCATTGGAGGACCTGTCGAGATCCCGATCGGTGTGGTCACGGCGTTTCTCGGCGTTCCCTTCTTCCTCGTCCTGCTTCGCACCCGGGGTGGATCGACTTGAGCTTCCAGGTGGAGAACCTGACCGTCCGCTACGGCGAAGCGGGAGAGCCGGCGCTTCGCGATGTCAGCCTGGTCTTCGAACCGGGCGTACATACCTCGGTGCTCGGGCCCAATGGAGCAGGGAAGAGCACGTTGCTGCGCGCCCTGCTCGGAATCCTCCGCCCCGACTCCGGACAGGCGCGCTTCGAGGGGCGGCCCAGCATGGAATGGCCGCGGCGGGAGCTGGCGCGGCGCGTGGCGCTCGTATCGGCGACGGAGGAATTCGCCTTTCCGCTGAAAGTGCGCGAGCTCGTAGCCATGGGGCGGCATCCTCATCTGGGGTCCTGGCGTCCCGCCGGTGACTCCGACCGGGACATCGTGGCGACATCCCTCCGGGAAGTCGGGCTCGATGAGTTCTCCGAGCGCTATCTGTTCACCCTGTCGGCGGGCGAGCTGCAGCGGGCACGATTGGCTCGGGCCCTGGCGCAGCAGGCTGACACGCTGCTGCTGGACGAGCCGGTCGCGCACCTCGACCTCGCCCACGAGTACAACACCTTTCGTCAGATTGCCCAACTGACGAGGGAAAAGTCGCTTACGACGATTACTGTCACGCATCACTTGAACCTCGCCAGCCGGTTTTCGGATCGGGTCGTGCTGTTGTCGGATGGACGTGTGGCCGCCACAGGCACGCCGCAGGAAGTGTTCACGGCAGAGCGGCTGGGTGCGGCATTCGGCTGCGCGGTGGACGTGCGGGACCTCGGCGAGCTGGGGCGGCTCGCCATTCCCGTAGCGCCGGATGGGGACTCGAATGCTGGTGGGCGACCGAGATGAGGCGGCGGCCGTTCCGCTCTCTCACCGGGTGTATTGCCCTGGTCATCGCGATTCCTGGGAGCGGTCTGACGCAAGAGGAGGATCGACCTGCCGATCCCCTGGTGCTCCCCGCCATCGAAGCGACCGTTCGCTGGCGGCCTGGGGATGAGTCTCTCACTCGGTCCGTGTCGGAGGTGCAGTTCGACGGTGCACCGGTCCCGTGGCGCGATCTCGGCGAGTGGCTGTCGAGCGTTTCCGGATCCTCCACGAGAGGCTCGGCGCTGGCGGGAGGGGAGTTCATCAGCGTTCGGGGCAGTCGCCCGGAGGGCGTTCTCGTCCTGCTCGACGGACATCCGCTGAACGATCCGATGACCGGGCGGGCGGATCTGTCGACGGTCCCTATCGGGACGCTCAGTTCGGCGACGCTCGTTCGCGGCGCCTCTTCCGCACGCTACGGTACCGGAGCGATGGCAGGCGTATTGCTCCTCAGCTCCCGAGAAGCGCGCGCGTCCGAGGCGACAGGCGCACTCCGGGTGTCGTCGTTCGGGGGCCTCGGAGGCGAGGTTCAGGTCGCCGGATCGGGAACCGCTGGCAGGGCCTCACTCTCGATCTCGGCGGACCACGCCGAGAACGACTTTTCCTTCAAGAATCGCCTGGTTCCGGGTTCTCCCGTCGAAACACGCACGAATACCGACGGCTCGCGCTTCTCGATCGCGTCCTCCGCTTCGCGCGGGCGAACCCGCCTCGGGTTCCGGTACGATGCCGTCGAGCGAGGGAGCCCGGGTCCCATGGGGAACCGACTGTTCGACAGGGCGCGGTGGAAGGAGGGAAGAGCGGTCGCCTCGCTGGGGTGGGAGGGAAGCCGGATCGGGATATCCGGACGGTTCGGTTGGTCCACCTCCGACTGGGATATGGGGACAGGCGGTGGGCAGACCACCACTCGGGACGCGCGGATTCTCGGTGCCGGAGTCGAGACGAGGACCGGAGGCCCGGAGAGGCTGGAACTGGCCGGCCGCTTTTCGCTGGAGAGCCTCGAGGGCGATGACCTCTCCGGAGAGGTCCGGCGGCTGATGATCGGCGGGTCGGCGGCCCGCTCCTTCTCTGTCGAGACATTTCTCGTGCGTCCTGCCATTTCGATCGACGGCACGGCCGACGGGGCGGCGGTGAGCCCGGAGATCGGGCTGCGCGTCCCCGTCGGCTCACGCATCGCCCTGCGTGCCAGGGCAGGACAGGCATTTCGCATGCCGACCCTCGCAGATCTGAATTTCTCGCCGGGATTGCGTGTTCGCTCGAATCCGGATCTCGAGCCCGAGCGTGTCATTCTCGACGCAGAGATGGGCCTGGAGGGAAGCAGTGACGCGGGCGGATACGAACTGTCCGGAGGAATCTCCGGCTGGTACCGGCAGACCGAAGATCCGATCGTGTGGCTGGCGAGCGCGGCGGCCCTGTGGACGCCTCGCAACCTGGACAGGCTGGTCAGCTACGGGGTCGAAGGCTCGGTCGAGGTTTCTACGCAGCGAACCCGCTCGGCCGGCTGGGGATTGAGCGCAGCCGCCACCCTGGATCACAGCCGACTCGGATTCGGGTCGAATCAGAATCCCGTGCCGTATCGCCCCGGCACCGCGGCGACGCTCGGTCTCCAGCGGTGGTCGACGCGTCTCTCGATCCGGGCCTGGGTCCGCTGGACAGGATCGCGAACCACGACGGTCGCCGGCACCCGGTCGCTACCGGGATTCGCGACCGCGGATTTCGCCATCGCCTGGAGACCCCCGCTCGGGGTTGCCGGCTTCGAGGTGGAGGGCAGGGTCGACAACCTGCTCGATCGTTACTACGAACTCGTGGAGCTGCACCCCGAGCCTGGACGTCGCCTCTCGCTCACGGTCAGATATCGCTGATGCCATCCACTTCGCTGTTACGGGGTTCGACGATCGGCCCGGGAAAGGACAGCCACATGTCGGACGCTCCTAGAGCTGCAGGGTCTCATTTCCGTCTCGTCCGGTGGCTCGCCCGCGCCCGATTCGCGGTTGTTTCGATTCTCCTGCTCGCTGCAGTCCCCGCCGGGTGCGGCGACGACGAACCCACCGGTCCGACTCCCGGTGTCGAAGCAGACCTCCTGGCTCTGAATTCGACCGGGCAGACCCTCGCTCCGTTTCGGGTCAGCGGCAATTCCGTCGTTCCGGCCGGGTCTCCGGTAGATCTCGGCGCCGGTTTCGACGGGGTGGGAGTGGCACTCCACGGTTCGATCGCTGCGAGCACCGTAAGCAGTTTCGGCGGCAGTCGCGTGGTGCTCGTCGATCTGTCCGATGGCTTGGTCGCGGAAGCGGTGTTTCCCGGACCCGAGCCGGCCCTGGTGAATCCCTCGCGGGCGGGATTCGATCCGGAAGGCGTTCTGTGGGTGGGCGGACGGGGCAGCGACGCCGTGTACAGGCTATCCCCGGGCGCCGGCGTGGCCACGACCGTCGCGACCGATGTGGGGACCTTCGTCGAACGCGTCGTGCCCGCTGGAGACGAGCTCTTCGCGATCGATGCGAACCTCGACGACGATGGCGGAACCTACGAGCCGCTCGGCAGGGGGCGCGTCGTCGTTCTGAGCCGGGCGGGCGCGCCTCTGGCCGTGATCGAGCTTCCCGCCGACGCGCCGAACCCGGCGGACGCGCTGCTCGCAGGGAACCGTCTGATCGTCCTGGCCGGCGGAACCTTCGATCCGACCACCTTCGCCCCGAATTCCGACGGGGCGCTGGTCACCATAGATCCCGACTCGCGTCAGGTCATATCGAGCCGAACGCTCGATGCGAATGGCGTGAACCTGGCGCTCGGAGCCGACGGAAAGGTCTATGTCACGACGACCGAGGATTACCTGTCACTGGCTCTGCTGCGGTTCGATCCGCAGAGCGGCAGCTTCGATCGTGGGCCCTCGAATCCAGTCGAGACCCGAGACGGATCCGATGCTCGGGTCGATTGTTGGACCGCAACGGCGCTGCCCGACGGGCGGATCGTATGTTCCACGTTCCGTACCGACGCCCCGGGCAGGATGCTGCTGCTCAATCCCGACGGCACGGCGATCTCGGAGACCGGTTCGGGATTCGGAACGACGGACATCGGAGTTCGGGACTGAGCTTCGTCCCGGTCGTAATTGCCGCCCCGGCATCCGGTTCTTAGCTTTGCGCCGTGCCCATCGTCACGACGTCCTGCCTGGTTCTGCAGACCTACCGGTTCGGCGACACCAGCAAGATTCTCCGCCTGCTGACGTTCGACCACGGTCCGCTTTCTGCCCTCGCGCGCGGTGCGCTCCGGCCGAAGAGCCGCATGAGCGGTGTGCTGGAGCCGTTCGTGGAAGGGAAGGCGACCCTGTATCTGAAGCCGAACCGGGATCTTCACACGCTGTCCGGCTTCGATCTCGTGCGATCCCGCCAGTCTCTCGGCTCCGACATGGAACGTTTCGCCGGAGCTTCCGTGCTGGCCGAGCTCGTGCTGCGGCTGGCCCCCGCCGAGAGGGACGAACGTGTGTTCTCGGCTCTCCGGCGCGGGCTCGATGACCTGGTTCAGGCGCCGCCCCGGACCGTCACTGCAGTGTCGGTCGCGAGAATCTGGGAGCTCGTTCGCGTCCTCGGATTCGAGCCGGCCCTGAATCGCTGCCTCTCGTGCGGCCGGGAGGTCGATGACTCCGAGCGTGCGCGATTCGACACGCGGGAGGGGGGCGTTCTCTGTACCGACTGCTCAGCTTCAGGTGACCTGCTCGAGCCGGCGGAGCTCGCGGTGTTCAGGAAGCTCGCCGTCGACGGTGACATCGCTGTGCCCGGGATCTCGGCCCGGCATGTCCGATTGCTGAAGGAATTCATCCGAATCCACGTCGCCGAAGATCTGCAGATCCGGTCGCTGGAGTTTCTGGGTCCGGCAGATGCCTGACTCCGGTTCAGGCTCCGTGATCGTCGGCACGGCCGGGCACGTAGACCATGGAAAGAGCTCCCTCGTGAGAGCTCTCACAGGTATCGATCCCGACCGACTCGTCGAGGAAAAGCGTCGGGGACTGACCATCGAGCTGGGCTTCGCTCCCGTCTCGGTAGATCGGGGGCCACGGATCGAGCTCGTCGACGTCCCGGGCCACGAGGACTTCATGCGAACGATGCTGGCCGGCGCCTCGGGCATCGACCGTCTGCTTCTCGTCGTCGCGGCCGATGAGGGGCCGATGCCCCAGACCCTTGAACATCTGGACGTCGCCGAACTCCTGGGAATTCGCCGCGGTGTCGTCGCGCTGTCGAAGATCGACCGCGTCGATGCCGATTGGCAGGGCCTCGTTCTGGACGCCGTACGGGAGGAACTCCAGCGGTTCGGTTCGGACTCCGACTGGCCGATACTGCCGATCTCGGTCCTGACCGGAGAGGGCCTCGAGGCGTTGCGTGAGGCCCTGATCGAGACAGCCTCCGAGGTCGTCGAGCGACCGAAGACCGATCTCTTCCGGCTTCCGATCGACAGGTCGTTCACGATTCCCGGGGCCGGCACCGTGGTCACCGGATCCGTCTGGAGTGGCTCGGTGGCGCGAGGCGAAGCCGTGCAGCTGCTGCCGTCGGGGGGCCGGGCCCGAGTGCGAGGAATCCAGCGATTCGGGACAGACGTGGAAACGGTCGGACCTGCCTCCCGCTGCGCGCTGTCGCTGGCCGGCCTCCCGCTGGAGCGCGTTGAATCGGGTGACATGGTTGTCTCAGACTCCGGCTGGCGGGCGGTTCGGAGGTTCGGCGCTCGGATTCGCCTGCTGCCCGCGGCCGTCGAAGGGCTGGATCACGCGGACCGCGTGAGGCTTTACCACGGAACCAGTGAGACGTTGGCCCGCGTACTACTCCAGGACGGTGGGACACTCGCGCCAGGAGAGTCCGCAGCGGCGGTTCTCGTGACACGGGATCCGATCCCATTGCGGGTCCGTGATCGATTCGTCCTTCGGCGCGTCTCTCCGATGCGGACGATCGGCGGCGGCCGGGTCGCCGAGTTGGCTCCGACCCGTCGCTGGCGAGCGTCTGCCACGAGCTGGATGCGACTGCTCGACGCGAAGCCCGACGAGGCGACTGAAATCGCAGTTCGCCTCGCGGCCGGTCAGGGGATCGACCGGTCAGCGCTGGCGCTGCACACCGGGTTTCCAGTCAATCCGGATGAAGGCCCCGGGAACGCGGTGGTGCTGTCCGACAGGCTCTTCGCCACGGATATCGTGGACGAGGCGCGTGAAGCGGTGCTCGAGTCAATTCGGAATGCTCATGCGGGGTCGCCCCGGCAGCCTGGTGTCCCACTCGAAAGCGTGCGCTCGATGGGTGCGGACCGGTACGCGAGTCCGCTGCTGGAAGAGGTCCTGAGGGTCCTCGAGTCGGAAGGACGGGTCGTTCGGGAAGGTCCCCTGGTCCGAATCCCGGATCATCGCCCGAGACTGACAGATGCTGAGGAAGAGGCGAAGATCGCAGTCTACGGGGCGCTGGCAGGCGGTGGTCTGGCACCACCCTCGCCCGCAAGGATCGAGGAAGCGCACGGCCTGGACCGGGCGCTGCTGCACGACCTGCTCCGGCTGCTCGAGCGCGAGGGAAGGGTCGTGTCCCTTACGCCGCAACTCTTCCTGACAACTGAGCAAGTGGAGTGCTTGCGGGAGGGAGCGATGCGGGTGCTGGCGGACTCGGTGCCGGCCTCACCGGCCGCCTTCGGTTCGGAATTCAACCTGTCGCGGCGCGAGGTGATTCCCCTTCTCGAGTACCTCGATCGCACCGGTGTGACGCGTCGGACGGGTTCCGGCCGGGTGGCGTCCGATCAGCCGCAGGAGTAGAGGACTCTCAATCCACGTAGTAGAGAAACCTGCCGCAGTGATCACATACGTTGATCCGATCATTCCGGCCGACCTCGGAGGACCACGCAGTCGGGATCGCCACGAAACAGCCGTAGCAGATCCCGTTCAACACGGGTGCCACCGCCCGGCCCAGCGACTGTGACACTTCCGAAAACCGGGCACGGACCGGTGCCTCCAGACGCCCTGCCAGTTCCTCGATCTTTCCATCCAGAATCTCGAGTGCCTCGGAGGGGCGCAATTCGAACACAGCCGACTCGACCTCCGAGAGTCCGTCCTCGGCGAGCGACCTCCGCTGGGTCTTCAGATCCTGGAGCTCCAGGAGAAGCTCGAGCTGCGGGTGCATGGATTCAGACTCCTTTTTCCTCCAGCAGAGCGAGGAACTCCTCCGGTGTCTCGATCGCCGCGAGGCGCTCCGGAATGTCGGACTCCTTGCCGAACTGAGCGATCTTGCCCAGAACCGGCAGGTACTGGTTGGACACCTCGAGCGGCGGGGCTACGATCAGGAAAATGTTCTGAACGGGTTTCTTGTCGATCGCATCGAAATCGAGACCGCCCGGCTTGCGGCCGAAAGCTACTCTGAGGCGATTTACGACCAGTGACCGGCAATGGGGAATCGCAATCCGGCGGCCGATTCCCGTCGATCCCAGGTTCTCCCGGCGCTTCAGCATCTTGAACAGGATCGCCTGAGACTTCTCGTCCAGACCGAGAAGACCCACCAGTTCCTTCAGTGCCTCATCCTTGGTCTCGGCTTCGAGATCCAGCTTGATCGCGTCTTCCGAAAAGAAGTCGCGGAGTTGCATCTGCTGCATGTATCGGCTCCCTGGCACGAAAGGGCGCAAGACCCTCGAATCGTTTGAATCCCCACCGACGGTGGAGTGCAACCTGCAACATACCGGAGACACGAAACGACTGTCAAAAGACGGGATGCCGCCTGCCTCGACATCTCGATCCCCGGGTCGAATTGACGGAACAAAGCGCGCAGACTAGTGTTTGGAGCAGAAGCGGACCCTTTATTGCGGTCCGCTTTTTATCGCTGTTTGAGAATTCGTGGGGGTGATTCAGATTCGACGTGTTTACTGGAATCCGAGGAAGCGTGCCGAGGTTCTCGGGCCTCGTAAAACACCGGGAAAATTTTCAGGTGCCAATGACAACATGGCGCTGGCCGCGTAACTAACGCGTCCCGTCCCAGGATTCGCCCGGCCCGAGGCGGTCCCAGGGACGTCGCAAATCGGGCTGGCCGGAGGCGGACGCCGCGACCGCAGCCGGTGAGATGGCGAAAGCCGTAGTGGCTGGCTGAAGGCGGGCCGTTGGGGAGCCCTGCCTGACGCGAGACGAGATCCCCGAATACGCACGTAGATGCCGAGGAAGAAGGATTCGCGGACCCGGGTGCAAGTCCCGGCACCTCCATCAGACATTCGAACCGCGGGGCGCCCTGGATGCGTCCCGCGGCGTTTTCATTACGGGGAGCGTGGGTCGCTCCGACCAGGAACTGAACGGACGAACGGTGCTTGACGAACTGATCGACAAACTGAACGGTGAAGCGGAGGCGCTTCTTCACGAGCTGAACGTCACTCTGCCCGGAGAGATCGAGAAGGCGGTGGCGCTCGGCGACCTGCGGGAAAACTCCGAGTATGCGGCTGCGCTCGAGCGGCAGCAGCTCGTGCGCGCCCGGCTCGATTACATCTCACGCCGGTTGTCGGAGATCTCGGAGATCGATCTCGACGAGATCCCTCAGGACCGGGTCGGCTTCGGATCGAAGGTCGAGGTTCTGGATCTCGACGATGAGGTGACCGAGACCTACACCCTCGCATTCGGGGATGTGATCAACCTCGAGAATTCCGAGATCTCGATGGCGTCGCCAATCGGCAAAGCACTGCTTGGAAAATCGGGTGGAGAAGAGGCCGAGATCACCCTGCCGGGCGGACGTGTCCGATATCGAATTCTCAGCCTTGCGACCATCCACGATCTGGCACGACACGAAGACTGAGCGGCGTCCTCAGAACGGGGCCGGCCCGAACCTCGGCCTCGAACAGACCGGTCAGAAGATCGAGACGGGCGGGACATAACGCTCGGGATCGTCGCGGATGGCGGCGAGCAGCGCATTCAGGTCGGTCACCGTCTTCAGAAGCTCTTCGTACAGCGCATCGTCGGTGAGCAGCTGACCCGCGGATCCCTGGCCGGCCGCGAGCCGCGTCAGCAGTGAATCGGTCGTGCGGACGGACCCGATCAGCGCCGCATACAGCGAATCGGACCCGATCAGACGTCCAAGCGTTCCTTCACCGTCGGCGACCGAGCCGATGATCTCCTCCATTGCATCCGCAGCCGCTCGAACCGACGCGTAAAGGGAATCATCGGTCAGCATCTGCATGAGCGGAGCCTCGGGTGACGCTGCCACCGAGAGAACGGAATCGAGGTTCGCCGCCAGCGAGACGACTCGAAGGTACAGAGCATCGTCGGTAATCAGCCGGCCGAGAGATCCTTCTCCCTCCAGAAGCCCGCTGGTCAACTCGGACAGGTCTTCCGTGATCTCGAGAAGCTCTCCGACGGCTCCCGCGCCTTCTGCGATCAGGGCGTCGTAATCGACGGAAGTGGATGATGGGATCGTGTCCCCATCCACGAGCACCCGAGCCGCTGCCGAACCGGGCTCGATATCGATCAGCTTGTCTCCGAGCAGACCCTGTGTACGGACCTGTGCTCGCGAATCGGTGCGAATCTGCTCCCTGACGTCCTCGTCGATCGCCATCCAGATTTCGACTGCGTTCCCATCGTCGGTTCGCAGGTCGGGCGGAATCAACTCGATCCGGTCTACCTGCCCGACAGTCTGTCCGGCCAGCTGGACGGATGCCCCGGGAACCAGCCCGGCGGCCGAGCGCACCAGCGTCGCGAGTTGATAGCGACTCCCGAAGACGTTTCCCGTATTGCCGACGAGAAACACGGCGGCGGACAGGATGCCGAGGGCCAGAAGGATCAGCAGACCCACACGCACCTGTTCCCAGGTGATCGGAGAACCGCGCTTCATTGCTCAGTGCAGGAATTCACGTACATACCCATCGCCGGACTCCATCATCTCTTCCGGAGTTCCCTGGAAGACGATCTCGCCGCCGAACAATAGAGCCACACGGTTGCCGATCCGGAAGGCCGAGCGGATGTCGTGCGTCACCACGACGCTCGTTACCCCGAGTTCACGCTGCAGCTTGAGCACCAGGTCGTCGATCGTTCGGGTCGTGATCGGGTCGAGTCCACTGGTCGGCTCGTCGTAGAGCAGGATCGACGGCTGGTGAATCAGGGCGCGAGCGATCCCGACCCGCTTCTTCATGCCTCCACTGAGCTCGGCCGGCAGCAAGTCTTCGACCTGTTCCGGGTCGAGATCCACCATGCGGAGTGACTCGTCCACGCGGCGCGCGACCTCCTCCTCCGGCAGATCCTCGTGCTCGTGCAGATAGAAGGCCACGTTGTCGTAGACGGTGAGCGAGTCGAACAGCGCGGCCTCCTGGAATACCATCCCCATGTCCTTGCGGAGCTCGAGCAATTCCTCGCGCGAGGCGGTCGCAACATCCCGGCCTCTGACGAGAATCTGTCCACCGTTTGGCTTGATCAACCCGAGAATCAGCCTCAGGATGGTCGACTTCCCCGCTCCCGATCCTCCGAGGATGCACACCGTCTCGCCTGACCAGACGTCCAGCGAGATCCCATCGAGGACGACATGATCGCCGAATCGAAGATCGAGATCCTTCAGCGAGATCAGGGGGTCGTCCGAGGACTGCGGGCTGGGCGCGCCGCCTTCCTCCATCAGGCGTCGTGCCTCCTCCCGCTCGAGTCGCAGGTGTCCCGAGTCCCAGAGAAGGTCCCGCGTGCCGCTCATTCGATGAACAACCCGATGATCAGCTGCGTGAGGAAGTAGTCCGTCGCGAGGATGAAGATCGACGAAGTGACGACCGCTCCTGTCGCCGCTCGTCCCACGCCCTCCGTGCCGCCGCGAGTCGAGAGCCCGTAATAACACGAGGTGATCGCGATGATCGCACCGAAGAAGAGCGGCTTGCTGAGACCGGACACGAAGTCGATCGGGATGTAGCGCAGCAGAAAGCCGTTCTGGGCCAGCGTGGAGTAGACCGAGCGCATGTACAGGTCGAAGGTCAAGTCGAGCTTGACCACCGCGATCAGCAGGCCTCCGAAGATCGCCACCAGGTCAGTTATGATCGTCAGCAGGGGCAGAGCGATCAGACATGCCACGAACCGCGGCACCACGAGTTTGCGGACCGGGTCCACTCCCATCGTGTTCAGAGCGTCGATCTGTTCCGTGACCCGCATCGCCCCGAGCTCTGCAGCGATCCCGGAACCTGCTCGGCCTGTGACCATGAGGGCGGTGAGGACAGGCCCGAGCTCACGGACCGTACTGGCGCCCACCAGGCGACCGATGTAAATGGTCGCTCCGAACTGACGCATCTCGACCGCCGACTGGAGTGCGAGCACCATTCCCGTGAACAGACCCGTCAGAATCACGATTCCGATCGATCCGACACCAATCGAGTCCAGCTGCACGGCGAGGTCTTTCCCGTAGAACGGACGTGTGACCGTACCGTGGATGGATCGCCAGAGGAGGGTGAAGTAGCGCTGCGTGTGCCAGGCGAGCTCCCGCAAGGAACTGCCCGCATAGCGCACCGGGGTGAGGGCGGCTTTCCGAACGATCATGCGGTTGGACTCGAGGTGCGCTCCGGCTTTGACTCTCCCCCGCGTGCCCGCTAACTTCGCGGCCGAAAGTCCGGTTCGAACCTCCCGAGCGCGTTGCCCGGCAAGGTGTTACGATCCTGCCGACGGGTGGCCGCAGATTACCGGAGATCCCGACCCTTCGCAAGGCGGACCGTGACGGATTACGAGGCTCGACTCGGAAGCACCCGGGCGCGTTCTTTGCTCGATGCCGCGACTGGCGGCACGGTGCTGGTCGTGGGCGACGCGATGCTGGATCGCTACCTCGAGGGCAGCGTCGATCGCATCTCTCCCGAGGCTCCGGTGCCCGTGGTGCACGTCGCCAATGAACGCGAGGCGCTCGGTGGAGCTGCGAACGTGGCGGCGGGCGTCGTCGCCCTCGGGGCCCAATGCCGAATCGTCGCGACGGTCGGTGATGATCGATCGGGCCAGGCTGTTCGGCAGCTGCTGACAGCGCACGGCGTCCCCGTCGCGGACCTCGTCACCGACACGACCCGCCCGACGACCGAAAAGACCCGCATCCTGGCACGCCACCAGCAGATCCTCCGTATCGACCGGGAGTCGGCGGCACCGGTCGATTCTGAGGTGGCGTCGGAGCTGGAGGCGAAGTCGCTGGCAGCGCTCGAGGCTGCGGATGTTCTCGTTCTCGAGGACTACGACAAGGGCGTACTGTCTCCGGAATTGTCCGGAGTTCTGCTGCGGGAAGCGCGTCGCCTGGGGATTCCGTCAGTCGTCGATCCGAAGCTGCGCCATTTTTTCGACTTCCAGGGGGCCTGGCTGTTCAAACCGAACGTCCGGGAACTGGCTGCGGCTCTCGGGCTCGAGCAGGCACCGCGCGCCGAGCGCGACCTGCGACCACTCCTCGATCGTCTGGGCTGCGAGAATCTACTGCTGACGCTGGGCGAGGAAGGCATGGTTCTGCTCTCGCATGATCGCCCCGGGCAATGCAGGATACCGTCCAGAGCGCGAGAAGTGTTTGATGTCACCGGCGCAGGTGACACCGTGATCGCGACCATCGCCACCTCGTTGATAGGTGCGGCAGAGCTGCCCGAGGCGGCTGCGTTGGCCAACGTGGCCGCCGGGATCGAAGTCGGACGCATCGGCGCGGTGCCGGTCACCAGGGAAGAGTTGCTGGAAGAGCTCGCCCGCCGGGACTGAATCCCGGACCAACCGAAAGGAAATCGAGATGCCCTCAGATATCGAGATTGCCCAGAAGGCAGTTCTGCGTCCGATCCGGGATGTGGCCGCCGAGATCGATCTCTCCGACGACGATTTGCGCCCGTATGGTCACTACGTGGCCAAGATCGACCCGCGGGCGCTCGAGGGGCGGGAGAGAAGCGGCAAGGTGGTGCTGGTGACCGGTATGACGCCGACGCCGGCGGGTGAGGGCAAGTCGACGGTCGCAGTCGGCCTGGCGCAGGCGCTGCGTCGACTCGAGAAGAAGACCATGCTCTGCCTGCGGGAGCCTTCCCTCGGACCCGTCTTCGGTATCAAGGGGGGAGCTGCGGGTGGCGGGTATTCCCAGGTCCTTCCCATGGATGAGATCAACCTGCACTTCACCGGGGATTTTCACGCGATCACCTCGGCGCACTCCCTTCTCTCGGCCGTGATGGACAACAACCTGTTCCGCGGCAACTCACTGGATCTCGACGTCCGACGCATCAACTGGAAGCGCGCGATAGACATGAACGATCGCGCTCTGCGCAGCGCCGTCATCGGACTCGGCGGGGTGAATGGAGGCATCCCGCGTGAGGAGGGCTGGTCGATCACGGCGGCATCCGAGATCATGGCGATCTTCTGTCTGGCGTCCGATCTGGCGGACTTCGAGACGCGTGTCGCCAATATCGTCCTCGGGGCCCGGCGCGACGGTACCCTGGTTCGAGCCGGGGATCTTAACGTGGCCGGGGCGCAGGGACTGCTGATGAAGGAGGCCCTGTGGCCGAATCTCGTGCAGACCATCGAGGGTGGCCCGGCGCTCGTGCACGGCGGCCCGTTCGCCAACATTGCGCATGGATGCAACTCGGTGATCGCGACACATGCCGGGATGACGCTCGGAGACATCGTGGTCACCGAGGCCGGTTTCGGATCCGACCTCGGCGCCGAGAAGTTCTTCGACATCAAGTGCCGCATGGGCGAGATACGGCCCGAGGCAACGGTTCTGGTGGCCACGATACGGGCGATGAAGCACCACGCCGAGAAGGCGGGTGGCGGCGGACCGGCTGGACTCGGGGCCGGGCTCGACAACCTCGGGGCGCACATCGACAACCTGGTGCAGTTCGGAGTACCTGTCGTCGTCGCGGTCAATCGGTTCTCGAGTGACACCGACGAGGAGGTTCAGGCGGTCGTCTCGTTCTGCGAGGAGCGAGGGGTGAGGGCCGCAGACTGCGACATATGGGCGCGCGGAGGCGAAGGCGGGATCGAGCTGGCCGAAAAGGTGCTCGGCGTCCTCGACGAGGGAGAGGCCGATTTCCGGCCTCTGTACGATCTCGACACGACCCTGCGCGAGAAGATCGAATCGGTGGCCCGAAATGTCTATGGAGCCGACGGGGTCAACCTCCTGCCGTCGGCCGAGAAGGAGGCCCAGCGAATCGTGGACAACGGTCTGGGCAACCTCCCGGTCTGTATCGCCAAGACGCAGTATTCTCTCAGCGACGATCCGACCCTGCAGGGCAGGCCCAGCGGATTCGATATCACTGTCCGCGAGTTTCGGATCTCCGCTGGTGCCGGGTTCATCGTAGCCCTGACGGGAGACGTAATGGTGATGCCTGGACTGTCTGCAAAGCCCGCTGCAGAGGCGATGCAGGTGCATCCGGACGGGACGATCGAAGGACTATTCTGAACCGGCGGGAGGAGAGAAGATGCATCACGTCGAAGCGCTGCACACCGATGGTGCGCCGGCGGCCATCGGCCCGTATTCGCAGGCTTGCGTGGCCGGGGGATTTCTTTTCTCGGCGGGTCAGATCGGACTCGATCCGTCGACCGGCCAGCTCGTGGCACCCGGACTCCGGGAGCAGGCATACCGGGTGTTCGAGAACCTGGCGGCGGTCCTGGCCGCGGCCGGGGCCGGCTTCGGGGACGTCGTGAAGACCACGGTCTACGTGGCCGACATGGCGGACTTCGCCGAACTCAACGAGATCTATGCCGAGCACTTCACAGAACCCTATCCGGCTCGCTCGACCATCGAAGCGGGAGCCTTGCCTGCCGGGGCGCGTGTCGAGATCGACGTCGTCGCCCGGCTGCCCTGACGGCCCCGGGGTCGAGGAGGAGCGATTCGGCTGAGCGCAGGGGGGCGGATGGCGGCTGGTGTCGCCAGCGGTCTTCAAAACCGTTTCGGGGTGCGAACAGCGTCCCGGGTGGGTTCGATTCCCACGCGCTCCCGTAGGGAGAGCGCGGCCTGCGAGCCGGCAGGGAGGCAGCTCGCCCGATGCAGGCGGTCGGTCGGTTTTCTCGCTTTCCTTCTGGTCGCCTTTCCGACGGGATCACTACGTGGTCAGGAAACCGATCCGCCCGGCCGCGCCGATTCCCTCGCCGCTTCCGAAGCTCCTCTCGAGGCGTCGGCCGCCGAGCAACTCACGTCGCCCGTCCGGCAGGAGGCCCCGGCCGACAGCGCAGGTCCCACCCCGCCGGTCAGCCCGACGGGAGCCTTCTTTCGATCGCTGATTCTGCCGGGCTGGGGCCAGATCTCGGTAGACCAGCCGGGACGCGGCGCGTTCTACTTCGCGATGGAGGCAGGCAGTCTATGGATGCTCCTGAAGACGAATGCGAAGCTGAACGCGGCGAAACGATCGAACCCCCTCGACGAGGACTTGATTGCCGCGAGGGAAGCCCAGTTCGAAGACTGGGCGACCCTGGCCGTCTTCTGGGCTCTGTTCGCTGGAGTCGATGCCTGGGTGTCGGCGCAACTCTGGGATTTCACGGGTGAAGTCGTCCCGCCTCCCGATGGCTCACCCGGAGCCGCCTTCCAATACAGCATTCCGGTCGGGCCCTGACGGGTAGACCACCTCATACAGCACCTCGGTCGCGTCATCCGAACCGGAGCCGGCGAGCCCCAGCACGCGCACCCCGTCGGGACTGAATTCGGCCCAGCTGCAATGCTGAACCCAGTCTCCGGAGTTGACGTAGAACCGCCCGGGCAGGATTTCGCGGATCTCGGGAACGTGGCAGTGAGCGAGGGCCACGACCTGCAGGTCCGGATCTTCCGCGAGACGATCGGCCGCCCACTCGTGAAGCCGGCCCGCCCTGCCCAGCGATTCTGCATCCGGCGTCCGCCCATGCCGACTCTCAGTGCGGCTGACCAGCCGGATGATCCCGGCCGCGAGGTCAGGATGCAGCCAACGAAATGCGCTGCGAGCCGGGCGTCCACGGATCACCCGCTTCAGGGCCTTGTATCCGAGGTCGCCGCTGCCGAGACCATCGCCGTGGGCCAGGAGGGCCGGACGTCCCCCGATCTCGGTTCGAACCGGCCCTTCGACGAGCTCCAGGCCGATCTGATCGGTGAGGAACGAGCCTCCCCAGAAATCGTGATTGCCGGCCACGAGTCGAACGCGGACGCCCGACTGCACCACGGACCGGAGGATCTTGAGGACCGGAAAATGCCGCCGTTGAATGACCGTTCCGTATTCGAACCAGAAATCGAACAGGTCGCCGTTGATCACAAGGTCACGGGTGCGGTCGACCACGCTTTCGAGAAAGCGAAGGAAGGCCGCCTCGTGGTCGGCGGGGGCGGCGCCGAGGTGGGCGTCCGAGACGATCAGCGTGCCATTCGGGTCCATCTGCGACAGTATAGAGGCGGTTCGAGAATCAGGCGACAGGTGTGGAGAGGAGTGCCGCGCGCGATGGAAGATCAGGAGATCCCGGGCAGCCGGACCGAAATCCGGGTCAGGTATGCCGAGACCGACCAGATGGGCCACGCCCACCACATGAACTACCTGGCATGGTTCGAACTGGGCCGAACGGAGTTGATGCGCATGAACGGCCTCTCGTATGCCGAGCTGGAGAGGAGTGGGATTCTGCTCCCCGTCGCTCGCGCCGAACTCAGCTACCGAAAAGGCGCCGGCTACGACGAGCGTGTCGAGATCCTCACGCGCGTGGTGGAGGTGCGCAGCCGGTCGGTAACCTTCGGGTACGAGGCGATAAGAGCCGATGACGGCGTGCGCCTCGCCAGCGGATCGACCACACTGGTTTGCACCGACGCCGGTCTCCGTCCTCGCCGCATGCCGGACTCTGCCATGCGGATCCTCGCAGATCTCTGCGCGGATCCGATTTCTTGACCCGGTTTTGTGGCGCCGGTAGCTTGGCCGCACGTTGAACATGAGATCGCTGCGCCGACTCGGAGTGCTCGCCTCGACGCCATTGGTCGTGGCCTGTGCCACGTCCGTTGAGAGCGGGATCCCGCTCGACGATCCGGCAGCGATCGCTGCTCGCCTCGTCTCGGAACCAGGTGTGGAGGCGCCGGCGAATCTCCGATTCGCGTGGCGCTACGGTGATCGTCGTGGGGATGTCGAAGGCGAGGGTGTGGGGCGCTTCAATCCTCCCGACAGCCTGAGAATCGACCTGTTCACATCCGGCGACGTGGCGATGGCGATCGCCAGCGCCGCCGGCCGTCTGACGTCGCGGGGCCAGATCGAAGACGTGGACGTGCCCCCGCGACCGTTCATCTTTGCGATGGCAGGCATGTTCCGACCGGACTCCGGTCCAGCGCCACGGGCCTTCGTGAACGGCGCGGACTCGGTCCTCGTCTATGGACCCGTCGGCGATCGGACATTCGTGTATCACCTGGAGGGAGGAAGGCTCGGATCGGTGGAGGAACGGCGGCGCGACAGGGTGCTTCGACGTGTTCGGGTGGAATGGTCGGAAACGGGTACCTGGCCAGTCCAGGCCGAGTATCGTGATTTCGAGCGCCCCAGCCGGGTGCGATGGGAGATCGAGGAGGTACAGAGTCCGGTGGCCCGACATCCCGGTGAAATTTATGCGCTTCCGTACACGCAATAGAATCGGCGCGAGTGGGTTGCTGGCGCTGGCGGCGCTGAGCGGCTGCAATTACACGTTCTCCGGTGGCGGAGGCCTGCCTTCGCACGTGGAGACGATCTACGTGGCACCGGTCGACAACCAGACGACCCAGTTCGCGCTGACCGAGCAGGTTACGCAGGAGCTGCTGGATGCGGCCACCGGACGCCTCGGGGCCCAGCTCGGACCAGAGGAGTCAGCGGATGCGACGGTGCTCACGACCCTGTCACGGTACGACGACACGGCGGTGAACTTCGCCAGTCAGGAAGAGGTCGGCGCGGAGGTGTTTCAGCGTCGGATCCGGCTGTCGGCGAGGGTCGAGATCATCGACAACACGCGAAACGAGATCATCTGGAGCGGGGGATCTGTGACAGGTATCGGAGAATACACACCCGAGACCGAGCTCGAAACGCGAGGTCAGGAGCTGGCGATCAGAGACCTGGTTCAGAAGATCGTCGACGGAGCGCAGTCCCAGTGGTAGGCCGCAGAGGATCCGGCCGGGTGGGGTCGAACGGCCGGTCGGTACCCCGACCTTTCAGGCTGATGCTTCTGTTGCTCGGGCTTGCCGTGCTAGTCGGTGGCCCCGGCTCCGGACTGCTCCGCTCGGCTCCCGATTCGACCCCGATCGAGCAATCCACGCCTGCAGCCGAGGTCCAGGAGCACGCGACTCCTCAAGCGACCGACCAGGACCATTCCGAAGCTGGAGAGCCGGCGCACGCGGAGGGCGAGAATGGTCACGGTCCCCGCATCCGGGACGTGTTCTTCGTTCTGATCGCGATTCTGGTCAGTGCCAAGGTTCTCGGGGAACTGGCCGAGCGCCGTGGACAACCCGCTGTCCTCGGCGAACTGGTGGCGGGCGTGATCCTCGGCGCGAGCGTGCTGGGCGTGATTCCGGCGCAGGGCGATCTGTATGAAATCGTTCACGTCCTCGCCGAGATCGGTGTCGTGCTGCTGTTGTTCGAGATCGGCCTCGAGACCGACCTGAAGGAAATGTTCCGGGTCGGACCGACGGCGGTACGGGTCGCTCTTATCGGGGTCTTCTTACCGTTCCTGCTCGGGTTCCTCTACTGGTACTATGCCAACCCTTCGATCGGTGTCCACCCTGAGGGCGTGACCTTCACGGTCGTCGCCATCTTCGTCGGTGCGACACTCACGGCCACCTCGGTGGGCATAACCGCACGGGTGCTTTCCGACCTGAATCGGATGCACACGCCGGAAGCGCGAATCATCATTGGCGCAGCGGTGATCGACGACGTACTCGGCATCGTGATTCTCGCAGTGGTGTCCGGAATGGTCGGAGGGGCCGCCCTGGGCGTCCTCTCGGTGGGCAAAATCTTCCTGTTCGCGGTCGGATTCCTCGTGCTCGCCGTAGTGCTCGGGACCAGATTCGCTCCGGCGATTTTCGACTTCGTCGACCGGATGCGCACGCGTGGCGTCCTGCTCGTCGCGGCCTTCTGCTTCGCGCTGGCCATAGCGGCGCTCGCCGACCTGGCCGGATCAGCGATGATCATCGGAGCTTTCGCGGCTGGTCTCGTGCTCTCTTCGACCAACCAGTTCGATGCGGTCGTTGAGCGGATCGAGCCGGTAGCGGACATCTTCACGCCGATCTTCTTCGTGGCGGTAGGGGCGCCGGTGAACGTGCGCCTGTTCATACCGGGCAGCGAGGACTTCGATCTCGGGGTGCTGTTCGTCGGACTGATCCTCACGGTGGTCGCGATCATCGGCAAGCTGGTGTCGGGCTTCGGAGTCACCCGCTCGGATACCTCGAAGCTGCTCGTGGGCGTGGGCATGGTTCCGCGAGGCGAGGTGGGGTTGATCTTCGCCTCGATCGGACTCACGGCCGGCATCCTCTCTTCGTCGGTGTACAGCGCGATCCTGATCATGGTGATTCTCTCCACCTTCATCGTGCCGCCGGCATTGAAGGTCCTGTTTGCGCGCAAACCGCCTTCGTCACCCTCGGAGGCGACGAGCGCACTCGGTGGAGACATGAACGAGACCCTGTTTTGACCGGGGATTCGGACCGGTACGAGAACTCCTCGTCCCGGGTGCTCTCCAATGAGGAGCTCATCGGCAGGTACGGGAGGCCGCGCGGTTACCGGCTGGTCTTCAGCAACGGGGTGTTCGATCTGCTTCACAGCGGGCACGTGACGTCGTTGGAAGCGGCGCGTGGTTGTGGCGACCGACTCGTCGTGGCCGTCAATTCCGACCAATCCACGAATCGGCTCAAGGGACCGGGACGACCGGTTCAGACGGCGGAGGACAGGGCACGGATCCTGGCGGCGCTGCGTTGCGTGGATGCCGTAACGATCTTCGAGGACGACACGCCCGCGGCGTTGATCGAACGGTTGCTTCCCGACGTGCTGGTGAAGGGCGCGGACTACCGGATCGAGGAAATCGCCGGCGCGCGGGCGGTACTGGAGGCCGGGGGAGAGGTCCGACTCATCGACCTCGAACAGGGTCGATCGACCAGCGATCTGATCGGGAGAGTTCGCGGCGCCGCGTTGCGTGAGCCGGGCACGAACGAGTAAATACGGACGCGCGTCAGGCTGTCCCCAACGAAGGTCGGGAAGATGTTGAAGCAGACGGACCAGGAAGAACGGATACGCGAAGCGACCTCCGGGAGTCTCGCGGGCTCCGGCGCGGCACTCAATCGGCCTGCAGATCTGTTGCAGCTCACGAAACCCCGAATCACCACCATGGTTCTCGTTTCGAGCGCCGCGGGATTCGTGATCGCGAGCGGCGGGCATCCCGATCCCGGCCTGCTCCTGCTGACGATGGTGGGCATTGGCCTCGTGGCCGGTGGCACCAGTGCACTGAACCAGCTCATCGAACGCGACGTGGATGCCCGGATGGAGCGAACTCGCAACCGGCCGCTTCCCACGGGCCGTGTGACTCCCCGCGCCGCCGGATTCTTCTCGGCAGCGATCTCGCTGGCGGGGATCGGACTGCTCGCCGTCGCCGTGAACACGCTCACGGCTCTCCTCGCCTCGATTGCGCTCCTGAGTTACGTGCTTGTCTACACGCCGCTGAAGCGGGTCTCGTCTCTCTCGACCCTCGTGGGGGCGATACCGGGAGCGCTTCCGATCATGGGAGGCTGGACCGCGGCGCGTGGTGAGCTGGGGCCCGGGGCCTGGGCTCTGTTCGGGATCATGTTCTTCTGGCAGCTTCCGCACTTCCTCGCCCTCGCGTGGATGTTCCGCGAGGACTACCAGCGGGGTGGACTGCGAATGCTCGGAGTCACCGATCCATCGGGGGAGCAGACTCGAACCCAGGCGGTCCTCTACGCGCTGGCCCTGATTCCTGCCAGCCTGCTTCCGGCGATTCTCGGTCTCTCCGGTGCCCTGTACGGGCTCCTGGCGATCGGGCTCGGAGTGGCCTATCTGGTCGCTGCCCTGCGATTCTGGTCCCAGGCCGATTCCCCGTCTGCACAGCGACTGTTCCGAACCTCTCTGGTTTATCTTCCGGTGCTGCTGCTTGTGCTGAGCTTCGATCCCGGTGCCGGGTCGGATCCCTCGGGCGAGGCTGCGACAGCCAGCCGTCCCGTAGCGACCGTGGGGAGTTCCTGAGCCCCGCCCGGCGCCACCTCGATGTCGAATACGCTTCTCGTCGCCACCAGAAACGCCCACAAGCTCGATGAAATCCGTGACCTGCTGCACGATACTGCCGCGACTGTCGTTTCACTCGATGACGTCGGCGTCGAGCCGCACCCGGCAGAGGAATCCGTCGAGATCCATGACACGTTTCACGGTAATGCACTCGCGAAGGCGCGCTACTACCGAAAGCTGACGGGACTGGCGACGGTGGCCGACGACTCCGGACTCTGTGTGGACGCGCTGGACGGCGCTCCGGGGGTGTATTCCCGCAGGTTCGCCCCACCGGAGTTTCGCGGGAGTCGGACCGAGGATGCGGCAAACAACGCGTGGCTGCTCGAGCGGCTGTCGCGCATCCGGGCCGAGGGCCGTAGTGCGCACTACCGCTGTGTACTGGCGCTGGTGGACGATCGACGTTCGCTCCTCGTCCGGGGAGCCGTACATGGCCGAATCTCCGAGCGGGAATCGGGCACGAACGGATTCGGATACGACCCTCTCTTCCTGCCCGACGGTGAGGCGCAGACTTTCGGGCAGCTCCCGCCCGAGGTAAAGGCTGCTCGCAGCCATCGGGCAGACGCGATTCGACGCCTCCGTCCCTGGCTGTCATGAGTACTGCTGACACGAAGCTCGGGCTGCCGTCCGGCTCCCGTTCAGGCCTTGTTGTGCAGGATCGGGCATCCCGGGCGTCATCAGGGTCGAGAGACGCCAGTTGAGCGAGCCATGGGCGAGCCTGTATCGCGAGGTCTGGGGAGATCTCGTCCGTTACATCGACCGCCGGATCTGGGACCCGGAGCGGGCGCAGGAACTGGCGCAGGAGGTATTCATCAGGGCACTCGGAGAGGAGCGGACTCCCGATTCGCCGCGAGCCTGGCTGTTCACGGTCGCTGCCAATCTCACTCGCGATGAGGCTCGGCGCGCGATTCGTGGCAGAGAGAAGCTCCGCCTGGTCGCGGCGGACGCAGGAGGCGGCGCTCCTTCCCCCGATGAGATTCTGACGATTCAGCAGACTCGTGATCGGGTGCGAGAAGCTCTCGGTTCACTGAATGAGCGCGAGCGGGAATCCCTGCTGATGGTCGAGGCAGGGTTCAGCTACGCCGAAATCGCCGAGGCGACAGGTCTGTCACCCGGGGCCGTAGGGACGACGCTGTCCCGGGCTCGACGAAAATTGGCCGTCGCCTACGCGGAGCTGGAGGGAGGCGAGGATGTCCATGCAGCACATTGAGGATGGCGTGCTGCACGCCTGGCTCGACGACGCTCTCGATGCAGACGTCGGGATGGATGGTGAGGCCGTGGCGCAGCACCTGGCAGAGTGCGATCAATGCCGGCGCCGCCTGGAGGAAGCCAGGGCTTCGAAGGCTGCGGTTTCCGCGATGTTCCTCGCCAGCGATGCGCCCCTCCCGCCGCCGCCTGCCTTCCAGGTGCTCGAATCGGCCGCCAGGTCCGGGGGTGACGCACCTGTTCGCCCGGCGGGCGGGCGATCGAAGCGTCGCTCCGGCTGGACTCGTGGGCCCCGGGTGAGACTCGCCTGGGCCGCCACGATCGCGGTGGCGGTGAGCGCTGGGGTCCTGGCGCGTGAACTGTCGGATCGGCGTGGCATCGATCTGCCGGCGACGCTCGAGTACGAGAGGGAAGCGGTGCATGCCGAGCCGGATGAGGAAGCGCCACGACAGGCGGCGGAGCGGCAGAAGGCGGAATCGGCCGACCTCAGGCAGGCTCCGACCGAACCGGCTCGAGTCGACGCTGACGAGCAGGTCGGCCGAGAACGACTCGAGGCAAACCCGGCGCCGGCCCTGATCGCGTCTGCGCCACGCGTAGCCGGGTGCTGGCGCTCTGCGACGGACTCGCCGGGCGGCGTTACGGCCTGGTTCCGACTGGAGGCGAAACCCGATCCGTTTGTCGCCGAAGACTCACGCACATTCGAATCCGATGCCGAGGCAGGCGTCATGTCCCCTTCAACGGCCTCGTGGAGGCCACTGGGGGCAGACAGCATCATCGTGGCATTCCCAGGGCTGGAAATTCGACTCCGGGTGGAAGAGGATCGACTCGCAGGGGTATACCGGGGCTCGATGAATCGGGACGCGGAGGACGCCGCGTACTCCGTCTCGGAGTTGTCGTTCGAGAGAGTACCGTGTCCGAATCGATGAGGGGCACGACCGGCGGAGAGTCCGGGGATCACCGTCGGACGGAAGACGCGGACCGCGTCGCGGCGGACAGGGCCGCGGTGTGGGCGACGATCCGTCTCAGACTCCGTGCCGCCCGCGACATATACGAAGGTGTCTACGTCGCGCCTTACCGCAGGGAAATCCACCGGGAGTATCTGCGCCAGCGCGACCTGTTCCTCATTCTCGGTATGTCCGACATGCTCGGGATTCCGAGCCCGGTCTCCTTCTACACGCTCGAACTGTTGCCCGACACGATCGAGAGCTTCCACGAGTGGCACATGCGGCTCGGCATGGAGCAGGCTCCGGAGGGTGGGTTCCGATGCTGTTGAACCGGCCGGTCACTTTCTTCGGCGGCAAGGGGGGTGTGGGCAAGACCACGATCGCCTCCGCCGCCTCTCTCGCAGCGGCTGACGACGGTCGGCGCACCTTGCTCGTCTCGACCGATCCGGCGCACTCGACGAGCGACATTCTCGAGCTCGAGCTGGGCAACGAACCGCGAAGCGTAGCCGAGGGGCTCGACGCCATGGAGCTCGATCCCGCAGTGGAGGCAGAGCGCTACATCGAGGAAGTGAAGCGTCGCACCGAGGATGTGGTGCCTCCCCGGCTGGTGGCGGAAGTGGAGCGGCAAATCGATGTGGCCCGCCTCTCGCCCGGTGCGGAGGAAGCAGCCCTGTTCGAGCGCTTCGCGAGAGTGCTGGAGGCATCGGCGGACTACGCGCACATCGTGTTCGATACGGCTCCGACGGGTCACACCCTGAGGCTGCTCGGACTCCCCGAATTGATGACCGCCTGGATGTCGGGCATGATTCAGCGGAGGCGGAAGGTCGGTGCCCTCGGCCGCATGTGGCGGAACGTGGCCGGCGCGGCGGCCGCCAGCGATCGGTCGGTGCGGGGTTCCTCCGGCACGGGATCACTGGAAGAGTCAAAGGATCCTGTCCTCGAGGCACTGCTGGATCGACGCGAGCGCTTCTCGCGCGCTCGGGAAATCCTCACGGATCACGCGCACACTTCCTTCATCTTCGTCCTCACTCCCCAGCGGCTGCCGATTCTCGAGACCCGAAGGGCGATCGAGACTTTACGCCAATACGAGATTCCGATCGGAGGGCTGGTCATCAACCGGGCCGACGACGCTTTCGCAGCCGTTCCGACAGAACTGTCCGCGCTCATGCACATGGACCTGTCGAGCTGGGAGGTCCCTTCGGCCTCCGAGGAGGTCGTCGGCCTCGAGGCTCTGCGGGAACTGGGGCGAAGCATCAGATCGACTCGAGATCCGGCGGCGGGAGGAATGGTCGGATGAGCGCCATCGCGCTCCTCGTTACCGGCTTCTCGGCGTTCATCACGGGTTACCTGGTCTATTCGCGCTATATCGCGAAGCGGATCTACCGACTCGACCCGGACTTCGTCACCCCCGCCCATCAATTCGAGGACGGAGTCGACTTCGTGCCGACGAACCGTCACGTGCTGTTCGGGCACCATTTCACCTCCGTCGCGGGCGCGGCTCCCATCGTCGGACCGGCGATCGGGGTGATCTGGGGCTGGTTGCCGGCATTCCTCTGGGTGGTGCTGGGGACGATCTTCGCGGGAGCCGTGCACGACTTCGGAACCCTGTGGCTCTCCGTCCGGCATCGGGGAAACAGTATCGGGACGCTGACGGAGGAGATCGTCGGGCCGAGGGCCCGGGTGCTCTTCCTGCTGCTGATCTTCTTCCTGCTCCTGATGGTGAACGCCGTGTTCGCGGTGATCATCGCGAACCTGTTTCTCGCCAATCCCGGAGCCGTGCTCCCGGTCTGGGGTTCTCTCGTCGTGGCGCTCGTGGTGGGCCTGCTGATCTACCGCACGGGTGCCGGTATCCTGGCCCCGTCGATCGGGGCGCTGCTGGTCCTGTACGGCCTGATCTGGCTCGGTCAGTACGTGCCCTTCACCCTGCCGGACTTCTTCGGTCTCGCACCGACCGGCGCGCAGATCTCGGCGGCCTCGGGCGACCCTGCTGCCGCGGCGCAAGCCGCGGCGAACGACGGCCGGCGGATCAGCTGGATCCTCATCCTGTTCGCGTACACCTTCGTCGCCAGTGTACTTCCCGTATGGCTCCTCCTGCAGCCGCGCGACTACGTGAACGGGCACCAGCTGTTCGTCGCGCTGGGGATCATCTCCCTCGGGGTGCTGGTGACGAATCCACCCGTGCTGGCTCCCGCGGTGAATCTCGCGCTGCCGTCCGACGCACCGTCCTGGTTCCCCCTGCTGTTCATCACGATCGCGTGCGGGGCGATCAGCGGATTCCACGGTCTCGTGGCCTCGGGGACCTCCTCCAAACAGCTCGACAGGGAGACGGATGCTCGTTACGTCGGCTATGGAGGTGCGCTCGGAGAAGGGGCGCTCGCCCTGACATCGATTCTCGCCACCACCGCGGGATTCGCGCTCTACGTCGGAGCAGAAGGTTGGCAGGAGCATTACGCGAGCTGGTCGAGCGCCTCGACGGGAGCGACGACGGCATTCGTGAACGGCGTCGGAGTGCTGGCTGAAGGCATCGGCATTCCCCATGCCGTCGCCACGATCTTCGCGGCCGTAGTCGTGATCAGCTTCGCCGCCACTACCCTGGACACGAGCGTCCGTCTTCAGCGCTATATCATCGCGGAGCTGGGTGCGGAGTACGGCATCAAGATGATCCAGAATCGCTGGCTGGCCACCTTCATCGCGGTCACCAGTTGCGGCCTTCTGGCGCTCGGACTGGATCGGGGGGCGGGTGGCATGCGTCTCTGGCCTCTGTTCGGCACAACGAACCAACTGCTGGCCGGGCTCAGTCTGCTTATCCTCACGCTATTCCTCCTCAGGCTCCGCCGGCCAATCTGGATCACCGTCGTGCCTATGGGGTTCCTGCTGTTCATGACGACCTGGGCGATGGTGCTCAACCTTCTGCGGTTCGTTCGTGAGAGTCAGACGATGCTTCTGGTCGTCGGGGGAGGGATCTTCGCACTCGAACTATGGCTACTGTTCGAGGGCGCCGCGGCCGTCCGCCGGGTGCGGTCGGCGCGAACGTGAATTCGGGTGTCGGGCTGGCGTGCGGATTCGAGCTGCGCCAGTTTCGGGGCGCCCAGGAAGACCACCAGTGGAGGATGAGTTGACGGAAGTACTGTCAGTCGTGGCGATTGGTGTCGTACTCTGGCTGTGGACCCGTTCAGGCCACGGCTGAAGCAGCAAGTAGCCCGCCGGCGGCGGGCCAGGCGAACAGGGGTCCCGTCAGGGGATCGATGAACAGCACATCATCGGGGCGTGGCGCAGTCCGGTAGCGCACCTGCTTTGGGAGCAGGGGGTCGCCGGTTCGAATCCGGCCGCCCCGATTTCTTCGACATCGACGTCATCTCGAACTGAGCGGCCGGTCGCCGGTAGTTCGCACGCTGTGCGTGCTCAATGTCGCGGCGGGGCCGCGACGCCGAATCCGGCCGCCCCGACTCTAATCGTCCTCGTCGTCAGCCGTTCCCTCGAGGTCGGCGAATTCCGGCGGAAGCTCCTTCTCGTCGTAATAATCCAGCTTGTGCAGAGGCATCACTACGCTCGACAGAATGTTCAGGACGTGCGCGGCGATCCGCTTGTAGAACCGGGCGCCCATGACGACCGCCGTCGCGTCGCGGGCTCCGTAGTCACTCGCTGCGACCCTTGCCACGAGCATGTCGCACCGGTGTGTCAGACTTCGGCCCTCCCGGATCAGGTCCAGCGCCCGTTCCCGATCCGACGCCACGAACACCTCTCTGCTCTGGACGAACGACTGTTCGACGCCCTCACGGATGGCCTGCAACTCAGCCACGAACTCGTCGTCGGGCAGCGGAAGCGGATGATACTGCCTGACTTCGGCGAGGTTCTTCGCATAGTCGCCGATCCGCTCCACATCCTTGACGAGGCTGACCAGCAGAAGGCAGTAGGGGAGAGAGGGAGTTGAGCCGGAGAGCGAAAGGTGCGCGATCACCTGTTTGCGGATTCTGCGCTCCAGCTTGTTCACCTGGATATCGCGCTGGTACAGGCTGTTGCTGTCCGAGGGCGATACCACTCCACCGAAGAAGATCTCGCCAGCCTGTATCGTCATCTCGTACGTCAGGTTCAACATCGCCGCGAAGTTCTTTCCCATCTCCTGCAGCGGCTGGTCGGATCGAAACAGCGAGATCAGTTCCTTCAGCATGCTGTCCCCGGCTTCAGTTGAGTAGGTGATTGAGCCCCGCGAACAGCAGCGGCACTCCGTAGAACAATGCGAGCACGTAAATCAGCGCCCACCTGCGCGATTCCACCGCAATGGACGCCAGCTTCCTCGCGGCGTTCAGCGGGATCTCCCGGATCCTCGGAATCGGGTAAATAAAGAGAGTCGCCGAGAGGTTGAACAGGAAGTGAACGAGGGCGATCGTGATCCCCCACCGCGCGTTCGGGCCGGTCGCCGCAAGTGCCGCGAGAGCGGCCGTGATGGTCGTACCGATGTTGGCGCCAATGGTGATCGGGAAGGCCTGCTCGAGGGTGATCAGGCCGGCTCCAGCGAGGGGCACGAGGAGCGACGTCGTGATCGAGCTCGACTGCACCATGACGGTGACCACGATCCCGACGACGATCGCGAAGGCCGGCGCCTTGTACAGGCCACGGGACACGATCGTCTCTACCCGGGCCTGCATGAAGCTGCGCATGGTCTTCACGAGCAGCATCAGGGCCAGGTAAATCAGGAGGCCGGAGACCAGAATCAGCGCCACGGCCGCCAGGCGATCGGTCGGCAGGATGGCCTGAAGCACATCCTTGATGGGTGCGACGGTAGCCTTCAGAGCTCCCTTCAGCGGACTGTCGTATTCGACGCCCCCGATGCCCGTCAGCTTTCCGGACAGCCAGGTCGCGGACTTCTGCAGGTAGCCGGTCGCCATCTCCAGCGGAAGAAAGATCGCTACCGCCAGGAAGTTGAAGAAGTCGTGGCACGTGGCCACGGCGAATGCCCGTTCGAATTCCTGACGGCGTCCCATGTGAGCCATCGAGACGAGCGTGTTCGTCACGGTCGTCCCGATGTTGGCGCCCATGACCATCGGGATTGCGTTGGCCAGCGGGAGAGGATTCGCCGGGGCCGCCACGAGGCCAACGATCAGGGAAGTCGATACAGAGGAGCTCTGCACCAGGGTCGTTGCGAGAACTCCGACCATCAGCCCCATGAAGGGATTCTCGGTGGCACGGAAGAAGGAGTCGAGCAGCCCGGCTCCCAGCGACTTGAATCCGTCTCCGAGACCGTTGACTCCGACGAGAAAGACGTAGAGCAACAGAAGTACCAGGGCCGCCCGAACCAGGGGATGGTCCAGGGGGCCACGTTCACGCGGCTCCGGTATGGTCGTCGTCTCAGTCAACCCGTGTAACCGGATAGAAGGAAGTCCGGCTTGCCTCCGAGTCGTGTCGGCCGAAAGTGCGCCTTGCCGGCAGCAACGCGCAATGGTCCTCAGATAGAGGGGATGGCAGCCATGCATGTGGCGGTTTCGGTTCCCCGGACATGTCGCCCGGCCTGCCTGTCAGGTGTCGGAATCCTCCACATACGGCTGGTGAAGTATCCCACAACTGGGCGTGGCTGAATTCAAGGGCTTCGTGGCGAGTTTGAACGGATTGCGGCAACCCGGCTGTAGGATAATTCGACAGAGCCTGTTGACGTCCTCGCCCATCGCGCCCGATCTCGAGCATTGTAAAGATCCAACAGTAGGTGACTTACCAGCTCTCACCGCATACTCGGTCCGTGCGGCCCCCCTCTTGCCACTCACCTCCGCAACTGTCGGATCTGTTGACCGCGCGACCAAACGACGAAGAGCGCGGTGACCGGCGGAATTGAATCAGAGGGGAGGAGACCATGCTTGCGGCAGCCTTTCTTATGACCGTGGTCGTCGCGCTGGGAGGGTATCACCTCCTCATCGAGCGACCTCGCCGCGCTCGGCTGGAGGTGCAATCCGGCGGCGCTCGTGTGGGACCGGCTCCGCTCACGGATTGGGTGGGATCGGTACCGGAGGGAATATTCCTCCAGAATGGCTTCACCTGGAGTCGCGTCGTTCCCGATGGAACGGTCGAAGTCGGCGTACACCCGATGCTCCAGGGCCTCGTCGGGGAGCAGACCCGGTACTCGCTCGCGGAGCCGGGCCAGCACTTCGATCGCGGCGATCCGATCCTCGAAATAGGGACGGGCGACAAGTCAGCTCGGGTCCGGGCACCTCTCAGCGGTAAGATCACCGCACGCAATCGATTTGCGTCGGGGAGCCTGACCGACCATGAGGCCGATTCGCTCGATCGTGCCTGGTTGTACCGCGTGCAGCCGGATGACCTCGCGCTTGATGTGCCCTCATGGATGATCGGAACGCCTGCGACGGAGTGGGCAGGCGACCGCTACGGGAGAATCAGGGAATACCTGCAGCGAGCCGTGGCCGACGGGGAGGTGGGCCTGGCCCTCGCTGACGGAGGCGAGGTACCGGTTGGCGCTCTGGCGGAACTCGATGCCGACGCCTGGTCCGAATTCGAGGCCCGCTTTCTCCACACCTGACCTTCGGATGCGGGCGGAATCCGGGACGCTCCTCCTGATTCCGGCATCCGCCCTCGATCCGCTACGCCCTGATCGATAAGGGGGCTGTGATGAAGAGACGAGATGTCGTTCGGTCGTTGTGTGTCCTGGGCGGATCAGTGGCCGTCGGCCGCGATCTGCGAGGGCACTCGAAGGTCGCACGAGCGGCCACATCTCTACCGGAGGCGACGACCGACCCGGCAGCCGAGCCCATGGCGGTGCTCGTGGACACGACCAAGTGCATGGGTTGCCGCATGTGCGAGCTCGCCTGCGCGAATCAGAACGATCTGCCGGAACCTGAGCCGAAGGTGGACTTCTCCGTACGGCGACGGACGGATGACACGCGCTTCACCGTCGTGAACCAGTACGAAACCTCGAAGGGGACAGTCAGCGTCAAGACACAGTGCTTCCACTGCCTGACACCGGCCTGTGCCTCGGCCTGCCTGACTCAGGCCATGCACAAGACCTCTGAGGGTCCTGTGGTCTGGCGAGCGGACAAGTGCATGGGGTGCCGGTACTGCATGGTCTCCTGTCCCTTCGACGTGCCGAAGTTCGAGTACTTCAGCGCGAATCCCAGGATCAGGAAGTGTCAGATGTGCTTCGCGCGTCTGGACGAGGGCGAAGTCCCCGCCTGCGTGGAGGGCTGTCCGGCCGGGGCGACACAATTCGGAACCCGGGCGGAGATGCTCGAGGAAGGCCACAAGAGAATATGGTCGGAGCCCGACAAGTACGTCCATCGAGTCTGGGGTGAGCACGAAGTCGGTGGAACGAGCTGGCTCTACCTCTCCGCGGTTCCCTTCGAGGAGATCGGACTGCGATCGGACGTCGGCGTGGAGCCGGTCCCGGCGCTCACCAAAGAATTCCTCTACGCGGTTCCCTTCGTGATCACCCTCGTACCGCCTCTCCTTCTGGGGATCAGCGAGGCGACACGGCGTTCGGGCGACGACACGCGAGAGGAGGTGTAGCGTGGCGACGATTACTTCGCTCCAGACACGACCTTCCGGCGGACTCCGTGGATTCGGTCGCTTCCTGCTCGGTGAGCTCAAGCCCAGGGGGCCGGTGCTGACCCCGTTCAACATCGTGACGGGAGCCCTGATCCTGGTGACGATCGTGCTCCTGACGATCCGGTTCGCGGGAGGACTGGGCACGATAACGAATCTGTCTCAGGATGTTCCGTGGGGGCTGTGGATCGGATTCGACGTGGTTACAGGGGTCGCTCTCGCGGGCGGCGCCTATGTCATCACCTTCATGGTCTACATTCTGCGCCTCGAGAAATACGAGCCGATCGTTCGGGTGACCGTTCTCAACGGCTTCCTCGCGTACGTCTTCTACGCCGGAGCCCTTCTCCTGGACCTGGGTCGTCCATGGAACGTGATCAACCCGATCATCGGCAATTCCTTCGGGGTGAGCTCGGTTCTATTCCTGGTCGCATGGCATTTCCTCCTCTACATGACGGCGGAGCTGGTGGAGTTCTCACCGGTGATCGCCGAATGGGCCGGTTGGCCGAAGCTTCGAAAGCGCCTTCACGCTCTGACCCTGGGTGCGGTGGTGCTGGGTATCACGCTTTCGACCCTGCACCAGTCGGGGCTCGGGGCGCTCTACCTGATGGCCGAGACGAAGATTCACCCCCTCTGGTACTCGGAGTTCATCCCGATTCTCTTCCTGGTCTCCAGCATCTTCGCCGGACTCTCCATGGTGATCTTCGAGGGAACGATCACCCACAAGGTGTTTCGGGATCGGCTGGGCCAGCCGTTGCGCGAGGGGCACGATGGAATCCTGATCGGACTCTCACGCATCTGTGCCGGGACGATGTTCGCGTATCTCGGCGTCCAGGTGATCACTTTCGTGCACCAGGGCAGGGCCGCATGGATGGGCACGGGCTGGGGCGCCTGGTACCTCCTCGAAATCGTCGGGCTCGTCGCGTTGCCGGCGGTGCTCTTCTTGGTCGGCGCTCGTCGCAGGGACACGAGGTGGATCAAATCGGCCGCGGTTCTCACGCTGGTCGGGATCATCATCAATCGACTGAACGTCACGGTCATCGGGTTCCAGTGGAATGCGCCTGTCCGATACGTACCGTCGTGGCAGGAGATCGTAGTTACGCTGGGTGTGATATCCGCCGAGATCTGGGTGTTCCGATGGGTCATCAACCGGATGCCGGTGCTGGACTTCCACGTTCGGCCGCAGGAAGGACGACCCGCGGACGCCTCTGCCGCCACGGCGGCGTGAACGGAAAGGACGCTTCGCCATGTACGCCATGGTTCAGCCCGAGCTGTTCGGAACGAAGGGCATCGAATACATCGTCGTCATCAGTTTCCTGCTGCTCCTCACGGTCGCCTGGCAACTCATTCGGGCGCCGAAAGTTGCGGTGTCCGAGTCACATCGGGAGAGGGAGGCGGACTGGAGAAGCCTTCTCCGTGGGGTCGCTCTTCCGGGCAACGGTGTGTTCTTTCACCCGGGGCACTCCTGGGCCCGCATGGCAGGAAGCGACGGAGAGGTCGTGATCGGCTGGGACGATTTTGCGCGCCGTCTGATCGGCCCGCCCGACCGGATTCAGCTACCGCCCGAAGGCACACGGCTGAGTGCGGGCGGACCGGCATGGACGATTACCGCCGGGGGGCGGGAACTGCCGATGGTCTCGCCGGTCGACGGGGAGGTGGTTCAGCTCAATGATCGGGTGATCGACGAGCCCTCGACGGCGAGTCGAGACCCGTATGGCGATGGCTGGTTGATGAGGGTGCGTGTTCCTTCCATCGAGCCTGTGCGTCGAAACCTCCTCACCGGCAGCCTGGCTCGCTCGTGGGCGGAAATGGCGGAGCGGTCGCTCCAGGGGCTCGCAGTCAGCGCGCCGGAAAGCGCGCTCGGGGCCGTACTGGCCGACGGAGGAGAGCCCCGATTTGGACTGGCACGAACTCTCGCCCCCGAGGACTGGGAGGAGATCGTGCGCAGCTTCCTGCTCGTCTCCCCGATGGATGTCGCGGAAGACGAGAACGTAAAGGCTTGAGAAGCGCACCGGCTGAGTCGTCCGATCGTCCCAGCAGGCGAGGGGGGACCGATGAATCGAAGCGAATCTGCGAATCCGAATTCGGAGCTCCCGTGCGTGTGGTCACTGGCGGGGGTGCTCGGTATGCATCCGTGCGACCGGGAATACGATTGTGACAGCTGTGAGCTCTATCACGCCCTCTCCGGAGGTCACGCAATCGACGATGAGTCGGCGGTGCGGTGTCCGAATCTGTCCCAGACTCAGCGGCGTCTGGAGGCCGAAGTGGGCCAGTTTGTCTCGCAACTCCTGGCCGGCTGTCGCCTGGACCTCGGTCGTTGGTACGGAGGAGACGGTGTGTGGGCTCGTCCAGCAGGCGATTCCAACGAGCTCGAAGTCGGCCTGGTCGGCTGCGTCTGGAGGATACTGGAGCCCGTCGAGGAAATCGTCGCACCTCGCACCGGAGTCAGCTTCGAAGAGGGCGAGACGTGCGGCTGGCTGCTTCGGTCGGAGCGGGCGATCCCCATTCGTCTTCCGGTAGGAGGCACCGTTACGGAGGTCAACGAACCGCTGGTGGACGAGATCGGAGGGTCGGGACACGTGGATGGACGCGACAATTGGCTGTTTCGCGTCCGAGCGGCGGTTCGGCCTTCCGAGGTGCCGAGACTGTTCCGGGGAGAAGATGCGCTGATCTGGCACCTGCGCAGGCTTCGAATCCTGAAGAGTCACATCCGCGGCGCGCTCGATTCGGATCGCCTCCAGCTGGGTGCCGTCATGGCCGATGGAGGGGAGCCACAGCTGGATCTCGAGAGAGTACTCGGACCGGACCGCTTCGCCGCCATGATCGACGCCCTGTTCTGAGCTCGAGGGAAACGCAGGCACCTTCCCGCGTCAGTCCCGTCCGCTGGACTTCGGCACGTATTCTGCTGCGCTGAGCGGTCGTCGGAGGGCCCCGCTCCGCGCCAACCGGACCCGGGTGCGGCAGGCCCCTACGAAACACAGAGGACTCACATGGCCTCCTCGTCCTGGCCCACGAGAATCCGCTCGTCCCTGAGCGCTCGCCTCTTCGTCGTGCTCCTCGGCGCCGTACTGCTGATTCTGCTCGGCAATCACCAGATCGCCAACTGGATTCGGACGCGAGTGGTGCAGGAGGAGGTGCTCTCCGGAGCGGAGCGGGCGAGCACCTTCCTCGAGGGAAGCCTCCTCACCGAGATGGCCGAGAACAACCGGCAGCACATCGACGACGCGATTCGCAGCCTCGGTGAGGGGCCGGACGTCGTCGGAGTCCGGATCTACAACAAGCGAGGAGAAGTCGCGTTCTCCTCAGACTCGGCTGAGCTCGGTACCCGCGTCGACATGCAGGCGGAGGCGTGTTTCGCCTGCCATGAGACGGAGCTCCCACTTTCGTCACCCAGCATCGAGGATCTCTCCCAGATCCACGTGCACGAAGCCGGCTTTCGAGTACTGCGACTGATTACGCCGATCCGGAACCGTCAGGGATGTGCCGATGCCTGCCACGTGCATGACCAGGATGACACGGTGCTCGGCGTACTGGATGTCCAGATGTCCCTCGCCAAGACGGATGCGGCGATGCTCCGTGCGGAGCGATCCAGTCTCGCGATCGGAGTGGCAATCGCCCTGCTGCTAGGAGCCGCCCTGGCCTTCATCGTACACCGTGGTGTGCACCAGCCCACTCGCCAGTTGATCAGGGGTACGGAGGCGCTGGCGGCCGGCGACCTCGACATCCGTATTCCCGAGGAACGAACCGACGAGCTCGGACAGCTGGCGGACTCCTTCAATCGAATGGCCGGCAGTCTGAAGCAGGCGAACGACGAACTCAGGCACTGGTCCGACACTCTCGCCGAGAGGGTACGAGACAAGACGCAGGAACTGGCTGCGATACACAAACAGATGGTGCAGGTGGAAAAGACCTCTTCACTGGGCAAGATGGCGGCGACCGTCGCCCACGAGCTGAACAATCCGCTCTCCGGGATCCTTACCTGTTCGCGGCTGGTGGCTCGCAAGGTGGAGCGGGAGATGCCGCCGGGTGAGGCCCGCGAGAGAACGCTCGAGAACCTCGAGCTGATCCGTTCGGAGTCGGTCCGCTGCGGCAACATCGTGCGCGACCTGCTCACGTACGCGCGGGAGGGCACGCACGAGCTGGCCCCGGAGCACCTTCATTCCCTGGTCGATCATGCGATCAGCCTGATGGGCCATCACATGCAGCTCAGCGAGGTGGAGCTCCAGACGGACCTGGCCCTCGAGGACGACGAAGTCGTCTGCGACGGCGAACAGATCGTCCAGTCTCTGCTGGCGCTGATGATCAACGCGATCGAGGCGATGCCGGAGGGGGGAAGTCTCACTCTGACCACGGGTTCCGATCCGACCGACGACCGCTTCGTGCGACTCGGCGTAGCGGATATCGGCTCCGGCATTCCACCCGAAGTCAGGGACCGCATCTTCGATCCCTTCTTCAGCACGAAGAACGAAACCAAGGGTGTCGGGCTCGGTCTGGCCGTCGTATTCGGAATCGTTCGCCGGCATGGGGGAGAGATTCTGGTCGATTCGGCACCCGGCAAGGGGACCACCTTCACGCTGCGGCTGCCCAGGCAGCCCACCCGGCCCTACCGGCCGGAATTCGAATCGGTCGCTGTCGCAGCCGGCAGCGGTACGGCCGCGAGGAGATCTGATGAGTCATAGAAAGCCACGAATCATGATCGTGGACGATGAACGTTCCGTGAGGGAATCGCTCAGAGAGTGGTTCCTCGAGGACGGATTCGAAGTCGTCACGGCGGAAGACGGTCTGGACGCCTTGAAGAAGCTCGATTCGGACCCCTTCGACCTCCTGGTCGTGGATCTCAAGATGCCCCGAATGGACGGAATCAGCCTTCAACGCAGACTGCGCGAGACCCATCCCGACTTGACGATCATCATTCTGACGGCTTTCGCCTCGGTCGAGACCGCCGTCGAGGCGCTCAAGCTCGGGGCTTTCGACTATGTGACGAAACCGGTGGATCCGGACGAGCTCAGCCATACGGTCAGGCGGGCTCTGGAGCGGAAGCAGCTCACCGATGAAAACGCACGGTTGCGTGACAAGGTCACCCAGCTGGCGACGGCGGCTCCCATCGTGGGAAGCAGTCGTGGCATGGAGCGAGTGATGGAACTGGTGGGAACGGTCGCGGAGACGGATGCGAGCGTCGTGATCCGCGGAGAGAGCGGCACCGGCAAGGAGCTGATTGCCCGCGCGATCCACGGAGCCAGCCCGAGACGGTTCTTTCCGATCGTGGCGGTCAACTGCGGAGCGATTCCGGAGACGCTGCTCGAAAGCGAGCTCTTTGGCCACGAAAAAGGCGCGTTTACCGGGGCGCACTATCGAAGGAAGGGGAAGCTGGAGCTCGCGAATGGAGGAACCCTGTTCCTGGATGAAATCGGTGAGATCCCGGCGAAGATGCAGGTCGATCTCCTGCGGGTCCTGGAATCTCATCGATTCAACCGGCTGGGAGGTGCGCAGGAGATCGAATCGGATTTCCGGCTGGTATGTGCGACAAACCGTGATCTCGAGGCACTCGTCAAAGAGGGCCGATTCCGGGAAGACCTGTACTACCGGATTCACGTGTTCTCCATAGAGATCCCTCCGCTCCGCGAGCGCCGGGAAGACATACCGCTGCTCGTGGAGCACTTCGTGGAGAAGCTCTCCCGGTCGATGGGCAAGCCCTCGAAGCAGTTGAGCGAAGAGTCGGAAGAGCTGCTGCAGGCCTACGACTGGCCTGGCAACGTTCGGGAACTGGAGAACGCGATCGAAAGGGCAATGGTCATCGGAACGACGGACTCGATCCGCCCGCAGGATCTGCCACTCCAGGTCGAACAGGAAGGGGGCACGCCGCGCGACCGTTCCCTCGAATCACTCGAATCGGAGCACATAGCTCGCGTGCTGCGAGAGGAATCGGGCAATGTGTCGCAGGCTGCCCGCGTACTGGGGATCGATCGCGGAACTCTCTACAACAAGATCAAGAAATACGGGATCCGATCCGGGTGAAGCCGGAGATCCTGCTGGCGCACCTGGGGAGCTTCCGGCCGACGTGGTCGGAAGAACTGCGCCGTCGGGTGGCCGCGGCGACAGACCATTTCGTTCGTGCCGAGCCCCTCGGTATTGATCTCGCGCCCTTCTATGCCCCCGAACGGCAGCAATATCACGCCACGCTCCTGCTCGCGGAGCTGCTTCGCCATCTGCCCGCCTCGGGCGGCAGGATCGTCGGAATCACGGCGGAGGATCTGTTCATTCCCGTGCTCACCTTCGTGTTCGGGCAGGCCCAACTGGGAGGTCCGGCCGCCGTCGTGTCTGTGATGCGTCTGCACACCGAGTTCTATGGTCTGCCCACCGACGAACGACTCCTGGTCGATCGAGCGGTCAAGGAAGTCGTACATGAGCTCGGACATGGCTTCGGGCTGGTCCATTGCCCGGACAGATCCTGCGTGATGTCGTCCTCCACCTATGTCGAAGACGTCGACCTGAAGAGCGAGCGATTCTGCACGGAATGCTCGTCCCTGCTGGTTGCCGGGTCCGCGACCACGCCGCATACCTGAGTTTGTCGAGCCTCAACCGAGGCTTTGACGCACGGGAATGACCGGACAGTCCCGGCACCGAGGTTGCGCCGCGGCGGCCTTCCCGTATCCTGATCGCGGCCCGATTCCGGCGCCGCCTCGCGGTCGCCGAGGGTTCGGTGGGACGTGACCTCCAAGGGAGCGCTTCAATGTCGAATTGCTGGCTGATGAAATCAGAGCCGGGCGCCTACTCCATAGACGATCTGGAACGGGACGGATCCACATGCTGGGATGGCGTGCGTAACTACCAGGCGCGCAACCTGATGCGCGAGATGCAGCAGGACGATGCGGTCCTGTTCTACCATTCCAACGCGAACCCTCCTTCCGTCGTCGGGATTGCGCGGGTGTGCAGGGAGGCTTACCCGGACCACACCTCGTGGGACCCGGAAAGCCGCTACTTCGACCCGAAGTCGAGTCCCGAGGAGCCCCGATGGTGGATGGTCGACATCGCCTTCGTCGAAGAGCTTCCTCGCCCCGTGCCGCTTTCAGAGTTGAAGGCCGAGCCGGCGCTCGAAGGGATGCTGGTGACCGGGAAGAGCAGGCTGTCCGTCCAACCGGTGGACAGGCGACACTTCGACCGGGTCGTCGAACTGGCACGCGGAGAGGCGTCGTGAGTGTCGATCGCTGGCGGCTCGAGGACATCTATCCGGATCGGTCGGACTGGGAGGCGGACCTCGCGGAACTGGCCAAGCTGCCGGAACGGATTTCGGCCTTCCGGGGGCGGCTGGCCGAGGGCCCCGGCGTCCTCGTCGAATGTCTGGATTCGTACTACGACGGCCTGAAGCGACTCTACCGCGCTTCCTCGTACGCCTCGATGCGGTATCACGAGGACACGCGAGTGGGAGAGACGGCGGAGATGGAGCAGCGGGCGCGACTGGTGGGAACCGCGCTGTCGGAAGCAGCGAGCTTCGTCGACCCCGAGATACTGGAAATCGGTGAGGCGACGGTTCGATCCTGGCTCGAGGAATTCGCTCCGCTGAAGGTTTACGCCCACGGACTGGATGACCTCCTCAGGCGAGCAGCTCACACGCTTTCGCCGGCTGAAGAGGAGATCGTGGCGACGGCCGGCCTGATTACGGATTCACCCTACTCCGTGTACGGAATGCTGGCCAACGCCGACATGCCGTGGCCTACGGTCGTGCTGTCAGACGGTTCGGAAGAACGGCTGGACCAGTCGGCCTACGCCCGGCTGCGAGCCTCGCCGATCCGGGAAGACCGGGAAATCGTGTTCGAGGCCTTCTGGACCAGGTGGCAGGAGTACGCCCGCACCTTTGGCGCGACGCTGTACGGTCAGGTCAAGCGCGACCTGTTCCGGGCGCGCGTCCGCAAGTACCCGAGCTCGCTGGCCGCAGCCCTGAATTCCGACCATATCCCGGAGCGGGTGTACCGCACGCTGATCGAGGAAGCGAATGCGGGTCTCCCGGTCCTCCATCGCTACTTCCGTCTCAGGGCCCGACTGCTGGGCATCGATCAGCTGGCCTATTTCGACATCTACCCGCCGCTGGTGAAGACCGATCGGAGATTCGATATCGACGAGGCCCGGACGATCGTTCTCGAGGCTGTCGAACCCCTCGGTCCGGAAGCGATCGAGATCATTCAGCAGGGGTTCGACGGCGGGTGGATGGACGTCTACCCCCGTCCCGGCAAACGGCCGGGGGCGTACATGAACGGTCATGTCTACGATGTCCACCCCTACGTACTGATGAATTTCACGGACGACTATCGCTCCGTCTCGACCCTGGCCCACGAATGGGGACACGCGCTGCATTCGAGCCTGGCGAACCGTTCGCAGGATTTCGTCAATGCCGGCTACTCGATCTTCACGGCTGAGGTCGCCTCCACTTTCATCGAGGCACTCCTGCTGGATCGGTTGCTGAAGCGATCGGAGACCGACGATGAGAGGATCTTCTTCCTCGGTCATGCTCTGGAGGGCCTTCGCGGGACCTTTTTCCGGCAGACGATGTTCGCAGAATACGAACTTGCGATTCACGAAGTCGTCGAGGGGGGAGAGGCGCTGTCGGGCGACCGCCTGACGGCCATGTACGGCGAACTCGTGCGACGGTATCACGGGCATGACGCGGGCGTCGTGGACATAGACGACGCCTACGCCGTGGAATGGGCCTATATCCCGCATTTCTACTACAACTTCTATGTATACCAGTATGCTACTTCCGTAGCCGCATCCGCCCTGATGGCGGAGCAATTGCTCGCCGGGGACAGCGGAGCAGGGGGGCGATTCCTCGACCTGCTGCGAGCCGGAGGGTCGGACTACCCGTACGAGCTGATGGTCCGGGCCGGCGTGGACCTCGGCAACCCGGAGCCGTATCGGGCGCTTCTCCGGCGCATGGAGATGATCATGGACGAGATCGAAGCCCTTCTGGGCGGTTGATTCAGGTCCCGTCCTCGGACTCCGGCAGCGGGGCGGGGATCGCGTACAGAGATGCCTGTTCGGCCCAGTACTCCCAGCCGATGCCGACGAGCGTGCCGTCTCGCAGCACGACCGGGGTGAGCTCGTCGTCGGTCACCCGTCCGTCGTCGGCGGAGACGCGCGTGTAGTAGAACAGGACCTCCCAGTCGGATCCATCCGCCTCGTAGACCTCGTTGCGGTGAGGGTTCTGCAGCACCGGCCTCGGTCCACCGATCGGGACCTGAAGGCTGTTCACCCCCAGCGTATCCTCCGCGATTCCCACCGGTCCCGCCGATTCGGTGCCGGCCGCGCTCACGCTCTCGGTTCCCATTACGTCGAAAACCTGATCCCGCGTCATGCCGGTTCTCAAGCGGTCCAGGTTGTCGAGGTTCGTCTCGCGGAATCCTCCGGCGGAGGCGCAGGCGGCGACCGCCAGTCCAATGAGTAGAATGCCGATCGAACCTGCGCCTGCGGCGCGATCTGGGCCGGACCCGGAGCATTCGTTGAAGCTGAGCATGCCTGGTCTCCCTGGGAAATGCGAATTCCGGTCGGCCGAAGCTCGCGCCCGATCAATCTAACGTGAATCGGGGTTCGCGAGGAACGGCCCGGTGACGATCCTCCGGGCTGGATGCCGCGGGGCATGTGCCGCTATCTTGTTCAGCCCCGGGAAGCTACCGGTCCGTCGCCTCGCTGGCGCGGCGGCGTTCCCTCTCAGCCGACTCAGAGGTCGGAAGGAGTGACGATGGAACTGCAGGTACTGGTGCAGGGGCCCGATACGGTTCACCCGATCATGGTGGATGCGCCGGACAGCGAGAATCCCAAGCGGATCTATGCGGAAGCTCTTGCCCAGGGCGCACCGGTGGTCTGCTTCGGGAAGAGCTGCTTCCGGGTCGATCGGATCCTCGGGATCGTGATCCGCACCACCTTCGTCGACAAGGACAAGTGGTAGCCGATCGCTCACCCGCAGCGCAGAGGGCAGCCCGCGAGCCGATTCAGCCCGCGTAGAGATCGATGATTCTCTGGATCGCCCGCCGGCATACGTGACAGAAGAACTCGGCCCGGGTGAACATGATGCAGTCGATCTCGGACCGGTACAGCCCTCGCGCCTCGTACATCGCCCCTTCGAATGCGCCCACCCGATTCGCGAACTGCATCGCCGAGAGCAGCTCCCTCTCGATCTCGCGCTGCCGGGCGAACAGGTCGTCGAATTCCGACTCGGGGGCCGTGCGCTCAACCAGTGCCCTCCGCTGGGCCCGAATCCGGTTGGAATGCTCCTCGTATGCTGCTTTTCCCCACGGAGTGGGAATCGGGGTGCTAGGCGTGACCAGGTCTCCCCACTTGAGCCCCTCGGGATCATGCAGGGCGGTCACGTTGGGCTCCCATGGCTCCGGGTGCGTTTCACCCCCCGTTTCGTAAGACACGTCCGAGGTGTAGTACTCGTCGGCGAGCCCGGCGAAATGGTGTCCGAATTCGTGGACGAACACGTAATCGGCGAACTCGGAATCGACGGCCACCGTTGACTGGAAATTGAAGATCCCGCCTCCGCCGTATTGCTTCTCGTTCACGAGAATCTCGACGAACTCGTAGGGCACGCCGGACAGGGCTTCCCTGAGGGCTCGATTGTCGAGCGTGAGCAGATACCGCTCCGAATCGAAAATGTTGAACTCGGTCGACAGGGGGGTGCGCCGGAACTCTCCGACATGCGGTCTGTTCACGCCCGGGCGCTCGGCGGGCACGAATACGGCCAGTACGTTGAAGTCACTCTTGCGGGCGCGAAACGGTTCGGTCTCGAACAGCGCTTCGCTCAGGCGTCGGGCATCTGCCAGGAACTTCGATTCCTGCTCGGGCGTGTATCCCTCGCCGACGAGCACGAGATCCACCTTCTCGGAAGGCGGACCGCTCTGAAAGAGCGTGTGCACCGGACCGCCCGGGCCTCTGTCGGCGGCGTTGATGAACCTCGACCCGGGATCGACGACGGTCTCCCAGATCTGAGCGAACGCGCGCGGTCCGGTCCGCCTGTGCAGGATCACCCTGATCGGTCTCAGGGGCCACGGGAAGCGCAACGACTCGTGAAACGTCCTCTGCAGCTGCGCCGCTTCGGCCGTAGTCTCCCACTCGCCGTAGATCGATGCGAAGCCACGCGAGTACAGCAGAGCACCGCTGTCGGCGTCCCGGACCTCGAAGCGGAACTTGCCCATGTTCGACTCGTCGACGAGCCGGTCGCGGGGTCCTGCCCACGGACCGTCGGAGACCACACGGTCGAGGCTGATCACCTCCAGCTCCGCTGATCCCGTGTGGAAGTAATCGACGCGCATCGTTCGATCGGCGAAATATTCGCGGAATTCGGGATTCTGGGCTCGCAGGTCAGCCGACCCGAGGCAGAGGGTCAGAAGGACCGCGAGGGGGGCCGTACGGATTCTCAACCTCATGGTTGGACTCCTCGGGCGGCCGGGCCCGAGACTCTGCGAAGGGGTGCGGAGCCCGAGCCGTACGCCTCAGCGTGTGATATCATGAATCCGGTCAAGGATTCGAGGAGCGCCGCCGGCGCGGCGACCGGGAATAAGCTATTCGTGCACCGCGACCGGCGCGACGGTCGAAGACAGAGACGGAGGCATCGAGCGTGGACGTCGAGCGGGTTGAACTTCAGATCGAGGAGGCAGTGCGCGACGAAGGGCGATCGGGACGCCTGCGCCGCGCCCTGTGGGAGCACGCGAGGCAGCACGGACAGGAGGCAGGGGATGCTGATCTCGACGGTGCCGTCGGCTTCGTCATGGACTACGTGAGGCATGTTCCCGGCCTGTTCCGCGACGGCATGGAGACGGCGAGGATCGCTGGACTCGAATCGGAAATGTCCTGGGTGCTCGAGTCTGCCGTGTCATACTGGGCTATGGCCGAAGACATGATTCCCGATCGGCTGGGCCTGCTCGGGGTTCTCGACGACGCGTACTGCTCGCTGACTCTGCTTCAGGCGCTGTCCGACCGACATGAAAACGAGACCGGGCGGAGGCTGTTCAGTCCCGATCTCGCAGCGGCGAACGAGGCAATGCGTCGACTGATCGGAGAGCCGATCGCGTCGCAGCTCGACATGTACGTCGGCTCCAAGTTCGATGCGGATCCCATGCTGCAGATGGCGCGTGCCCTCACCTCGCTCTCTCGCAACGTCGAAGGGTTGCAGCTCCCGGTCGGTCCCGGCATCTGGGACGGGGAGTCCGTCGAGGAGGTCGTCAGCACGCACCTCGGAGCGGTGGGGCTCGCATAGCCGGGTTCTCGTCGAGGACTCTCGTTTGCGCCGGCATCTAAAGCAGATCAGGTTACCGCGTCCAGCGGTAACGGTTACAGTGAGTTACGCGGTCGTCTCTCCGCTCCTGCACCCGATCGATCGGCACTTCGAATCGGCCCCCCGTGGCACAGCGGCGCGCGTATCGGCGGTCCTGTCCCGGGGCCGGCCGGACTTGTAGCTTGGCATCCATATCGCAACCGCCCCAAGGAGGAGGCTCATGCCCGCACCATCTCAGACGATTTCGGGTTCCACGCTGCTTCCGGCCGAGGAAGTGTTTCCGACCCTGGAAGAGAACATTCTCGTGGATGGCTTTCATATCGTCATCGACCTCGAGCGTTCGCACGGTTCGACGATGGTCGATGCGCTCGAGGGCAAGGAATACATCGACTGCTACACTTTCTTCGCGACCCTTCCGATCGGGCACAATCACCCGGGACTGGATGATCCGGAGTTTCAGGAAACTCTAATGCGCGCGGCGATCGAGAACCCGGCGAACAGCGATGTCTATTCCCGCGAATTCGCCTCGTTCGTGCGCACTTTCCGGGAGATCGCGGTTCCCGACGAGTTTCGCTACCTGTTCTTCGTGGCCGGAGGAGCCCTCGCGGTCGAGAACGCGATGAAGGCGGCCTTCGACTGGAAAGCCAGGAAGAACCGGGAGCAGGGAATCGAGGGCGGCGGAGACCGCATCCTCCACTTCAGGGAAGCATTTCACGGCCGCAGTGGATACACGCTCTCGGTCACGAACACCGATCCGAACAAGACCGCGCTGTTTCCGAAGTTCGACTGGCCCCGGGTCACGAATCCGAAGGTGAAGTATCCGATCGACGAGGAAACGGCGGCGGCAGCCGAGGCGGCGGCGGTCGCCGAAATCGAGCGCGCCTTCGACTCGGACCCGCACGGCATCGCCGCGATTCTGATCGAGCCGATCCAGGGTGAGGGTGGGGACAATCACTTCCGGCCCGAGTTCCTGTTGGAGCTTCGGAGGATCGCCGACGAGCGGGACGCGCTGCTGATCTTCGACGAGGTTCAGACAGGGATGGGGACGACCGGTGCGATGTGGGCGTTCCAGGCGCTCGGCGTGACTCCCGACCTGGTTGCCTTCGGCAAGAAAACGCAGGTCTGCGGCATGATGTCCACACGACGAATCGACGAGGTGGATGACAACGTCTTCCACCTCTCCTCCCGGATCAATTCGACCTGGGGAGGAAACCTGGTGGACATGATCCGGTGTGCCCGCTACCTCGAGATCATCCGGGATGAAGACCTGGTGGACAATGCCGCGCGGGTCGGGGCGTACTTCCTCGATCGTCTCGCCGGGTTGGAGAGGGAGTTCCCGGGCACGGTGAGCAACGCCCGCGGCCTCGGGTTGTTCCTCGCCTTCGACCTCCCGGACGGCGCGACGCGCGACGCGATCCGGACGAGTTGCTGGGAAGCCGGGCTGGCCACGCTGACGTGCGGGCCCCGGTCTCTGCGCTTCCGACCGTCGCTGATCTTCTCAGAGGCGGATGTTGATCGTGCGATCGAGATTCTCCGTCCGGCGCTGTCGGACGTGGTCTGAAGCTGCCGTCGATGGCGCGATCGTGCGCTCAGGGAGCGTCGAGCTCCGCGTAGCGGATCAAGCCCTCCCGGTGCAGGAGACGAACGAAGGCGCCGAGTCGCTGTTCCACGGGCTCGGCGCTTTCGCCGTACGTGTCGCGGAGCGCGGCCGCCACCTCGCCTACGGTCGTCTCTCCGTCGAATCGGCGCCACGCGAAGGTGCCGGTCTCGTCGAGCTTCAGCTTCGGGGTGCCGAGCCAGTGGTCGAGCCGCGCCGTGAGCCCCTTCGCTCCGCGACGCTTCGGGTGCCAGCGGGTCAGCATCACCGGTCCGTCGGCATCCGTCCAGTCGGCCTGCCGGATGGGTCGGAGGTGCAACAGATTGACCCCCTCGTGTCGGCGCTTCCGCCGCCACGGGCGGCTGAGGCTCATGCAGTCGCTCCGCATCGGTGCAGGCTCAATCGCGCCCGTCCACTTCCTTGAGCGGCAGCCAGGCGAGAAGCCAGATGACGACCGGGTATATCAGCAGGCCCAGCAGAAAGCTCGGTTCGCCCGATGGCGTGAGAGCTTCCAGGGTCCGCCCGATCGCGGGCACGAAGTCCGAACCCATGAACAGGAAGGCGAGCAGTACGGCCATCAGCGATTCGCCGGCGATGAACCCGGAGGAGAGCAGGATCCCCTTGTTCGTGGCCGCCGTGCGTTCGCCGTCGGTCGCGTTGCGCCTGTCGAGGGCGCGGGTGAAGCCCCAGTGAATCAGTCCGCCGGCGAAGATCGCCGCCGTCGAATAGAAAGGAAGATACATTCCGACTGCGATCAGCATCGGTGCGGGGGCCTCGACCAGGATCAGTCC
>JAMJQL010000028.1 GCA_023554245.1 Gemmatimonadota bacterium
GACCTCCATCGGGAGGGCGAAGCTCTTCGGCGGGGCCCGAAGGCCGGTCGAGGCGGTCTGCTGGGCCGACACCGCAGAGGCGCTTGCGAGCAGGACGCCGATACCACCCAGGAAGGCGGCCGCCGCTCGCACCCGTTGATACGAGGACCGTGCCCGGTCGCTCATTCAGAGTTGCCTGCTATCCTCCGCGCCTGCTGCCTGAAGAACCGTCGCACCGCCGGATACGAGAACCACGCGAGCTCCCACAGGATCGGCGTGAATACGAATGGCAGCGTGAACATGGCCGTCGCCGGCTCGGCCCGGATTCGTTTGCCCACCGCACGCGCCTCGGCGTCCGTCACGTCCGCGTGCAGAAGCCGACGTCGCTCCGCGGCATATGTCCACATCCAGGTCGAGGAGAGCCCCAACAGCAGCGCCGCCACGCTCTCGAATCCGCGCGTCCAGGCGGAAGCGGGAAGCTCCGTTCCGACCCGGATCGAGAACAGGAACAGAAGAACGAAGAACAGCTGGACGATGGCGCGCACCGCAAACTTGCCATCCGCCCGGTCCGCGAGACCGAACAGCGTGTTGCTCTGCAGCCAGTAGATGATCAGCACCGCGACAGCGATCGCGATCAGCACGATCGTCATTCCTTCGGAGACAAGGAACTCACGCCAGGAGTGCCAGTTCCACGCTGGATCGTCGGGGCGCGGGAACAACATGAACACACGCCAGATGGCGATCCCGTACACCACGTCGGTGAGGGTCTCGAGCCGCCTCAGCTGACTGCGTCCGCGCCGGAGATCGGCCTGTGATCCGATCTCCATGGTCTGGAGCATCGACCTGTCTGCGTCGCTCCCCACGCTCATCCCGGTCTACCCCCCGACTGGTACGCTGTACGAGACATTGACGCGGTACTTGTTCTTCGCCGCTGCGCCCGGCCAGTCGTCGGTCGCCAGGTCCGTGGCGTATTCGACGTAGAAGTTCCAGGAGCTCTTCGGCTGCACGAGCACGTATCCCAGCCGGGCGCCCACCGGAATCTTCCACCCGCCGAACTCCCAGCTGTACTGGGCCTGGAGATCGTTCGTTCCGATGTACCAGCCTTTGCCCAGCTGGAAGTTGATGAATGGATTGATGATGATCGGGTGAGCGCCCGTCTCGATCTCGTCGGTGACGATCGGGACCGGTTGGCCGAGATCCACCACCGTCCGCCGGCCCCAGGTCTGCTGCACCAGCAGTCCAGCCATCATCCGGTCGTTGAAGAAGCGCTGGATCACGGCACCGGCCACGCCGTACGCCCATTCGCTGGAACCGACGCTGGAGCTGCCGGGAATCACGATGTCGGGTCCGAATCCCGCCCTCCCCGTGCCCCAGTCGAAGGGTACGATGAGCGCGAACAGGTCGGTGGGGCTGAAGCCCCAGTCACCGTCCTTGTTCTCACTGTAGCGGACGGTGAGGCGAGGCAGCACGCTGACGCCGGCGACCTTCAACGGCGCGACCATGCGGAACTGCGCGAAGCCCTTGTTGCCCTCGGGACGCGTCTCACCACTCGCCAGGATGTCGTCCCGATAGTCGGGCATTGCCTGGCCCGCGAGCTGAAAGGACCAGGCCGCCGCGGTATTGTCGAGAGCGGCCGATTCGCGGGACTGCTCCTGGGCCAGGATGCCCGCCGGTAGTCCGAGCCACAGGATCGCCACCGGACCAATGGTGAGACCCCACCGAATCAAGTACCGCATTCTTGAACTCCCCTTTCGATGGGCCATCACTCATCACCCACCCTCACCGTGACCTTCTCCAGGTGCTCGGACCGGAAGGGCACCGCGTACGTGTCCTCGATGATCGGTGAGCCCGTGTCTTCGCCCACGTCGAACGTCTCTTCGATGGAGAAGGTCGCGGGCACGGTCCTGTCGATGTGCGCCATTCCGACGCTGCGGCCGTCGATGAACAGCTCGGCATCCCCCTCGAAGTCCCCGGTCCTGGTGAACTTCATGGACACGACCGACCTGCCCGTCGGCACCTCTTCGGAGGAGGTGATGACCGTTCGCTCTATGCCGATGTAGTTGTAGACATACATCAGGCGGTTGTTCTTGATGAACAGGGCGTATCCCGCGGTCCTGCCGCCTGCGGTCACGAGCATGCCGTCACGGCTGCCCTGCGGCGCGTTGATCTCCGCCACCAGCTCGTGCGACTTGTTCTTGATCGGGGGTGATACCGACTCGTGCACGCGAATCGCGGCCGGCGGATAGTAGACCAACTCCCTCCCCTGGGGGGCGGCCCGTGCCTGCATCGCCGCCAGCCTGGGGCCCAGGTTTCCGTCCAGGGGATAAACATCGTTCTTCTCGGCTTCGACCTCGAACAGCGCCTGCAGCTCCGCCAGCTTCTCGGGATACTGATCGGCGACGTTCGTGCTCTGTGAGAAGTCATCCTCGAGGTTGTAGAGCTCCCAAACATCGTCCTCGAGACTCCCCTCGGCGTTCAGCTGCCACGGACGCTTCCCCTTGTGCAGCGTGACCGCGACCCACCCGTCGGCGTAGATAGCCCGGTTCCCGAACAGCTCGTAGTACTGGACCGTGCGCCTGTCGTCCGCGTCCGGGTCGTCGAATGTGTAGTTGAGCGGGATGCCATCGAACGACATCTGCTCCACGCCGTCGATGACCGAGGGCGGCTCGACGCCTGCCGCCTCCAGAATCGTGGGCGCGATGTCGATCACGTGCGAGTACTGCTCGCGGATGTCGCCGTTGTGCGCCGGGTCGATGCCGGCGGGCCACGATATGATCAGCGGGTCCGCGTTGCCGCCGCGGTGGGCGGATTGCTTGTAGAACTGGAACGGCGTGTTACCGGCCTGCGTCCAGCCCGCGGTAACGTGCCATACGCCGACCCGATTCCCCCACTGATTCATGTACTGGCTGTTGATCTCGTAGGGGATGTTCGGCACGCCGTTGAAGAAACCGTTCTCGTTGAACGTGCCGTGCAGGCCACCCTCACCGCTGCCGCCATTGTCCGATGTGAACACGATCACCGTATTGTCGAGTTCGCCGATCTTCTCGAGATAGTCGACGATGCGGCCAAACTCGAAGTCGGAGTAGGCGAGCTGTGCCGCGAACGCCTCCATCTGCCGGGCGTAGAGCGCCTTCTCGTTCTCGTTCAGCGTCTCCCAGGCCGGAATCTCCTCGTCCCGGGGTGACAACTGCGTGCCCTCGGGAACGATGCCCATCTCGATCTGGCGCTCGAGGATCACCTCGCGAGCCGCGTCGTAGCCCAGGTCGAACTTGCCCTTGAACCGCTCCCGCCATTCGAGCGGTGCCTGGTGCGGCGCGTGCACCGCGCCGGTCGCCCAGAACATGGCGAACGGCTTGTCGTGGGCGGACGCCCGAAGCATCGAGATCCAGCGGATCGCCGTATCGGCCATGTCCTCGTTGACGTGGTATCCCGGCTGGTCGTAGTTCGGCTGAACAGGCGTGTGATCCACCCACATGATCGGATTGAAGTTGTTCATGTCGCCGGACATGAATCCGTAGAAATGCTCCCAGCCGTCGCCCGAGGGCCACCGATCGAACGGCCCCGAGAAGGTGGATTCCCATTGTGGTGTGTGATCCCACTTCCCGATGAACATCGTCGACCAGCCCGCGCGCTTCAGGATTTCGGCGAAGCCTTTTGCCGATTCCGGAGGATGCGCGTTGTAGCCCGGGAAGCCCATCGCGGTCAGCGAGTGGGAACCCATGCCGATCCTGTGGTGGTTGCGGCCGGCGTTGATGGCGGCCCGCGTCGGCGAACAGAGCGCCGTGGTGTGGAAGTTGTTGTAGCGGAGTCCGTTCTCGGCGAGCCGATCCAGGGTCGGCGTGGGGGTCAGTCCTCCGAACGGGCTGGAGTGGCCGAACCCCATGTCGTCGATCAGCCACACGAGCACGTTGGGAGCGCCCTCCGGAGGTGTGACGGGCTCCGGCCAG
>JAMJQL010000029.1 GCA_023554245.1 Gemmatimonadota bacterium
GGCATCGGCCAGGAGTCCCCAGGACGGCAGGAGCGCCCGCGTGCCGGCCAGCAGGAACACCAGGAGCGCCACGAGAGCGAGTCGCTCACCGCGGCGCCTGCCCGTCTCCCCGAGCCGATCCAGCCCGCGCCGCAAAGGAGAGCCGTGAACCCGAACGAGTTCCCGGATCGTCTCGTCGGACAGGTCCAGCCGCTCTGCGGCCCGGGCCCGCGCCTCCTCCGGGGAAGCGCCCCGCTGGACGTACACGGCCTCGAGGTCCGCCAAGTCGGCGGCCACTTCGATCAGCACCCGCGAACGGGCCGGCTGCGGGAGGTCCAGCCGGTCCGACAGGGAACGAAGCACGGACCCGTACTCGTTCATCGCTCCTCCTCCACCATCGGCCAGAACCTCCGGAAGAACTCGCGCCATGCCTCCCTCTCCGCCACCAGGTGCTTCTCTCCCTCTTCCGTCAGCGCGTAGCTCTTCCGGCGCCGGCCTCCACTCGAATTATCCGACCAGCTTCCCGCCACGAGTCCCCTCTCCTCGAGCCGGTGCAGGATCGGGTACAGGGTGCCGTGGTTGAATCGGAACGCGCCGCCGCTGCGCTCCTCGACGTCCAGCGCCAGCTGGTACCCGTGTCCCGCGCCCCGATCGAGCGCAGCCATCACGAGCAGCTCGTTCGCGCTCCGGCTCAGCTCCTGCGGCTCCACGATCCGTTCGGCCATTTCCTGGAATCCCCTCGTGACAACTCGGAGTGCGACTGTATATCGACTATCGTTATGTCGACACTCTTTATATCGACTGTCGATATAATAAGAGAGGGCGAGAGGAACGTCAAGGGGCCGTCCGAGGTGGTGCGAGAATCGACCGTCAGGCGGTATCCGGTCCGAGGGCGTCGCGTTCCTCCAGCAGTGCTTCCAGCTCGGCAAGCATCTGGAGGTCTCGTGGCCGGCCGGCGGCGCGCTTCGTCCTGATGAGAGACTGAAGGTCGAGGCACCTGCATTCCCGACCGAACAGGTCGATCTCGATCGTGTGCGGGATGATATCCGTGTACCCGCCACCACCGACGATCTCGCCGAGCAGGTCGATATCGCCGACGCTGGTCGCGAGTGTGAAGTTGAGACCCCTCCGAAGCGTGTCTTCCGACCATTCGAAGGGAAGTCCCGGTGGCGCACCGCGGGGGTAGGGCTCGAACGGCGCCAGTGCCTCCACGAGACGGGCGATATTCGCTTCATCCCGAGCATAGACGACATCGACGTCCTGGGTGAGTCGGGCCGAGCCATGAACCGTCGCAGCCAGGCCACCGACGATAACGAAATCCACACCACCCCCGGTGAGAGCGCCAACCAGTGTCTGAAAGTCAGTCATCGCACCCTGTCTCCTGCCCGCCGCGCCTCGTCCGCCAGTTCAGCGAGCGCAACCAGCCCGGCCACTCTCTCGTCGACCGTCCGTCCGAGGTTCTCGCGCAGCAGGGTGCGATCCACGTGACGCTTGTACTCCTCGATCACGGGGTCGGGCTCGAGTTCGAGCTCCGGCACGCCGCGCGTCTTCCCGGTCGCGAGGCCCGCTGGTTGCTCGAGCGCGTCCAGGATCTCCTGGTACGACCCGGCATCCAGCACGACGAGTTCTGGACGCCCGTTGACCGTCAGGACCGTCGGGCGGCCGGTCGCGCGAAGGCGTCGGACGTGTTCCTTCGTCCGGCGCTGGAAGTCACTCAACGAGAAGATGTCGTCGAGTCTGATCATCAGATTCTCAACCGGTGGTGGAGTGAACAGTCAATTGCATGCTAATAAACTGCTATCCCCCCTCAGACCGCGTCAAGCGAAGCGGGTGGTTTCTGAAGCCTGAGACCGAATCTGTGACTGAAGTCGGGACCAACCGCCCCTACGCCACCCGCCTCTTCGCGTCGGCCGTCACGTTCCGCCCCAGGATCGCGGCGGCGGAGACGACGCCTCCGTACAGGGCGCCGACGATTCCGTGTGCCAGGGCATCCTGTCCGGTGAGGAACAGGCCCGGCACTCGAGTCCTGGGCGACAGCCAGGGCATGCGGAATCGTTCCGGGGAAAGCTCCACGCCGTAGACCTCGCCCCGGGGGTGGTTGCTGAAGTGCCGGGTGGACAGCGGCGTCGACAGCTCGTGGTAGGCTACCTTGCCCTTCGTCTGCGGCAGGTGCTCGTACAACGTGTTGAGCAGACGGTCCGTGTACCGTTTCTTGAGCGCATCGTAGGATTCGCCCCGCTTCATCCAGGGCTCGTTCTCCCACGGGCGGAACTGTCCGTAGTCCACGAAGCTGATCAACTCGATTGTGGCCGTGTTCGCGTGCCGCACCTTCCAGGTGGGATCCTTGGCGGAGGGGAAGGACATGTAGACGGCCGGCGGATTGGCGTCTGGATCGGCCCGATTGGCCCGGACGGTCCTGTCGTGATCGTAATCGGGATACACCCACAGGTTCGCTGGCTCCAGGCCGAGGGTCTCGGCGGACTCGTTCAGCCCGACATACAGGCACACATGGCTTACCGACGGGTGGGTCTGTGCCACGAGCGCCGTCAGCCCGAGCGTATCCCGCGTCTCGTCGTCAACAAGCTTACTGAACGTGTTCACCAGGCCGGCATCGCTGACCACGACGGGCGCCGTGATCTCGTGCCCATCGGTCATGCGCACGCCGATCGCGCGTCCTCTGCGGATGAGGACCTGCTCCACCTCCGCGTGGACCAGCAGGCTTCCGCCGGCTGCCTCGATCGTGGGAACGATACTCTTCGCGATGCTCCCGGCCCCTCCCACCGGATAGCAGGCGCCATCGATGAAGTGGTTGGACAGGATTGCGTGAATCCCGAAGCTCGACTCGGCGGGCGGCAGACCGTAGGCCCCCCACTGCGCCGTGAGCACCCCGATCAGCTTCGGATCGTGCGTCAGATTCCGGAGGGCGGCGAGAGTCGTCTGGTCGGAATAGCGCAGGAATTCGCGGCACAGGAACGGGCTGGCCAGGGGTGCGAGAAACCGTGGGAGCGCCCTGGCCTGAAAGAACTTCATCCCGGCTCGGCGCACATCGTCGCACAGGCCGACGTACTGGGAGATCGCCTGCCGTTCGTCGGGAAATGCACCGGACAACCCGTCGACGAA
>JAMJQL010000030.1 GCA_023554245.1 Gemmatimonadota bacterium
ACACGGAGACGCACGTGAGCGACGACCGACGATGCCTCGTTTCAGGAGCTGCGGCGGGCCTTGCCGGGGGGATCTTCCTGCTCCTCTTCTACCTGGTGATCGATCTGCTTCGCGGGGAACCACTCGCGACGCCGGCCTTCCTGGCCGGCGGGCTGTTCGGGTCCGGGGCCGACGAGATTACCGTGACGGGGTATGCACTTCTCACCGCCCTGCACCTCGCCGCATTCGTGATGCTCGGCGTGCTTGCCTGCGTCCTGACGGAGGTGACCCCCCTTCCGCGATCGCTGCTGGTCGGAGCCGTATATGGCCTGTTTGCCAACACTCTCCTCTTCTACCTCGCGCTGATCATCTCGGGCACGCGGATCATCGAGGCCCCCGCCTGGCCTGTCGCGTTCGCCGGGAACCTGCTCGCCGGTATCGTCATCATGTCGTACTTGAAGCGCTTCTCCGGAAGCGGAGCGACGATTGCCGCCGCCGGGGAGAGCGCCGCACGGGCTGTCGTCAGGGAGGGAATCATCGCGGGATTGATCGGTGCAACCACCGTCGCGATCTGGTTCCTGATCATCGATCTTGTGGTGGGACGCGCACTCTACACTCCGGGTGCACTCGGTTCGGCGATGCTATATGGGGCAGCCGCTTCGGACGCCGTCATCGTGTCGGCGGGGACCGTCATCGGCTACTCGGTCTACCACTTCGTCGCGTTCATCGCCATTGGAATCGTGGTCGCCGCTCTGCTGGCGCTGGCCGACCGATTCCCGCCGCTCTACTTCGGGATGATCGTTCTGTTCGTGGTATTCGAGACATTCGTGGTCTTCCTGGCCGCGCTGCTCGGCGAGTGGATTCTCCAGCAGCTGGCCTGGTGGGCGATCGTGGTCGGGAACCTGCTGGCCGCGATTGCCATGGGACTCTACTTCTCGAAACGCCACCCGGAGCTGCGCCACAACCTGCGCGATGAGGTGCTCTGGTCGGGTGAGGGAAGCGGCCCGAGAGGGTAACCCGAGTCGATCAGGACACCGCAGCCAGGTGCCGGTGAACGAGGCTGATCGCCATGCTCCCCTCGCCCACGGCCGAGGCGATCCGCTTGACGGAGCCGCTGCGCACGTCGCCCGCCGCGAACACCCCCGGAAGGCTCGTCTCGAGGACGAAGGGAGTGCGGCCGAGCGAGGCCCACCTCGAGGGAAGCTCCGCCGCGGGGTCCAGTGCCTCGTCACCCGTCCTCACGAAACCGCGTTCGTCGAGGTCCACGCAGCCGCTGAGCCACTCCGTGCGCGGCCGGGCGCCGATGAAGACGAACAGCGCCGTCAACGGGATCTCCTCGTCGTCGGCGGCGGGTGTCTCGAGTAACGCCCATTCCAGGCGGTCGCCCCCGCCGAGCTGGCGCACCGTCGTGTGTGTTCGGACCTGGATGTTCGGGGTCTGCTCGATCTGGTCGATCAGGTATCGGGACATGCTCTTGCCGAGATCATCCCCGCGAATCATCAGATCGACCTGCTCGCTGATACGCGAAAGGTAGACCGCGGCCTGGCCGGCGGAATTTCCCCCGCCAACGATTCCCACCCGCTCGCTGCGGCACAGACGCAGCTCGGTGGCGGTGGCCGCATAGTAGACCCCCGCCCCTTCGAATCGCTCGAGCTCCGGAACCGGAAGGCGGACGTAGTCGGCCCCCGTCGCGATCAGGATGCAGCGGCCCACGATCGTGCGGCCATCCTCGAGCTCCACCGCCGGCAGGCCGCGGTCGACGTGCAATCGGCACGCCCGGGCCGGAACCGATATGCCCGCCCCGAACTTCTGGGCCTGCAGCATTCCCTTTTGCGTCAGCTCGCTTCCGGTTACACCGGCCGGGAATCCGAGATAATTCTCGATGCGTGTGGTCGTGGCCGCCTGCCCTCCCACGGCATGGGCATCGACGGCGAGGACCTTCAGCCCTTCGGAGGCGGCGTAGACTGCCGCGGCCAGGCCCGCCGGTCCCACGCCCACCACGATGAGGTCCTGTATCTCCTGTTCGCGTGCCTGCGCATCCAGCCCGATGGAGGCAGCGAACTCCGCGAGCGATGGGTTCCTCAGCAGGGAGCCGTCGCTCCCGATCACGACCGGCGTGTCGCCCGGTCCGAACCCGAGTTGCTGCAGCAGGGCCTCGGCCGAGGTTTCCCGTTCGAGGTCGAGCCAGGTGAACGGGACCGCGTTGCGCGTGGCGAAGTCCCTGAGCCGGTGAGCATCGGGCGAGAATCTCGATCCGATGATCTTGAGACCCTCGAAACCGCCGTCCAGGAGCAGAGTGCGACGCATGAGGAAGGCCCGCAGCAGCGTCTCGCCGACCTCGGGAATCTGTCCGACGATGTCGCGGAGGACGTCGGGTGGGATCGAGAGTACCTCTCCGTGGCCGATCATCCGGGCCGTGACCAGCGAGCCTCTTCCCGTCAGCATATCCACGTCTCCGGTGAATTCCCCGGGGACGTGGAGGGCCACGTCGCGTTTCTCTCCGCTGGATGACTCGGTGATCTCAACCTTCCCGTCGAGAACCACGAAGAAGTCGAAGCCGCGATCGCCGGCGCCAAAGAGTTCCTCTCCGTCGACGACCGAGCGCGTCGTTCCGAACGGACGGAGCTGTTCGATCTCGTCCCGGTTCAATCGCGGGAAGGCAACGTCGTGAGCCGTTCTTGCGGCATCGCCGGACTGATTCATGAGGTCTCCCACCCCGGAACAGTGTCGCTATACCGAATCGACCGTCATGGTCTTCTTACCCTGAGGGTTCCGGCGAAGCATTGTCCTGCCGCTGGTCGCGATCGCAGTAGATACTTGCCTCGCCTCGCGACATTCCAAAGTGTCGAATAATCTGAACGAATACGTGCGCCGGACCGTGTCCAGAAGTTGTCCGGGCTCGCAGTAGACGCCGGCTCCATCAAGCCGGGCGAGTCCGGGCCTCGTGAGCCCTGTTATTGCGCGAAGGGAGCAGTCGTATGACCCGTCGACCGCTGAACGCAACATCCCTCGTGATGGTCATGATCATCGTTCTGTGCTCCGCGTGCGACGCCTCGCCGGAACCGGCGGCGAACTCGGAAGCGGTCCGGGAGACAATGACCACGACCTTGGAGCCGCTGCCGGAGAAGCTCGAGGTAGAGGGTTTTCAAGCCGTGCTGGCGAGCACCGGAAACGTCTACGTCGGCGGTCAGCCGAGCCGGGAGGCGCTCGACTGGCTGAAGTCCGAAGGTGTCACTGCGGTCGTAAACCTCCGCACCCAGCCGGAAATGGACGACCGGGACCGGGTTCCATACGACGAGGCGGCGGCGCTGGACAGTCTCGGGATCGAATACGTCCACCTCCCGATGGGTGGAAATGGCGCGCCCTACACACCTGCTGCCCTGGAGAGATTCGCGGAGATCGTCGATGGCAGCGAAGGGAAGGTGCTGCTGCACTGCACCGTGGGCTGGAGGGCGAGCCACATGTGGGTCGCGTACCTGGCCCGGTATCGAGGCATGGAGCTGGACGAAGCAATCGAGCATGGCAGGGCGATCAACCTTGGAACTCAGCCTTACGAGGAGCTGCTGGGAAATGACATGGAGCCCCGCGGCGAGTAGGCCGGGCAGGATTCGGCGGGCACAGTTTCGGTCTTCGGGTCGACCATCACGTCCACCACACAGGTCGCCATGAACGCGAGTCGCGTGTCCGCCGACAATACCTGGTCCATCGAGCACTCTCCGAACGAGGAAGAGCTCGTCGGGGTGGACCGGAATCCCGAGACCGGCAGTATCTGGACGGTAGCCTTCGAGCGGAGTTGCGGACGTCCCGGCCTGCCATTTCATGGGACGGGAACCGCGGTGAGACCAGATTCCGGTCTCACGAGACGGAGGATCGTGCGGAATCTCCCTGTCAGCCAATTGCGGAGGCATCATGTCTTTCCGGATATCTGCCCTGGCCGGTCTCGGCTTTCTGGCCGTGGTCGCTTCCTGCAGCGAGCCAGAGCTGCCCTTCACACAGTACGGCGAGGCCCTGACTCTCACGGAATCAACCAGCGTCTCTGACGTCCTCGCGGACCCCGAAGCCTACGTGGGCCAGAATCTGCGAGTGGAGGGGACCGTGACAGGCGTCTGTGAGCGGCAGGGTTGCTGGATTGCCGTCGCAGGCGAGAACGAGGGAGAGCAGCTTCGGGTCAAAGTCGAGGACGGTGTAATCGTGTTCCCACAGACCGCTATGGGTTGCCACGCCCGGGTCGAGGGGACGTTGGAGAAGCTGGAGCTGACCATGGAGCAGGCCCTGGCCCAGGCCAGGCATCACGCGGAAGAGCAGGGGCTCGAATTCGATCCGGCCAGCGTCACGGGACCCGAGGTGATCTATCAGCTCCGGGGTCTGGGAGCCGAGATCGAGGATACGCCCAGAGCCGCCTCGTGAGCTCGCGGGCGCCTCGAGTTTCCAGCTCGGGTAATTGAACGTTCGGTTCACTCGAAAGTCCAGGGGGATGAAGGTCGGAACCATCTCGTCGTCGCTCCGGTGGCTTCAGTCCCGCCGAACCGTGTCGGGCCCCGAGAACGCGGCACCTCCTGCTCGCGGCATCTCATGCGCGACTCGTGGAAGCGGATGGATAAGCTGGCCAACCTGGAGCACGTCTCCGGTCTCGGCTGGCACGATCTCCGCCGGAAGTTCGCCACCGACCTCTCGGGAGCCTCGCTGAAGCACCTGTCGCGGCTCGGGGGCTGGAAGGATCCGCAGACGATCCTCAAGTGCTACCAGTCGGCCGACGAGGAATCGATGCAGGCGGCGCTGGCCGAACGGAAGGTGGCGAGGGGCGCCGTCGGTGGTTGAATCGACAGCTGCGTCTCACAGCATTGCGAGCACACCGAAGGCGCGCGCAGCAAGACCACCGACCTCAGGCTGATGGGCGGCGTGGATACTCGATCAACTCCCCGTGCGACGAGCCTCGATCCGCTCTGCGAGGTCGACGAACCGTGGCTCCGCGCGGACCACATCGAAGGCGGGGTCGATCTTCAGGAAAGCGAGCCAGGGATCCCTCTCGTCCCACGCCTTCTCCAGCCAGTCGAGCGCACGTGATGTCTCGCCGCGACCGAGGTGGACCAGCACATCGCAGATCGGTCGCACGTAGCGCACGGTTCGCTGCGTAGCGAGCTCCTCGAGCACGTCTTCGGACTCGGGCCGGCCCGTCAAGCCGTAGGCGCGACCCAGGTGGGCCAGGAACCACGGCGTCCTCCCTGACTGCTCGACGGCTCTCTCGAGGTACGGGATCGCGGATTCAGGGCCCGATTCTTCCAGGCGGGCCCAGCCGATGAGCCAGTGCGCCATGGAGAGGGCGGGGTCGAGCTCCACGGCTCGCTCCAGCTGCCTGATGGCTTCTTTGAATCGACCCGCCCCGATGAGCATCCAGCCCAGATGCGCATTCACGAACGGCGAGAGAGGATCGAGCTCGAGGGCACGTCTCGTGCTGTTCACGGCCTCGTCGGGCCGGCCCGTCATCAGGAAGATCGGTGACTGGTAATAGTGTGCGGGGGCGTATCCCGGCTCTATCGCCACCGCCCGCTGAAGCTCGGTCTCGGCGTCCAGCAGCCGCCATTCATGGAGCGCGTGGACGAAACCGAGCGTCGCCAGCGCCTCGGCGAGCTCCGGGTTGATTTCCAGGGCGCGCAGGGCGGCGGTCTTCGCCTCCGAAAACGCATGGGAGGGAGGCATCTCGGCGAACCAGCCGAACAGCGCATGGCAGTCCGCGACGCCCACGTGAGCGAGGGCATACTCAGGATCGACCTGAAGTGCCTGGCGAAAGTACTCGAGCGCCGTCTTGAGGCCCGCTCCCCGCCGGACCCAATGGGAGCGTCCCCTCAGATAGAGATTGTAGGCTTCGATCTTCCGGGTGGGCTCGCGATCGATCCGCTGCCGCTCCGCCGTCGTAAGCGTGGCCCGGAGCCCGGCGGCGACCTGTCGAGCAACGTCGCTCTGGATCGCGAACACGAAATCGAGTTTCCTGTCGTACTGCTCGGCCCACAGATGCTCGTCGGTACGGGCGTCGATGAGCTGGGCGTTGATCCGCACCCTGTTCCCGTCCCTCTGGATCTCGCCTTCGAGAATCGCTGCGGCTCCCAGTTCCGCGCCGATCGTGCCGATCGACTTCGTCGTGTTCCGATAGCGAGCGGTCGAGGTGCCGGAAACCACCTTGAGGCCGCCGATCTTCGCCAGCCTGTTGATGATGTCGTACGTGACGCCATCGCTGAAGAACTCGGTCTCGGGGTCGCCGCCGACATTGATGAACGGAAGCACCGCCACCGAACGGAGGTCGTCGGAGACTCCCGAGGCGCGGAGTTCGCGCACGAATTTCGTCAGCTCCGGCGGCGGGTCGATTCCGACCTTCTCCCGGAGCAGTCTCGAATGGGCGCGGGCGTGTCGGATCGCGGTCGCCGGATCACCCGCTGACGCAAGGGAGTGCATGAGTTCGAGCGCCACGGGAGTCCGGAAGGGGTCTTCGGCCAGGAGCTTCTCCCACCATCGCGCGGCCCCGGCCGGGTCTCCCGCGCTCTCGGCTCCCCGCGCCAGTGTCTCCAGGGCGCGGGCATAGAGCCCCGACAGTCGGGCTCGCTCCTCATCGATCCAGCCCTGGAATTCGCGCGAGTCGAGGTGGAAGCCCTCGAGGAATCGACCCGCGTACAGGTGGACGGCCCGGGCTGGGTCTCCCGCGCAGACCGCCTGCTCGAACTCGATGGCATCCACCCGGACCGCCGAGAGGTTGATCCGCAGCAGGTCGCCCGTCGCGATCACTCCGTCCGCGCCGATCTTCTTTCGCAGCGCGTACAGGGTGTCCGAGAGCCGGTGTCGGGCCGCGGCATTTTCACTCTCGGGCCACAGCAGGGCGATCAGTCGCTCCCTGCGCACTCCCCTTTCGCCGGCGGCGGCGATCAGCGCCAGAAGTCCGATCGGGTATCCTTGCCCCGATCGGCGTACCAATGCGCCGACAGCATCTCTCAGCGCCGCTCCGCCGAGAACCTGGAGACGGTACATGCGTGGCTCGACGTCCGGTTGAATCGGCGATACCTGGCGGATAGTCCGCGGATCGACAAACGGCAAAATAGATCGAGGTCCCTTGCGGGTGCCAGCAGTCATCCCGGCTCGAAGCGGATCGCCAGCCGCCACTGGCCCGCCGGCCCCTGCCGAGTTCACCGACGCAAAAAGGAGGCATCGCCATGTGTCGAGCGATCAAATTGCCGCTTCTCGCGGCCTGCGCGCTGCTCCTGGGCGCGTGCGCGGACCATCCCTCAGCCGAACTCACCGGACCCGATCCGGCGACGGAGATCCTTGCGACCCGAGGGCAGCCGGACAAAGCCCTTCCGTATCGCGGCAGCGGCACGGGTTGGGTCACCAGCCAGGTCTACGCGCCGGGCTTTCCGATCGAGCGCAGCACGTTCGAGGGCCGCTGCTCGATTCCGTCCGACTACATCGTGGAATTCGCCGCCAGCGGCCAGGCCACGCACCTCGGCGAGTTCACGATCGTGTTCGGCCACTGCTCGCGGATCAACGTGGATACCGGAACGGGCGCCGTCTCCTTCGATTACGGTGACGGCCGCGGGACTTTCGTGGCTGCGAACGGAGACCAGCTCTTCGGAACGTACGACGCCGGCTACGCCGACCTCACGGTCGACGGAATCGTCGCGTGGCACGATACGTTCACGCTGGTGGGCGGCACCGGACGATTCGTCGGCGCGTCCGGGGACGGCCAGGAATCCGGCACCACCGATTCGGTCACGGGCTGGACGACGTGGGCCTTCGAGGGGACCATTACCTACGACGCATCTCGGTAAGTTCCAACGCGGGCGCGCAAGAAGACCGTCCCGCATTCGACTCGCGACACCGGAAAACACGAAAGCCCCGTCCGACGGGGCTTTCCCTCAATGGGCCCGGGTGGATTTGAACCACCGACCTCACGCTTATCAGGCGCATCAACGGGGATCCTATCTGAGGCACGAAACCTCAAATACCGCTACATTCCGCGCGATCTGCCGGATTCCCGATATCCCGATACTGCAAGAAACCGGACCCAATCGACAGTAGAATCGACAGTAGTTGGGCCGACCCCCCCCTCTTTCCTGGGCGGCCGGGCCTTTGCAGGTGCCCGGGGGATAGTGAGACGTGTGGTTGGTCTCGAAAAAATTCTGAAAAATCGGGAGCGTGAAACATTCCTGACTCCATTCCCGGGCGCCGAGAACGGTCGCCTCGTTCGACTCGGCCAGAATCGTGAGAGCACCACGTGCCCGTACTTGAGACCGACTTGAGCTTTCCGCCGGGCTCCTGTAAGTCCCTAAGAGTACTGTTGAGCAGGGCTTACTCTCGGGTGCTTCCATGCTCGGTCCATCTATGACCCTCGTAGTGCCGATAGTACTCGATTACGGTCGCTCTTGGCGGTGTTTCGGTGACTGAGGCGGTGCTAGTTTCTCCTGCGCCCCGAACAACCTGACGAATACGGATTTGCGACTTGAGCGATCGGAGTCAGTCGCCGGCGTTCTTGCCGGACCGACGTTCGTTAGGCAGCGAGATCCGCTGCCTCGACCCGGGTGGCTGGGCGATCGAATTGGAGTTAGGCATACGTGGAGCAGGGTGTGGATCGAATCCTCGGGCTTCTGAAGTTCGGCAGATGCGAGCATCTCGAGGAACTCCGGGCCGGAAGTCTATTCCTGAACCGGCTCGGCTACTTCTCGGAACTCGAATCGACTGACCCCCGCTATGATCAGTGGGAAGGCGTGGATGTCGCGTTTGCGCCGGGAACTGTCGAGTTGGCCACCGAGGATCGCTCCGTCGTGATCTCGCCTGACAGCTTCGCCTCCCATCTGAGATTCAAGTCGGAGGCTACTTCGAATCTCCACGTCTATTGCATGTATGCGGTGCTTGAATCCAAGGCTGAGGACCTCTTTGCCGCCCAAGACTTGGGGTTTGGTGACCATTGGGTCTTGTTTCGAGACGGCGACAAATTCCTCCGGAGAGTGCGTACCGCGGCCGAGGCAAATGGTTTGTCATGCCGTTCCGGCCTCGTCGAGTATGTCGACTCTGTCGAGCACAGCGGCCAGGTCGGTCCTTTCCGGAAGCGCGCCGTCTTCGCTCCTCAGAGTGAGGCTCGTATTGTGATCGGACCTGGCGAGGCGAAACCCGGCCGCCTTGAAGTCGGCGACCTCTCCGACGTGGTTACGGCCCCGAAGCCGGTATCTGACCTAGCCTCCGAGATCCGAATCCATCGGGGGAACGATGCCTAACACGCGCCTGGAGCTGACGCGGAGGTGACAGTGGGCGAACAACGGATGATGTCGTCGCGCAGCTCAGGCGCTGACCGTTAGTCAGTCAGAGGAGAATCGAGTGAGAACCATCCTGCGGCGAATCAAGGGTGCCCTGGGCAACGCTTTCACTTGGGGCGCCATGTGGTTCGTCGCGACATTTGCCCTCTTGGCTGTGGTCAGCTTCTTGGCCGATGGGCGGGCGGTTCCGTTCTGGGAACTCCTACCGACCTTGGTCCAGCTCTCAGGCTGGAATGCGTTGGTAGGCTTCATCACAGGGGGGACCTTCGCAGCATACATCGCGGCGAACTTCCGGGGCCGGCGCTTTGAAGATCTGAACCCGGGCAGGTTTGCAGTTGGAGGCAGCCTGGTTACAGTGCCCCTTACCCTCATCGTCGTCATCTGGCTCAGGGTGGGGGCGATAAGTGAATTGCCGCTGCTTCAGGACCTGTTCATGCCCATGCTCTTGTCAGCCGCCCTCGGCGGGCTCACGGGATTTGGTTTACTCAAACTGGCCCAGAGCGCACTGCCAGGACCTTCCAGTATCCCAGACGAACTGGGTCACGGCTCTGAGACTCTTCATTCAGGGCACTCGCAGGAGCTGTCTAGCACGCGCCTGGAGCCGGCGCGGTGAATATCATGGGCGAGCCAACAGAACACTTCAGCGCGCAGCTCAGGCGCTGACCGCTAGCCAGGCCTCGTGAGGAGTACCTGATTCCGAGAATGGAGGCAACGTGACAGGTATTCTTGAACAAGCTGTCGCTGAAGCCAAGAGTCGCTGGCCTTCGAAGACAGCTGCGGCGCTGCTCAGCATTTCCCTTGGGGGTGGGCTGCTCATTCTGCTCGCGCAGGTGGATCTATCAGGCCTTTCGCTCTGGCATTGGCTAGCAGTGACCGCAGCCACGGGAGCCCCATGGGCTATCTGGGCTTGGGCTACCCGCACACCTCGCCACAAGAAAGGATCAGTAGGTTTCGGTGTTGCCCTTACATATGAAGACCCTGATCAGGCACGAAGACTCAAAGCGGACTTCATCAATCGCCTGCGACAGCGATTGGCTGAGCGTCGCGCGATCCACCCTTTTCATTTTATCGAGTTCTCCGGTGGCAGTGCAGCAAGAATAAAGGGGCGAGAAGAGGCCGAAGCTCTTCAAGACAAGTCTCGGGGCCACTTCTTGATATTTGGCGAAGTCCGAGAGCGCCGACTCGGTGGCGAAACACATCATGTTCTC
>JAMJQL010000031.1 GCA_023554245.1 Gemmatimonadota bacterium
AGGTTGGTCTCGAACTTCGCCCGGATCACGTTGCGCAGCATCACCTTCTTCGACCCCTCCGTCTCCCGCACGCGCGGGTCGTTCGGGAGGTTGAAGGCGATCGTCTGCACGCCGGGTCTCGTCTCGCCCGCTCCGTATACGAGGTCGATCACCGAGATCGGCGAGGTGAAGTCACGGTCCAGGTACTTGTGCTCGTCAGGGATCGGCAGAGCCCGTTCCAGGTCCGGCAGTCGCGCCGCCAGACTTGCCAGCTGGGCACTCGCCTCGGGGTCTCTGAACCCGATGAAAGATTCGAACGACGCCTTGTAGCCGAACAGCTTGTCCTCGTAGACCTCGTAGGGGCCGATCGTCGGATCGATCAGGTTGTCCTCGAGCCGCATCCATGCGATCTCGCTGTCGAAGTAGTCGTCCGTCAGGAACGACTCGGCGCGCAACCGCAGGAAGCGCTCGAGGGAGGGGTTGTCCGCGTACTCCGCCGCATCACGCAGCGCCGCGGCCGCCGCTTCCAGGTGCTCCACGTACGCCTGGGAATACGGCACGGCCCTCAGGCCTCCGTTGTCGCGCTCGATCACGGTGTAGTAGGACGTGAAAGCCTCGGCGTCGCCCCGGTTGAGCCCGATCCACTCGTCGAACTCCTCCTTCGTCATGTCTTCCGGGTACGAGCCTGCGCCAGCAGGCTTCGAACCGACCCCGGAAACGAACGGCTCGTCGTCTGCGATCCTGTCCCACGGGCCATACATCAGCTCGTAGTAGTCGCGGATCGCCGCGGCCTCGGGTGTGTCCTCGTTCGGCAGAATGGCCGAAGGATCGGCGTTTCCCCTCCAAACCTGAAGCCTGTAAATCGCGTCCAGGTGGTCGGACGCCTCGACGAGCCGGCGCATGACCCGCTTCTGCCGATCGTCCAGCAGCGAGGCGTCGAAGTCGAGGGTGACGGGCGCGAATTGTGCGACCCGGTCGGCCATCGTCGGCCCGGTTTCCATCGCGACTTCCGGCTCTCCGCCGCCGCAAGCCACGAGCAGGGCCACGCCGCCAACCGCCGCGATGCTCGCTCGAGTCTTCATGCGTCTCCCGCCTGCTTCTTCCGTTCCTTGCGCACCGCGGTCATGACGAACAGGGCGAAACCGCCCCACACGAACGCCAGCACGAGGACCATCGTCACGATTCCCTTCGTCGTCATCAGGCCTCCGACCGTCTCGTTATCGCTGTTACACTGCCTGTGAGCCACGGTAGCCGGGCCGGAAGGCAACGGCCAGCGGTGGTCTCCTGTGCACCCGGTCCGATATCGTATACTTGTCTTGCTGCAGAGAAATGAGAGGACGCCCGGAATCGGAGGGCGCGCCTCGCAGACAGGAGTAGACCATGCCTCGTTTCCTCACCAGGCTTTCCCACCCGCGTCTGCTTCTACCGGCTGTGCTGATCGCTTCGCTTCCCATCGTGGGTGCCTGCAGCACGAAGGCCCCGACCACGTCCACCGCACAGTCCGCGTTCGGCGCGGCCGAATTGCCATCCCGGCGTGTGCGCATCGGGGCAGACCATACGGGCGCCAGGATCATGGGCGCCGTAGAGGTCACGGCGGACAGTATCATCAAAGCGACGTCAGACCCGGATGTGCGTCGAAACGCGCTGGCGTGGAAGGCGAACGCGATCCCGGCGATACAGACCACCACCCATCACCCGGATCCGCTGATCTCGTTCGTGGACGGGTGGGTATTGGCCCTGATGATGGCAGACTACTTCGAGACAGGTCGCGGACGGGATCAGTTCGGTTCCCAGCAGCAGGTGGCCACGACCGCGATGAGACGGCTCGTCAACGGAATCGAGAGCGATACCCGCCGGGTGCTCGAGGAGGCGGGTAGCGACGATTACCAGCAGTTCCACGACTTCGTGCACGAATGGTCAGCGACCTATCCGATCGACAACGACCTCTTCCTGCACCGAACCGCGGCCGTCTATGCGGTAGACGTGCTTGCCGGACAGCAGATCGGGGGTCTCAGTTCGCTCGGCACGATGGAGGAGATGGCCCTCGACGCGCAGACGATGGCCCGGGCTTACCTCGCCTACACCTTCAAGACGGTCCTCTGGCAGGCCGAGCTGATGATCGAGTCCATGATGGACACCACTCTCATCACGCCCCTGCTCGACTCCGTGGACCGGATGGCCATCACCACCACCGCTACGCGCCTGCTCGAGGCCACTCCGGATATGATCGCCAGCGAGCGAGCCCTGATTCTCGCCGAAACCGAGCGCATGCTGGAGGCGTCCCTCGACCGGACCTTCGCCCTGGTGAGCGAGGAACGCGCCCTGATCATGGCCGATGTCGAGGAGATGATCGCGCGGGAGAGGGCGATCATCTTCGAGGAGCTCGAGGCGATGACGCCCAAGATCATGGGTCAGGTACGGGAGGAGGCGATCTCTATCGCGGACCACGTGATGCTGCGGCTCGCGATCGGAATCGCTGTGCTGATCGTGCTGCTGGGTCTCGCCTGGCTGATCTTCCGACCGCGGAGCCGCGCGGCCTGAAGCCCGGCCCGCCCGGTCAGACCGCCGCCACCGATACACCGTCGCGGAAAAGCTATCCGGCGGCCGCCCACTCGGCGTCGGTCGCCGGCCCCTTCTGGTATTCCATCAGCATCAGCCAGCGCCCGTCCTTCTTGACGAGCAGCGCCTCGAAATGGATCAGCGCGATCTGCTCTTCACCCTCTTCGGGGCGCAGGAAGTAGCGGAAGATCCCGGTCTCGTGCGCCGTGGTCTCACCCACGAGGCGCTCGGTGAGACGGAATTCGACGCCCGCTTCCGCCCGACCTTCAAGCGTGTCGTCGAAACCCGGCTTCCAGCCGGCCAGTGCCGTCGCGATCGGGTAGCTGCCCGACCCTCCGACGACGAGGACCGCGTCGGGGTGGTAGATCTTCGCATATCCCTCGAAGTCGCCCTCGGCCACGGTTCTCGCTCCTTCGGCCCAGTAGACGTCGAGCTCGGTGGTTACCTGGGCCTCTGCACCAACCGGAAACGCCAGAGCCGGGAGAACCGTCGCCGGGAGGGCCAGCGCCAGAAAACGCGAGGAATAGATGGCGCGAACAGGGTCAAAGATCGATCTCATGGGGTGAATCACTCCCGGGCTGCGTGCATGGGGATGGTCACGACGTCACGGGTCGAGTGGAAGGTCGGCCGGAGGAAACTCGGACGCCAGTCCTCGAAGCGCTGGTACGCCGGCGCTTCACCGGCGGCCTCGCACTCCCGCATCCGGTCAGCGAGCCACTGGAACCACTCGTCGAACTTCTCGCGACCCTGTTCCCGGCGGACCTGAACCACCCATCCTTCCACCCGGTCCCAGGCGCCGAGCACCAGTCCGCCCATCAGGCCCCACACCATGTCGAACTCCACCACGCCGCGATGCACCATGATGCCGACAGACTCGACGGTCAGGCTGACGAGCATGGCGGCGTCGAGGAAGGCCTCGCCGTGTTCTTCGAACTCTTCCGCAGTGAGGCCCGCGGGGAGAGACATGAGGAGCCGGAGCGCCTGCCCGAATTCGGGGCTCTGAAAGGAGCGCGCCAGCTCGATCGCGGCCATGTCCCGCCGCTGCTGTCGCAGGTGAGCGAGCTGGATGATCGCGAACACCGATCCGACCAGCACGATTACGACGCCGAGAACTTCGGCCAGGTTGGCCGCCGTCTGAAGATCCACATCCACCCCCCACGTTCC
>JAMJQL010000032.1 GCA_023554245.1 Gemmatimonadota bacterium
CACCACCCGCTCGAGCTGGGCCGCCGTGCACCCGCGGGCCAGTTCCAGCAGGTCGGCCTCGTTCTCCGGCGTCGCCACCCGGGTCAGGGCCCGGACCATGGAGAAGGAGAGCTCGCCCCGCCGCATCGCCGCGCTCGTCCCCGGCAGACCCGCCAGGGCCCGGGCCGCACGCACCTTCTCCCGCGCCGCGCCCAGGTCGATCCCGGTGCGGAAGGCGAGCCAGTGGGCGCAGCTCCTGTGGCCGCCCAGCTCCCAGCCGCGGCGCCGGTCGTACTCGGCGACCAGGACCAGCAGCCGGTGGGTCGCGGCGTGGATGTGGGCGGCGAGCACGGCGATCTCTTCTTCCAACTCCTCGAGCGCGTCCACCTCGGCCCGCGGGTCGACGTCCGACTCCTGCGCGGCTTCCGACTCCGGCCCGTAGCCGGCGGGGCGCTCCCGGACCCGGAACGCGAGGGCAGGGGCAGCGTGAGCGAGCGCAGGGGCAGCTTCAGCGAGGGCAGGGGCAGCGTGGGATCCGGCCAATGCGATCATGAACAAAACCTCCGGTGTCTCGATTCAAGGCGCGTCACTCCCGTGAGTGAGCACCGGTCACGTACCGAATATACACCGAAGATAACATCGGATTCTCAACGCCAGAACAGCGACTGGAATCCCGCACGCCTCGGCCTTCGCCCGCAGACCGCCTCGACCCGCGACCCGACGTCACCAGCAACGCCGGAGCGCCAACCCGGCCCGACCCCCCGCGGTACATCGGTTCCTCGTCCGGAGGTGTTGAACAGATGTACGCGTGCCCCGCGTTTGAGCCTGCTTCAGCCCACGGAGAAGCCAGCCATGATCGAGTGCCGCCGGCGTGATGACGTCCGTCTCAGCTGCCAGCACGGCTCATCGAGACGGCCCGAACCCGACTCGCCTCGTCCTCCCGAGCAGGTGGCGAGGCTCGCGCCGGTTCTCATCGCCACGACCCTCCTGGCGGCGACCCTGCTCGCGGCCTGTTCCGATTCGACGACTGGTCCGGGTGCGCCCACCATTCACGGGGGTCCCGACAACCCGGCGCGCGACGGCAGTTACACCGAGGCGATCGTCAGCGAGAACGGGATCGCCTCGCTCGAGCCGATCGTGCTCGGCGGAGTCGAGCAGTGGATCCTGATCCGCGGTCACGATCTCTCGAATCCCGTCCTCGTGTTCCTGCATGGGGGGCCGGGAAGTCCCGCGATCCCGTATGCCCGGTTCAGCTTCGAAGGGCTGGAGCGACACTTCACCGTGGTGACGTGGGACCAGCGCGGGTGCGGCAAGTCGTACTACGATGGCCTCGATGCATCGACGATCACCTTCGACCGACTGCTGTCCGACGCGAGGGAGCTGATCGAGCAGATGCGCAGCCGATTCGGAGTGCAGAAGGTGTACCTGATGGGCCTGTCGTGGGGTTCGACAATCGGCACCCTGACGGCCCGGGACCACCCCGATCTGCTCCACGCGTACATTGGGGTCGGTCAGGCGGTAGACGTGGAACGTGGCATCCCGATCGCTCACGTGGCGGCGGTGGAACAGGCAACCGCGCTGGGGCGTGAGGACGCGCTGGCGGCCCTCGAAACGATCCAGACTGACCCCGTTGACTGGGAGCAGGCGCAGGAGCTGGTCGACTGGCTCGAAGAGCTCGGGCTCGGAGACATTCACGATCACTCGCTACTACCGGGCTTTGCCGCCGAGGCCGGAGCTCTGACCGAGTATACGAGCGCGAACACCAGCAGCGAGGATGACTGGCGGCAGCTCTACGCGTCCTCTCCGCTGATCCAGGATCAGACCTGGCTCCGCACGCTGGACATGATCCAGCAGGTTCCCCGTCTCGAGGTGCCGGTCTACTTCCTGTCGGGGCGCTACGACTACAAGACGCCCGGGGTGCTCGTCGAGGAGTATCACGACGCGCTCGACGCACCGGCAGGCAAGCGGATGATCTGGTTCGAGAACTCGGCCCACGTACCATTCATCGAGGAAAGATCAGCGTTCCACTCGGTGATGATCGACACGATCCTCGCCGGCACCCGGCAGTAGCGGCAGCTAACTCCCCCCGAACCGCTCCACGATCGCCGCCTCGGCGGCCTCGTCCCACGGATCGTCATCGATCGCGGGCTCGACCCGGTAGAGCCAGGACAGACCGCGAGGTCCGGCATATCCGTCAGGCTCGAGAAACACGGGATCGGTCATCACCTCGGGCAGGGAACGAATCACGAATCCGTCCGCCACCAGCGCGTCGATCGCGGTTCCGACGTGGTCCACTGCGAGCCGGTTGGCGTGCAGCAGCAGTACCTGTCCCGTCTCACGTCCGAAGCGTTCACGGGCGACGGCACGGAAGTGCCGGCCTGCTTCGACCAGGTGCTCGACGTACGCGTCGGCGACCTCGGCGGCGCGCAGCGAATCCCTGCCTCGCACGGCCTGGTCGTACGCCCTCGCCAGCACCCACTCGGAGTTGTCGATCGTCACGTGCGCGTTCCGGTATCCCATCCCGGTCAGCGCCCGGGCGACCGAGTCGCGCACCTCGACCGTCGCTCCTTCGTGCAGCATCGGGTACCGGAACCAGCGGATCGAATCCCGGGTCAGCGCGTGCAGGCGGTCATGGCATTTGCGAACGTCGTCCAGCCACTCCGCCGGATCGGTCCGATTGAGATCGAAATGGTTGTAGGAGTGATTGCCGAGCTCGAAACCGGCCTGGCGCCATCGGCGGATCGCCCCTCCGTCCGAGAGCAGGTTCCGACAGGTGACGAGTCCGACGGCCGGCACGTCACGGGCTTCGAGCTGGTCGATCAGACGGTCCGTGCGCTCGAGCGCCGCCCCCCGACCGATTCCGTCGGTGCCCCCGGTCCAGGGCAGGTCGTCGAAGGTGATCGCGAGCGGGACGCCTTCGCTGAAGTCGAGGCCGGGCTCGCCGCAGCCCGCGAACAACAGCGGGGCCAGGCCCGCCAACAGAAGCGAGACCGGCCCCGACAAGAGACCCGTGAAGAGACTCGTGAACACCCTGCGGATTCCGGGCTTCCCCCGCCTCAATCCTTCCGGCCGATCTCCAGCATGCGCTCCACGGCCACCAGCGCCTTCAGACGCAGCTCCTCCTCGAGGTGGATTTCGTGCTGGAGGTTCTGCAGCGAGGCGAGCGTCTTCTCGAGCGTGATCTTCTTCATGTGCGGACAGATCGTGCAGGGCCGCACGAATTCGAGGCCCGGATGGGCCTCCATGACGTTGTCCGACATCGAGCACTCGGTGACCATGATCACGTGATTCGACTTCGCCTCGTCGAGGTAGTCGATCATCGCGGTCGTCGAGCCGACGAAATCGGAGACATCGCACACCTCGGGCGAGCACTCGGGATGGGCGATCACCTCGATCCCCGGATACTGCGCGCGGTACGCCTCGATCTCGTCCACCGTGAACTGTTCGTGGACCATGCAGCGGCCCTTCCAGACGATCACGTCGACGTCCGTTTCCTTCGCGACGTTCTGACCGAGATACTCATCCGGCAGAAAGATCACTTTGTCGACGCCCAGCGATTCGACTACCGCCACCGCGTTCGCCGAGGTGCAGCAGATGTCCGATTCCGCCTTGATCGAGGCCGGCGTGTTCACGTAGGTGACCACCGGGACGCCCGGGTAACGCTCCTTCATCAGCCGCACGTCGGCCGGCGTGATGCTCTCGGAAAGCGAGCAGCCCGCATCCAGGTCCGGAATCAGGACCGTCTTGGAAGGGTTCAGGATCTTCGCGGTCTCGGCCATGAAGTGGACGCCGCAGAAGATGATGATGTCGGCCTCGGCCTCCTTGGCGATGATCGACAGGCCGAGCGAATCGCCCACGTAGTCGCTGATTCCGTGGAAGATCTCGGGCACCATGTAGTTGTGCCCCAGGATGACCGCGTTCTTTTCCTTCTTCAGCCGATTGATCTCGTAGATCAGCGGCGCGTGCATCTCCCACTCGAAGCGGGGCACGGAGTCCTTGATCTTCTCGTATATCGATTCGGTCGCCTCGGCGACCTCGGGAGTGAACTCCACCGTCTCGGGCATCTTCGCCTCCTGTCCGGGCGCCCGGGGGTCCTGCATTATTGGCTCACTACTACGATACGATGACTACAGGGGTTCCGGCGATGACCGAACAGCAGATCCGAGATCGCGTTCACGAGCTGCGCGAGACGATCCGCTACAACGACTGGCTCTATTACGTGAAGGACGCGCCGGAGATCTCCGATGCGGAGTACGACCGGTTGTTCAAGGAGCTGCAGCGGCTCGAGGAGGAGCACCCGGAGCTCGCGAGCCCCGATTCTCCCACCCAGCGCGTGGGCGGGCAGCCCGCCGAGAAGTTCCCGACCGTCGAGCACCTCGCTCCGATGCTGAGCCTCGACTCGGACGCGTCGGCCGAGGCCGTGGCCCGGTTCGATGAACGGCTGCGGAAGGCGCTGCCCGACGATCGCGTTTCGTACGTGATCGAGCCGAAGCTGGATGGACTCTCCGTGGAGCTGGTCTACCAGAACGGGATGCTCGCGCGCGCCTCGACCCGCGGCGACGGGCGCCGGGGGGAGGGGATCACCGAGAACGTGAAGACCGTTCGTTCGGTGCCGCTGCGCCTGCAGGGCGACGAGGCGACGATTCCCGAAACGCTGGCCGTGCGGGGCGAGATCGTGCTGCGCGTGGACGGA
>JAMJQL010000179.1 GCA_023554245.1 Gemmatimonadota bacterium
GGCGTCGGGATTCCGGTCGGCAGTTTCGAGATCGTTCTCGACGGACGCTACGATCTCGGTCTGACGGACATCGAAGACTCCGACTCGGAGTTCGACACCAGCGCGAAGAACCGCGCCTGGCAGTTCACCGCCGGCGTCGGCTTCCCGGTCGGCGGTTGAGCCATTCCTTGCGCCGGTAACCGGCTCTCGGGCCGATCCGTCGCAGTCGAACCTCGCACGCGGAACGGGGCCACCGCCTGGTGCGGCGGCCCCGTTCCGCTCCTCGTCCCTGCCAGTCGACTCCCGCCGCAGTAGCTTCTTTCATTTCGCGGACTGAGCCAGCTCGCCCTGCTGCCGGCGACGTCAACGGGAGCCGGCTGTTCAGCGCCTGAACGCGGGAACTCGACATGGATCTCGGAACGCACTTTCGAGCCCCGATGAGCTCGAAGCTCAAACTCATGACTGCCCTGTTCCTCGGTCTGATGACTGTGGTACTGCTCGTCGTTCCCCCCCCCGCCAACCTGTTCGTACTCGCGATCGTCGCTACTACGGCCGCCTTTTCCGTGAGAGGATATTCGGTCCGTCCGGGCGTGCTTCTGGTTCACAGGCTGGGGTGGGCGACGAGAGTCCCGCTGGACGGCCTGGTCTCAGTGGAGTCCGAGCCGAACGCCACACTCGGATCGATTCGCGTGCTCGGAATCGGGGGAGCATTTGCTTTTGCTGGCAGATTCCGAAATTCGACGCTCGGAAACTACCGTGCGTACGTTACGGATCCGGATTTCTGCGTCGTTCTGGACCTCGGTTCGGAGACCGTCGTCGTTACGCCTGATTCACCGGCACGGTTCGTCGATGCAGTGCTATGGGGAGCGAAGAGTCGGACCTGATTACGGGAGGACCCTGGATCCAGTACTCCCGCAACGATTCGCCTGGAGATGTTCATGAAGGTGAGAGTCAACGTCTGCCGGCCGTTCTCGATCGCTTTCCCGTTGACATGCGCCGTGCTCATCGCTCAGCCCGTGGCTGCGCAGGAGACCCCATCCGACCCGCCAGCGAATCTCGATGCGTTCGTCGCCGATGTCATGGCCGCGTTCGAAGTACCCGGGCTCGCAGTCGCGCTGGTGCACGATGGCCGGGTCGTCACTGCACGCGGTTACGGCGTGCGCCGGGTCGATCACCCGGAGCCCGTCGACGAGCACACCCGATTCGGAATCGCCTCCAACACGAAGGCGTTTACTGCTACCGCCCTGGCGTTGCTGGTCGAGGAAGAACGCCTCGAATGGGATGCCCCCGTGATTCGATACCTGCCGTGGTTCCAGATGTGGGATCCATGGGTCACGCGGGAGATCACGGTGCGGGACCTGCTGGTACATCGCAGTGGGCTCGGACTCGGTCAGGGGGATCTACTGGGCTGGCCTCCATCCGATCGAACCCGCGAGGAAATCGTCCGCGCGATCCGCTGGCTGGAGCCGGTGACGAGCTTCCGCAGCGCGTACGCGTACGACAACGTTCTTTATCACGTCGCCGCGCTCGTGATCGAGTCTGTCAGCGGACAGACCTGGGAGGAGTTCGTCAGGTCTCGAATCGTCGACCCGCTCGGAATGTCGGACACGCGGGTGTCGCGCGCCTCGACGCGAGAAGGCGGCAATCACGCGGTCCCCCACGCGCGAGTCGAAGGCGTGGTGCGCCCCGTACGACCGTTCGACGCGACGAATACGAACGCGTCCGGCGGAATCAACGCGAGCGCCTTGGACATGGCCACCTGGCTCCGCGTGCAACTCGATTCCGGACGCGTGGAAGGCACGGCTCGCCTGTTTTCTCCCCGCACGACAGCCGAGTTGTGGAGCATCGTGACGCCGATCCCGTTCGGGCCTCCGCCGCCCGAACTCGCCCCGCTCGCCCGGAGCTTCAATGGATACGGTCTCGGCTTCTTCATCCGCGACTACCGCGGACGACAGATGATCACGCACACCGGCAGCCTTCCCGGATACGTGTCGCGACTGACAATGATCCCGAGTCTCGACCTGGGAGTCGTGGTCCTGACCAACGCGGAGGAAGGTGCGGCATTCGACGCAATCACCCACCACGTCCTCGACCACTACCTGGATGCCCCACCACATGACTGGTTGAGCGCTCACGTCAGCGTCGACGCCCGGCGCGACTCGGTCCGCACGCAGCGAATGCTGACATCGACGGTGGCACGAGACACCACATCCAGACCGTCGCTCCAGCTGTCCGAATATGCCGATGTGTACACGGACCCCTGGTACGGGGACGTTCGGGTGGAACCGGCGGGCGACGGCCTCGCGATCCGCTTCAGCCGGACTCCGGCTCTGGTGGGAGAGCTGGAACACTGGCAGCACGATACTTTCCTCGTCCGCTGGCACGACCGGGAACTGAGAGCGGACGCCTTCATCACCTTCGATCTGAATCCGGACGGACGGATCGAGGCAGCGCGCATGCTCCCCGCCTCACCCGACGTGGACTTCAGCTACGACTTCCAGGATCTCGAGCTGAGACCGCGATCGGCCGACCCCCGCAGACCATGACCGGGCTGCAAGTTCCCGGCTTCGGCCGTGGAGGTCGTTCAACCGGTCGCGTCGCACCATTCGCGCGCATTCGTGAACAGCCGGAACCAGGGCGAGGGTGCGGACTCGCCTCGTGCTGCAGCCCCCTGCATCTCCTGGCGCAACTCCGGCGGCAACCACGGCCACTGCCAGAAGCGGAAGGCTCGCTCCGGGTGCGGCATGATCGCCAGGTGTCGCCCGTCGGGGGAGCATAGAGCAGCGATCCCATGCGCCGATCCGTTCGGATTGAACGGATAGCGCTCGGTGGTCAGCCCCTCATCGTCCACGAAGCGAATCGGAGCGAGGCCCTCCGATTCGACCCGATCGAGAATCTCGCCGTCGGGGAAGTGAGCCCTCCCCTCCCCGTGCACGCTCCAGATTCCGAGCCTCGCCCCTTCCATGCCTCTCAGCAGGATCGAAGGGCTCGGCTCGATCGCGGCGGCCACGAAGCGAGACTCGAAGCGGCCGGAGGCGTTGTGAATGAAACGCGGCTGGCGCGTCATCTCGATACCGGTCCAGGGCACCCAGCCCAGCAGCGCCGAGAGCTGGCAGCCATTGCAGACGCCGAGGCTGAACGTGTCCTCGCGCCGATAGAAGGTCTCGAACTGGGCCGCAATTTCCTCGTGGTAGCGGATCACGCCGGCCCATCCTTTCGCCGAGTCGAGCACATCGGCGTACGAGAATCCGCCCACGAACACGACGCCGCGGAATGCCTCCAGCCGCGTTCGGCCCGCCAGCAGGTCCGTCATCGTGACGTCCCATGGCTCGAGACCCGCCGCGTGGAAGGCCGAAGCCATTTCCCTGTCCGAGTTGGACCCCTCTTCTCGAAGTATCGCGATTCGGTGGCGCCCTCCAGCACCGGAATCGGCGGATTCCGACCGGTCGTAGTCGAACGGAATCTCGAAGCTCAAGCCACTCCGAGCGCTCAGTCCGTCCCTCTCCTCGGCCACGAGCATCGGATCGGACTGGAGAGCGTCGAGCGCGAAGCTCGTGGCTTCCCACGTGTCCCGTAGCTCCCGCATATCCGCTTCGAGGACCGCCTCTCCGTCGAAACGGATCGAGACCGAAGGCCCGTCCGTCACCCTACCGATCACCCGACAGGGCACATCCGCACCCGCGAAGTCAGCCAGCGTGGTCTCTACATCCGCTTCATCCACCTCGAGCACCAGGCCGAGCTCCTCGGCGAACAGCACTGGAATCGCCTCGGACGAGGGATCCGGAAGATCGATCTCGATTCCGCAATTCCCTGCGAAAGCCATCTCCAGCAACGCGGTCACGAGTCCGCCATCACTCCGGTCGTGACCGGCGCGGACGATCCCATCCTCCAACAGCAACTGAACGACTCCGAATGCCCTCTCGAGCACTCCTGGATCGTCGAAGTCCGGCGACTCGGCGCCGATCTGACCGAAACACTGGGCCAGCGCGGAGCCGCCGAGCCGGTGGTGTCCGCTTCCCAGGTCCACGTACAGCAGGTGTCCGCGTCCCGGAAGCGTCAGGTCGGGCGTCACTGTCTTCGTAACATCGGGACTCGTCACGTAGGCGCTCACGACGAGCGAGCCCGGCGCCTTGACCGTTTCGTCCACCCCATCGGGGCCCGGCGCGAGAGCCGCCATGGAGAGGGAGTCCTTTCCTCCATCAATGGCGATCCCGAGTTCCTCGAGGACCCGCGCCAGGGCTACGGCTGCGTCGGCCAGCGCAGCCCCCTCGCCCGGGAGCTTCGCGGCCCACATCCAGTTACCTGAACACTTCACGTCCTCGAGGTGGCTGACCCGGGCCCAGACGAGATTCGTCAGCGCCTCACCCACGCTCAGACGGGCCATCGCGGCCGGATCGAGCAGACTCTTGATCGGCTGCTCTCCGATCGCCGTGGCTCCGCCCGTGACCCCGAAATGGCTCTGGGCGATCACGGCTACGTCGGCCACCGTCAGCTGCAGGGGTCCCGCGGTCTGCTGTCTGGCGACCAGCCCGGTGACGCTTCGATCCACCTTCGTGGTCAGGAACCGCTTCGACCCCACCGACAACAGGCGCAGCACCCGGTCGAGAGCATCCTCGACCTCGAGGTCCGGTGGCAGGTCGAGCGGCTCGATCACGGGCGTCATGCGCTCCAGGTCGAACGTCTTTCGGGGCATGTCCCCGAGCACGTCCTCCAGCTCGAGATCGACGGGAGTCGAGCCGTCCCGCTCATCGTGCAGCACGATCCGCCCGTCACCGGTGACACGGCCGACGAGCCCGTAGGTGACCTTTTCGCGCTCGCACAGATCGTGGAACAGGCCTTCGTCACCCGGTCGGAGCAGCAGGGCGTCGTTCTCCTGATACTCGGCGCCCCAGATCTCCAGCACGCTCAGGGTGTCGTCACCGACCGGAATCGATCGCACCTCGATTCGTGCCCCGGCAGGTTCGACGATTTCCTTGAGAACGTTACAGTTCCCTCCTGCCCCCTGGTCGTGGATGGAGACGATCGGATTGCGCTCCCCCAGCTCGACGCAGGCACGCAGAACCCGGTTCACCTTCTGCTCCATCTCGGCGTCGCCGCGCTGCACGGCATTGAAGTCGAGCTCGGCGACGTTCTCACCCTGGACCATGCTCGAAGCGGCGCCGCCCCCCATCCCGATCCGATATGCCGGCCCACCGATCTTCACCACCCACATGCCGGGCTCGGGCGCATGCTTGTCCACGTGCCGGGCATCGATCTGGCCGATCCCGCCGCTGAACATGATCGGCTTCAGCCATTCCCGGCGCTCGCCGTCCGGCAACCTGAGACCGAACGAACGGGTGTACCCCTGGATCAGCGGCTCACCGAACTTGTTTCCGTAGTCGGACGCGCCGTCGGAGGCCTCGATCTCGATCTCCAGCGGCGAGGCGAGGTTGGATGGATAGGCGAAGTCGGGCTCCTCCCAGGGAAGCTCGTAACCCGGCACATACAGGTTCCCGACGCAATAGCCGGCCGTTCCCGCTACGACCAGGCTCCCCCTGCCCGCGGCGTGCACGTCGCGGATCCTGCCCCCCGCACCGGTCTCGGCACCCGGGAACGGCGCTACGCCGCTCGGGAAGTTGTGCGTCTCCGCGGTGAACAGGAGGTGATAGTCGACGTCGGAGTCGACCATGGCAGCCGGGAGCCCCGGCACCTCGGGAAGCAGCGTTCGAATCGGATAGCCGGTGATGGCGCTCGAGTTGTCCTTGAACGCGATCACGCTGTT
>JAMJQL010000180.1 GCA_023554245.1 Gemmatimonadota bacterium
AAGGATAGAGATGGCATCAAGCGCAGGCAAGAAACGATTTCCGGTTCCGGGCATCCTCGCCAGGTCGCTCAGGGATCCGAAGGTCCGTTGGATACTGGGATCGAGCGTTCTCGGAGCGCTCGCGTTCGGAGCGGGTCTGTCGGCGGGAACCTGGTCGCACATCTGCGATGGTTGTCCCTCGATCGCGCAGATTTACGCATTCGAGCCGAAGGAGGCGACGCGGGTTTATGCGTCCGACGGCAGCCTCCTGCACGAGTTCGCCATCGAGCGAAGGACCGCCGTTCCCTACGCCAGCATCCCGCCCCACGTGATCGAGGCCTTCGTCGCCGTGGAGGACCGCAGGTTCTGGGAACACGGCGGTGTGGATGTGCAGCGTACCGCCAGGGCGGTCGCCGAGTTCGCCTTCGCGGGTTACGACGCGGCGGGCGGCAGTACGATCACCCAGCAGCTAGCGGGAAACATGTTCGCTGGAGTGGTCGACCGGCGAGACATCTCGGTTCACCGAAAACTGCGCGAAATGAAGGTGGCGCGGTCGCTGGAACAGGCTTTCACCAAGCAGGAGATCCTCGAGGCCTACCTGAACCAGATCAACTTCGACGGCGTGTACGGCGTCCAGAATGCCTCGCGCCATTACTTCGGCAGGGATGTCCAGCAACTCAATCTGCCGGAAGCGGCGATGCTGGCGGCGATGCCGGTTGCACCCCGCCGATACAACCCGATCCGCAACCCGGAGCGGGCGGTGAGCCGAAGAAACCTGGTCCTGGATCTGATGGAAAACCAGGGGAGGATCTCTCCGGCGGAGGCGGCCGCCGCGCAGTCCTACCCGCTGCTGCTCCGGGACTCCGATGACGACGGACCCGCCGCGCCCTATTTCGTCGAGTGGGTCCGGCGGATCCTGATCGAGCGATACGGCACCGATCTCTACGAGGATGGGCTTCGCATCTACACGAGCCTGGATCCGGCTCTCCAGGCCGTAGCCGACTCGGCCGTGTCGGAACAGCTGACCTGGATCGAGAAACAGCCGGGCTTCCGCGCTCCCACCTACGCCGAGACCCGTGATTGGGCTCCCGAACGCCTCGAAGAAGCGAACATGCCTTACATCCAGGGTGTGTTCGTGGCGCTGGATCCGGACAACGGCAATGTCCTCGCACTCGTTGGCGGGCGTGACTTCGGGGACTCCGAGTTCAACCGGGCGACGCAGGCGCAACGGCAGGCGGGTTCCGGTTTCAAGCCCTTCGTGTACACGGCAGCCGTCGCCGCCGGGATGCCTCCTTCTGAGGTCATTCTCGACACTCCGGTCGAATTTCCCCAGCCCGATGGCACGATCTGGTCGCCCAAGAACTTCACCAACGACTTCGCCGGTCCCCTGGCCTTGCGGGACGCGCTGCGCAGGTCGGTCAACGTGGTCGCGGTCAAGCTCGGACAGAGGGTCGGTATCGAGTCGGTTGCCCAGTATGCACGTCGCATGGGAATCACCACCGACATCCCGAGGGTCCCTTCCACGGCGATCGGCGCCGCTTCCGTTCGCCCGATCGAGATGGCCGAGGCCTACACGACCTTTGCAAACCTGGGCGTGAGGGTATCGCCGCGACCGATCCTCCGGGTAGAGAGCTCGGACGGTGACGTCCTGTGGGAGGCGCCGGTCGAGCGTGAAGAAGTGATCGACGAAAGGACCGCCTGGATTCTCGTCTCGATGATGAGAGACGTGGTGGACCGCGGATCCGGAATCCGCGTCAGGGCGCTGGGCGTCCCCGCAACCGTCCCGGTTGCAGGTAAGACGGGGACCACGAACGAAGCGACGAATGCCTGGTTCCTCGGCTTCACTCCCGACCTGGTGACCGCCTCCTGGGTGGGCTTCGACCTCCCGGCACCGATCAGACGGGACGCCCAGGGCGGACAGGACGCGGCACCGATCAATGCGCGGGTGCTCAAGTCTTACTACGCCGGGCATCCGGCGCCCGCTCCGTGGCCGATGCCGGCCGGGATCGTGTCCCGGAGGGTGGACGGAACGACGGGTCTGCTCGCGGGAGAGTGGTGTCCGGAGGAGTCGGTTTACACCGAGTACTACGTACAGGGAACCGAGCCTCAGCGACTCTGCGAGTCTCACGATCCGTGGGGTCAGGTCGATCCTCTGGCCGGTGAGCGGCCCGATTCGCTCCCGCCCCCGGTCTCGGAGGACTTCGATTTCTGAGTCAGTCGTCGCCGGGCAGACGCTTCAGCACGAGTGGCCGCGCTCGCGGGGGGTGATCGAGCACCGTCAGCGCAGCTGACAGCCGTTTCCCGGCTTCGGCGGCCTCCTCGGCCGTCCTGGCATGGATTCGCGCCACGGCTTGACCCGCCTCGATTTCGCTGCCGCCTTTGACGAGAATCTCGACTCCGACCGCCGGATCGATCCGGTCGGAGACTGAGCGGCGTCCGGCGCCGAGCATGACGGACGTCCTTCCCACCTCGAGCGCATCGAATCCACCCGCGAAACCCGAGTCCGGTGCCGTCAGCTCGGTAAGGAACGGCGCCCTCGGAAGGGCTTCCGGATCGTCGACGACGCTCGCATCACCCCCCTGCAGCTCAACCATCCGGCGGAACCTGTCGACTCCGGCGCCCGAATCGAGAATCTCCTGCAGCCGTGCCAGCGCCGTATCGAGATTGCAGTCCGTAGCAGCGGAGACGGCCTCCGAGGCGATCACCAGCGTCAGCTCTCGCAGATCTGACGGCCCTTCGCCGCGAAGGCAGGCAATCGCTTCCCGGACTTCCAGGGCATTTCCCACGGCCGTGCCGAGAGGCTCGTCCATCTTCGTCAGCAAAGCGGACGCGGAGAGATCCATCTCCCCTGCGAGATCGAGCAGGGTCGTGGCGAGGCGCTCGGCTTCGTCCGGATCGTGGAAGAACGCGCCCCGTCCGTACTTCACGTCGAGCACGAGGACACCCGTGCCCTCCGCTACCTTCTTCGATACGATGCTCGAGGCGACGAGGGGGATGGCGGGCACGGTTGCCGTCACGTCACGAAGAGCGTACAGCCTGCCGTCCAGCGGGGCGATCTCAGGCGTCTGACCGATCATCGAACAGCCCACCTCGACCAGAACTTCCTCGAACCGCTCGAGCGGGAGATCGGTCCGGAATCCGGGGATCGACTCGAGCTTGTCGAGCGTTCCCCCGGTGTGGGCCAGTCCGCGACCCGAAATCATCGGCACCCGCAGACCGTACTCGGCGAGCAGCGGAGCGAGCACGAGCGATACCTTGTCTCCCACTCCACCCGTCGAGTGCTTGTCGACGGTCGGGGGACCTCCATCCTCGAAGCCCAGCCTCCGACCCGAGTCGATGATCTCGCGAGTAAGGACGCGCAGCTCTTCAGGCGAGAGACCCCGGAAGTACACGGCCATGAGGAATGCTGCGACCTGGTAGTCCGCGACATCCCCGTCCCGGTAGCCGGAGAGGAACGCCGAAAACTCCCCCGGCTCGAGATCTCTTCCATCCCGCTTTGCTGCGATCACCTCGGCCGGGAGCATCTCCCGTTCAGCGGCGCAGTCGCTCCCTGCCCTTGTCTACGGCATCGCCCAGCCGATCACTCGTCCGGTCAGCTCGGGTGCGAGCACGCTCGGCCAGTCGCCTGGTCTCACGAGCGGTGCGATCGGCGAGGCGCCTGGTCTCCTCGCGAGCTTCGTCGAATGCCTCCGTCGCCGTGTCACCGATTTCCTCTGCCTTGCGAACCAGCTGTCGCCGAGTACGTCGTCCGCTCTGGGGCGCCAGCAACAGGGCCGCCGTGGTGCCGACCAGAGCACCGAGCGTCATGCCCACGATGAAGCTGAGCGCGTCACGGTATTCGGAATTCCCCATCTCTACCTCCTCGGAATGGTCGGTGTGCGATCGATCCCGGAGCCTGCTGCATCCGTTCCGGCCTCGCACACCCGATAATCTGGCGAGTCGGGCGCCGGAAACCAACTGCCGTCGAAGTCGATGTCTCACTACCGTCTTGCCGGCGTACCGCCTTCCGCTACCTTCCCATCGCTCGAAGCGAATCGTCGGTACGGAGGATGAAGGCGCGATGAATGAGGGACTGCACCGGGACGGCCCGGACTGGGATACCCTGGCCCGGGCCTGGCGGGAATTGGGACTCGGAGAGCTCGAAATAATGGAACCGAACGCGGGCTTGCTCGAGATTCGAGTCTCGGGCCGTGCTCCATCCGCCGTGTCGAGAGGAACTGTCAGGGAACTGCTTCGGGGAATCCTGTCGGACCTGGCAGCGCGGCCGGTTGGAATCGCCGAAGCTCCCGAGGACGATCCGTCGCATGCATCCAGCCGCTATCTCGTCGGATCGCCTCGACTCCTGGCGCGGATCGGGCCTGACTACGAGTCCGGCGTCGACGCGGGGATGTTGATCGCGGGAGTCTCGAGCTGAACCCGCGAACCGGACGCGTCGTGGCACTCGACTACGGACGCCGCCGGATCGGAGTAGCGATCTCGGATCCCGGCCGGATCCTGGCGTCTCCACATGCAGTGATCGAGAATCGCGGTTCCACAGGGACTCCTCCTCCCGAGCTGATCGCCCTGCTGCGCGAGATGGCGCCAGCCGAGGTCCTTCTGGGCGTTCCCCTGAACATGGACGGAAGCGAAGGTGAAATGGCGTCGGAGACCCGGCGGTTCGGCGCCGCGATCAGGGAGCGACTGGACATACCCGTGACCGAGAGAGATGAACGGTTGAGCTCTCTCGAAGCGGATCGGAGGCTGAGGGAATCAGGGTTGCCGCGAGGCAAGCGGCGTGAGAAGGGCAGGCGGGACATGATGGCGGCGACCGTTCTCCTCGAAGACTACCTGGCGGAGCACTGAATGGGCGAGAATCGAATCACCTTCGGGGCAGGCGCGAAGAGTCGATCGAGGGCGCTCCGCGCAGGTCTGCTCGCGGGACTCGTGCTGCTCGGGGCGTGCGATGACCGGTCAACTTCGCCGGACCGGCAGGTGCAGGAGACGGAAGTCGTGGTTCCGGCTGGAGCCACGACGCTGGAGGTCGGGGAAGCCCTTCGTTCGGCCGGCCTGGTCCGATATCCGCGCGCCTTTGCACTGACGGCCCGGGTTATGGGCCTCGAAGAGAGCCTCAAGGCGGGGAGATACCGATTCGCCCGTGACGCATCGTGGTTCGCCATGCTCGACCAGCTGGAGCGCGGCTCGGTTCAGACCGTCCCGCTGACCATCCCCGAGGGATTCACCCTGCGGCAGATCGGAGCGCGGATCGCAGCGTTCACTGGTGACTCCCCCGACTCGGTCCGTCTGCTGCTGGGCGACTCGGCTTTCGTCAGCGGGCTGAAGGTGCCCGGCCCCACCCTGGAGGGGTACCTGTTTCCCGACACCTACCGATTCGCCGATGATCTGCCGGCACGATCGGTGATCCTCGCTCTCGTCGAACGCTACCGCGAGTTCTGGACCCTGGAGAGACGGGCAAGACTCGATTCCCTCGGCCTCACGGAGCGCGAACTCGTCACCCTGGCCAGCATCGTCGAGAAGGAAGCGCGAGTCGGAGAGGAGCGACCGGTGATCGCCGGCGTATACTGGAACCGTCTGCAACGCGGCATGCTGCTCCAGGCCGACCCGACGGTGCAGTACGCGCTGGGGGGAGAACCGAGGGAGAGGCTGCTCTACGCGGACATCGACTCGGTAGCCGGGCATCCCTACAACACCTATACGCAACCGGGTCTCCCCCCTGGACCCATCGCCTCGCCCGGCGAGGCCGCCCTGGACGCTTCCCTTTCGCCGGCCGAGGTCCCGTATCTCTATTTCGTGGCCCGGCCCGACGGATCGCACGAGTTCACGCGCACCAATCGCGAGCACATCAACGCCAAGAACAGGATTCGAGCGGAGAGCGGACGCTGATGCCCGACGGAAGGCGTCGCGCACACTCATCACGCCTCGCCGCCCGACTTCGCCTGATGGTGCTGACCGTTCGCGCGCCCGCCTGTGGACGCAGCCTCGTGACCGTCGTGGCCGAGTGCCTGGATGCAGGCGCGACCTCGATTCAGCTTCGTGACAAGGACGCGACCGCCCGCGAATTGTACGAGAT
>JAMJQL010000181.1 GCA_023554245.1 Gemmatimonadota bacterium
TACGCGAGTTCTCGTCACGAACGACGGAATTCGGAGATGGAATCGAGTGGATCTTCGTCGACGACGGCTCGACCGACGAGACCCTTCGGCTGATCGAGGCGCACGCAGCAGCCGACCCTGGCGTCCGGGTCGTGGCATTGGCCTCCAACCGGGGAAAGGGCGCTGCGATCGTTGCGGGAGACGCACTCGCGCGCGCTCCGATTCGTGCCTTTACGGATTGCGACCTCGCCACCCCGCTCTCTGCTCTCGAGGAACTTCCCCGCCTGTTCGGCGAGCATGAAGCGGACCTGGTCATCGGAAGTCGACACACGCCGTGGTCCCGGTTGATTCGACCGCAGCCACTTCTCCGCCGACTCGCGGGAAGACTCTTCAGTATCGTCATGGCGCACTTCCATCGTTCCGCCTTCACCGACACCCAGTGCGGATTCAAGGCGTGGACCGCGGAGTTCTCCGAGTCGGTGGTCCAACGCCTCGATGAGACCGGCTGGTCGTTCGACCTGGAGATGATCTGCCGCGCCGAGTCGCTGCGGTCGAAGATCCTGGAGCTGCCGGTCGCATGGACGGACAGCGAGGGCTCGAAGGTGCGAGCGGCCATCGACGGTCCCCGGATGCTCCGCGACGGAGTCGAGTACTGGATTCGCCACACGCCCCGCGTCATCCTGGCGCTCGGGCTCGTCTTCGCAGTGGCCCTGGTGATCCAGGGACTGGACTGGCCCAACGATGTCACGGTGTACCACGAGGCATGGAGGAACGCCCGACTTCGGCAACTGGACGCGATCTACGCACCCGAGCTGAGCGACCCGGAGGGAGCCTGGTTCTCTCCGCTCTTTGCCTTGCTTGGGGCGCCCCTGTCATTCCTGCCGCCGCGTCTGACCGGGCTCCTGTACGTAGCGGTGGAGGTAGTGCTGCTCGGTGCCTCGCTCATCATCCTCAAGCGCTGGACCCGGTACCTGGTCGGACGGACCTCGCTCGGAATCCTGTTCTGGCTGACATTTCTGCTGGCCTTTCTCAATACCGTGCTCGGTCAGTTTCACCAGGGGAGCCTTTTGCTCCCGATCTTCTTTCTCTGCTTGATGTCCGGCTATTCATACCTGTTCGGACATCGCCACCTCTCTGCCGCCTGGCTGGCACTCGCGATCAACGTCCAGGTCTTCCCGGCCTTCCTGGTCGGGTTCGCCCTGCTTCGTCGGGACTGGCGATACTGCGCATGGCTGGCCGTATTCCTGCTTCTTCTGTTCCTGGCTCCCGCGCTGTACTTCGGGTGGGACGGGAACTGGCAGCTCGTCAGGGAGTTCCTGGCCGTCCTTTCGGGCTACGGGTCCGCAAACGACATGGCGCGGACGGTCTACCAGTCGCTGCCGACGGCATTCTACCGTTTCGCGCTGAACTCCGGTGAAGGCTTCGCGCTGCTCGCCATGCGCGCTGGACAGCTTCTGGTCGTGACGGCGGCGATCGTCGTGTGGTGGAGATTCCGACAGCGCCTGGATACCGAGTGGATACTGGTCTACTCCTTCTTCCTGGCGCTGACCGCACAGTTCCTCCCGTATTCGTGGATCCCCAGCATGGGGTTCTTCTATGCGCCACTCGCCCTGATCACCATGCACGGCTGGGCGAGGCGAGCCCGCTGGCCATATTCGGTCGCGCTGGTCGGCTTCCTGCTTCTCTACTCGATGAGCGCGGAGTTTCTGCTGGGAAGGCGGCTGAACGACCTCGTGGAGTACGGCTCGATCCCTACCCTCGGGATCTGGATCCTGCTGACCGGCAGCTTCGTTTTCTGGTCGCGGCAATCGGCACCCGAATCGTGGGCAGATTCGCATTTCCCTGCGCTGCCGAATCTCGCCCCGGACGGTAGCCCGCTACGGAGCGGATCCTAGTCGAGCGCCTCGACCAGCCAATCGGCCATCCGCGCGAGGTCCTCCTGGCGGGGAAACTGGTGTCCGGTATCGACCCAGTGCATCTCGAGCGGCTCGCCGGCATGCCGGACCAGGGGCTCTACGGACCGCTCCCGGTCGTAGTCGCCGTCGAAGTTGCCGTTGAGAATCCACAGAGGAGCAGGTGCGATGCGACCGATGTAGTTGGCCGGACAGGCCGCGGCGAGGTGACCGGTCTCGCTGCGGTCGAAGTGGCCACCGTACAGGTGGGCGGCCGCGCTGAACCTGCCGTCCGCGGCCACCGCGACGAACCCGGCCTGTGCACCCCGGCTGAAGCCGACGTAGCCGATATGTTCAGGATCGGCTCCGAAGTGATCGGTGAGCAGGTCGAAGGACCTCCCCACGTCCTGCACCAGCTGGATCACCCACTGCAGGTAGGTGGACTGGCGGTTATACAGCCGTTCGTGCTTGTCTGCCTCGCTGAACGAGCCGAGGAATCCCGTGTCGCGCTCGCCGAAGTAGAGCATGTCGATCGCGAGCACGGCGAAGCCTCGCCGAACGAGGAACTCCGCGATCGGCCGCATGCTGGCCTTGCCCGGTCGGATGCCTCCATGAACGAGGATCACGTGAGGCCGGTCCGGCCCCGCCGTCGAGGCCGTGTGGTACTCGGCGTGCACCGTCACGCCCGGCGTGCTCGTGAAAGTCAGCCTCTCCAGTCGGATGCCTTCCTCGTCCACTGACGAGAGAGACCGAACCTCGAAAGGCACTTCGCGATCGTAGGCGAAGAAGTCGAGGTAGGACGCGAAAGTCGCATCGTCCACCGGCCGCTCCAGCCACTCGTCGGACTCCCACTGTGCGTAGGCACCGCCGGCTGAGACCAGCAGGAGCACGGCGGAGAACACGAGCCTGTTCATGGTTCGACGTGACGGATGCATCGAAATCCCGTTGTCTCGTTGGCGAATCCGAGTGGCAACGCTTCGCGCCACTCGGTAGAAAACGTGTACTCCGGATCCTGCCACGACCCGCCCACGCTCGGCGCCTGCATCGTTTCCTCCTGCTCGGGACGCAGCCACTCCCGGGCGTTGCCCGCCATCTCGAACACTCCGAATTCACTGACCCCGGCGGGAGAGTATTCCACCTCTCGTGTTCCGGTCGCCTCGAAATTCGCCCTCATGCGAAGTGTCTGCGAGTCCGTGCCCCACGGATACGGGTCGTCACCGTCGCCGAGAGCGGCTCGCCACCACTGGGCCTTCGTCGGGAGGCGTTTCCCCTCCCACGAGCAGTATGCGTTCGCCTCGTACCAGGACACGCCCGTTGCCGGGTGATCCGCCGAGCCGGACGGGTAGACGGACCCGGACCATGTCCGCGGCCCCAGCGCACCGGTCGAGTCGGTGAGCCTCGAGATCGCTTCGGCTCGAGCGAGACGCACTCCGTCGACGGTCATCGAGTCCGGCCAGAGATTGGCGGTCCGGTAGCCGTCGTCGGCCATGAAAGATGCGTACTCGCGGTTCGTCACCTCGTGGCGGTCGATCAGGAAGGCTTCCGTCGGGAGACCACCGACTCCAGCCGGTGCAGGTCCCTCGGGTACCAGCACCATCCGCGAGCTGACCGGAGAGTCGGGGAGCAGTGAAGCCCCGACGGAAACGGTATCTCCAGGCGTGATCTCCGCGAGGAGCGTGAGGGGCATCGACTCCGCCTGCGTCAGTACGAGGAGGTACTCTCCGGCCGGGAGTTCCGTCGCAGCCGTCGTCGACGGTCCGACGAGAACCGGAACTCCGTAGGAAAGCTCTTCCCCGATCTCGATCGCCCGGATCTCGACGTCGGCGCCCGACGGCCGGGTCTCCAGCATCAGGAAGCCTGTCGGTCCGCTCAAGTCCAGTCTCGAGGTCGCTTCTCCCGCCCCTGTTTCATCGTCCGATCGAGCTTGCAGGAGCCAGGTCGTCGAGACCACACCCCACAGCGCTAACGCTGCGAGCCCGCCCAGAGCCGCGTTCCGCCACGTAAACAGGCGGCGTGCACCCCTGGAGGCACCCGATCCTTCCGGCTGGTCGGTAGAAGGCCCCAGTTCGCGACGCGTCTGCAGCCAGGCGGTGATGGCGACGATCGGCAGCCCGACCAGGAGGAGCGTGAGGGCCAGGGAGAAGGCCCAGGGAGGAAGTCCCAGGTTCTGGTTCAGGACGTCCACGACCTGCAGAACGAGCCAGGAGCCGGCAGCATACAGGCCGAGCACCGAGACGAAGGTGCGTCTCGATTCTCTCATGTGCAGGTCCGGTTCGTTCCCTCGGTCATGGTAGTGCGGCGGCGCCTCTGTCCGATTCCCCGGAAGCCGGGCGTAGCCCCGGCGGCCGGCCTCAAACTAGGCCGCGCCGGGCGTTGCGTCACCGATGTGTCGTGATCCGGCCTCTCAACTCTTCTTCTCGAGGACCTCGACCAGCTGTCCGAGCCCCGTGATCAACTTCGCATCGATCGACTCGATCGCCTCGAGGTAATGAGGAGCGGCGCGTCCACCGACCAGAATCGTTCTCGTCTCCCCGGCGTGGTCGCGGAGTGAACGAAGAGCGGCCGGCAGCTCGACATCGTCGATCGGATAAACGAGGCTCAGAGCGATCACTTCGGAATCGGTGGACGCAGCGACCTCGGCGATGTCCTCGGCGGGAAGGCTGGTCCCCAGGTAGGCCACCCGCCAGTTGAGCGCGGCGGCAGCCGCTCCCACAAGCAGCGCACCGAATTCATGGACCTGCCCGGCGGGTGTCGCCACTACGATCCCCGGAGCATTCGCATCAGGTGAACAGGCGTTCATGATCGACTCCAGCACCCGTCGGATGACGGCAGAAGCGAGGTGCTCCTTGCCCGGCGACAGCGTGCCGTGAGCCCACTGTTCTCCGATCCGGGCCAGCAGCGGTCCGATCACATCTTCGATGAGAGCGGGGGCCGGGAGGGCGATCGTGGCCCTCATCAGGCTGGCCTCCAGCTCCCGCGGGTCCATCGCATTCACTGCGGCGAGACTCGACTCCAGATAAGGATCGGACTGGAGCGACACCGCCGGAATATCGGGAGGAACGTACAGGGCCTCCGCATCCTCCTCTGCCAGTTCCTGCAGCGCCTTCGTTTCCAGCTCTGCGACCTTGCTGATTCGCCGGCCCGCGGAGGTGACGCGGTTGAGCAGGAGCAGTCGTTCGACGTCCTCGTCGGAGTAGAGTCGATGCCCTCCAGGCGACCGACCCGGACTGACGACGCCGTACCGCTTTTCCCAGACCCGGAGCACATCCGGGCTGAGCCCGGTCCGCCGCACCACGACCTGGATCGGATGCCGCTTACCGCCATTCAACGTGTTCGTATTCATCGTACTATTCTCCCGGTCTTTCCGGTCGTGACCCGCGACCCTGCCCGGGAACGATCGGTCTGGCTCGTTCGACTCAGCAGATGATGCTCCCCATCATCCTGCTGTGTCAATGTCTTGTCGAGGACGAAACATTGACACTCAATTGCACTTTGCCTCGCGGGGGGGACCCCGGACAGGCGTCCCAAGGAACACCTGCCCGGGGGTTGTCACACCGGTGAGGCGACCGGTGCTCAGGGGTTCCTGGTCAGTTCGGAAGAACCTCCGCAGCGACCCACGGGCTCGCGCTCGCGACCACCAGCAGAAGCCGGAAGGACGCATCGCCTGCGTCGGGCGTGAGTGCCCCGATCGCGATTGCGAAGGCCTGGAGCCCGGCGCTCGTGGTTACGTCGAACGTACCGACAGGTGTGTCTGAACCATTCGGGGCGACTCCGAGCAGCAGGTCACCGACCGGCAATTCCGTGCCTGCGGCCGGATCCGATGCGCCCCCGAACGAGAGATTCTCGAACACTACGAGGTTGATGTCGCCGGTCGCGGAGTCCACCGTTCCGATATCCACGGCCGGTGCATCACCGGATGCGTGGATCGCCCGGACGCGTGACGCGGGTGCGGCCTCGAACACTTCCTCGAAGGCCAGGAGCGTAAACGCCTCTTCGGTGCCCTCGGGAGCCAGCTCGCCCGCCGCAACCGCCAGGTATGCACCGCCCGCCACGAGCGTGGGGGTCTGGAACGAGGCCGTCGGGGCGCCCGGACCGGTACCGGTCGGATAGAAGTCGAGCACGTAGAAGTCCGCAGGCGGCACCTGCACCGGAGCACTGAGCTCCCCGAACGAGATGTTCTCTACCAGCAGGTTGTCGCCGGCATAGACGTCGACCGCCGGAGCATCGGGGCTGCCGTGCACGGCATAGACGACCGGGTTCTGCTTGATGAATCCGATCGATCCGGTCGGGGCGACCGCGAGAAGGCTGAAGCCATCGTCGGCCCTCGCCGGCTGCACGACACTACCCGTGGCAATCACAAACAGCTCGCTGTTGGCGGGCAGTGCCGGGGTGGTGAAGGCGGTGATCTTGTCGCCACCTTCGGCACGAATCGCGATCTGCAGCTCCTCACCGGAGGGCAGCTCGATCCCGGACGCGCCGGTATCGGCGAAGCGCTCGAGCCCGAACACGTTGACGTTTCCGTCATCGCCGACGTCGATGTCGACCGTGGGTGCGTCGGCACCCGCGTGAACGATCCGAACGACCGCACCGCCGGCTCCCGCAGGATCGAAGTCCTCTACGAAGGGGAGAATGCGGAACGCGTCATCGGCATTCGCCGAAGAGAGGAAACCGGCAGCAACCGCCGTGACCCGCTGGTTGGCGGCCAGGTCCACCGGACCGGTCTCGTACGCGATCGGATCCGCTTCGGTGGACGGGTGCGCGCGCAACTGCACGTTGTAGGTGCCCGCCGGAACCGGGAAGTAGAGCGAGGCGTCACCGTATGTCAGAGCCGTGATCAGCGGGGTGGAAATCCCCTCCGCGTACACGTCGACGCTCGGCGCATCCGGGGACGCGTGCACGGCACGAAGCATCGCCTGGCCCGCGCTCGGCCCATCCTGCTCGATGAATCCCAGCTCGCCGTTCGGATCCACGACCAGCAGCTTGAAAGCGTCGGTCGCCGTGGGATCGGCTTGCGCCAGCAGGCCATCAGCGATGACGAAGTACTCCTGACCGGTGGCCAGGGCCGGAGTGGTGAACGTGGTCACCAGCATGCCGCCGGCCCGAATTCCGATCACGAGCGGCGAACCTGAGGTGAGGGCGACGCCCGCGGCGCCGGTGTCCTCGAAGCGCTCGAGGCCGATGATCTCCGAAGTCCCGTCGTTGAGCACGTCGATGTCGACGGTCGGAGCGTCGGGGCTGGCGTGCACGATCCGCACGATCGCGTTGCCGGCACCCGGATCGTCAAAGTCCTCGAACAGCGGCAGCACGCGGAACTGGTCCGCAGGATCGTTGGAGGCCAGCAGACCGGCCGCCAGCGCCGTCAGGATGCTCCCGTTCGGAAGCGAGATGTTGCCCGTCTCGAACACGGGGGCGCTCGAAGGCGCTGAGCCCGCGGCTCGGATCTGTACGTTGTAGGTTCCAGCATTCACGGTCGCATAGGGAGACGCTTCACCGTACTCGAGATCCTCGAAGATCGGCGTTGCGCTGCCCTCGACATAGACATCGACGGCTGGAGCGTCCGGCGAACCATGGACGACGCGAAGCTGTGCCGTCTGGTTCTCCGGCGGTGGGGCCAACGGGTCGTCATCGCATGCGACGACGGCCGTGAGCCCGAGCACGAGGGCCAGTGCCCTCAGAGACTTCAGTCCAGTCATGATTTCATCCTCGCTTGGTGATCGCCTCTGCCTCGGCTGGCAGGCTACTGTCTAACTAGTGTCCGGAATTATATTGCTTGTCTGGACTTCTGTCAATGCTTTGTCTACTGTCAGGCGAGACGAGTACCGAATCAGGTCAAGTTTAAAATGGAGGTTGGCATGTCTTCGATGAAGTTGTGGCAGACCTACGGCGTTTCCCTGGCCGCCTTCCTGGCCCTCGACTTTCTCTGGTTGGGCCTGATCGCCCGCGGATTCTACCGGGATCAGCTCGGCCCGTTGCTCACTCCCGACGTTCGGTGGGGCGCGGCCATTCTCTTCTACCTGATCTTCGTGGCGGGCGTGCTGGTATTCGCGGTATTGCCAGCGGTGGATCGGGGTTCACTCGGTCGGGCACTCCTGCTCGGGGGATTTCTCGGCGTCGTCACCTACGCGGCATATGATCTCACGAACCTGGCAACCTTGCGTGATTTTCCCGCCACGGTGGCTGCCGTTGACATGGTCTGGGGTGGGGTCCTTACGGCGACTGTCGCCGCGGTCGGCTACCTGTTCGCGAGTCGGGGAACGCCGTGAGCCTGTTCAGCTGGCCGTTCGTGGATCCCGCGGTGTTGCAGACGACGCTCCAAGGCGGCCTGGTCGTGTTCGTGGCCGTGACGCTGGTCTGGGCACTGAGCCTGGCTCTTCGCGACGCCGGAATCGCTGACATTTTCTGGGGCTCCGGTTTCGCCCTTCTCGCGGTCTTCTACGCGGTCTCGTTTGATGGAGCGACGCTGCGAACGGCGCTCGTGGTGATCCTGACGGTTGTCTGGGGGGGACGTCTTTCGCTCCACATTTTCCGGAGGAGTCGCGGCAAGCCGGAGGACCCCCGATACGCGGCGTGGCGGGAAGCGGCCGGCGACACCTTCTGGTGGCGGAGCTACTTCACGGTATTCCTGCTGCAGGGATTCCTGATGTGGGTGATCTCCGCGCCACTCGCGGTCAGCGAAGCGTCCTCCGTGCCCGCGGGCCTGACACTGTGGGACCTGCTGGGCCTGGGCGTATGGCTGACGGGCTTCCTGTTCGAGACGATCGGCGACGCGCAGCTGACCGCGTTCAAGGCGGATCCTGCCAATCGTGGCAAGGTGCTGGATTCAGGCCTCTGGGCATGGACACGTCACCCCAATTACTTCGGTGACGCTCTGGTCTGGTGGGGCTTCTTCCTGATCGCGCTGAGCGTCCCGGGAGGCGCGTGGACCGTATTCAGCCCGGTCCTGATGACCTTCCTCCTCGTGCGGGTCTCGGGCGTGTTGCTGCTCGAGAAGGGCCTCAAGGAATCGAAGCCCGGCTACGCGGAGTATGTGGCCTCTACGAGCGCATTCTTCCCGCGCCCACCGCGACGACGGCGCGCCGAGCAGGGACGCTGAGCGGAGGGCGAGTGCTCCCGAGAGGCCGGCTGCCGGCCTCCCGGGAGGAAGGTCTCGTCGGCGGGATTTCGCAAAAACTGTCGAGCGGCAGGACGCTCCATTAGGTTTGTGGAAACACACGCGCTCGACCGGGAGGTCAACATGCGTACGCTCGAACTGACCGACCCCCGGGAGGCGCCCTCTCCGGCCGGACCGGTAGACCGGTTCTTTCTGAAGCTGATCCGCGACCCGCGGGACCTGCCGTTCGCACGGGTTCAGGCCATGAATTTCGTGGTCATGCTGGGCCTGGCCATCTGGGTGTTTCTGGATTTCAACATCTTCAGCGCGGTGGCGTTCTTCGGCTGGTACGTCTTCCAGCTCGGACCGTACACGCTGATGCTGCACAACGTCTGCCACCGGAGGTTCTACCGGAAGGAAGTCGAGTGGCTGGAGTGGCCGTTCATCGCATTTCTGGGGATGTTCTTCGGCCACTCGCCGGGCTCATACTTCGCCCATCACATCGGGATGCACCATCCCGAGAACAACATGGACGATGACCTGAGCTCGACGCTGCACCTGCAGCGGGACAGCGCGCTCGACTTCTTCTATCACTACCTCGGTCGCTTCCTGTTCATGGGCAAGATCGACCTCGGCTCCTACCTCAGCGATCGTAACCGTGAAAAGCTGCTCAAGCGGATGCGCAGGGGCACGGCGCTCTGGTTCGGAGTCGTCGCCATTCTCATGATTCTCAACTGGAAGGCGACACTGCTCGTGTTCGTCGCCACCCTGCTGGTCACCCGGACGGCCATGATGTCCGGCAACTGGGCTCAGCATGCTTTCGTCGATGCGAGCGATCCCGACAACTGCTACCTGAACAGCATCACCTGCATCAACTCGAAGTACAATCATCGCTGCTTCAACGATGGGTATCACATCAGCCATCACTGGAAGGCCTCGAGGCACTGGACCGAGCATCCTCAGGAGTTGCTCGACAATCTCGAAGCATACGCCGAGAACGATGCGATCATCTTCGAGGGCCTGGACTTTTTTCTCGTGTGGGTGAACCTGATGCTGAAGCGGTACGGGAAGCTCGCCGATCACTACGTGGTCATCGACGATCGAAATCGCACCCGTGAAGAGATCATCGCGCTCCTGAAGGAGCGCACCAGGCGGATTCCCCAGCCGCAATTCGCGGAGGCACTCGCGGCCGGAAGCTGACTCGGGGAGCTACCTCAGTCGTGGTTCGAGCAGTTCTGCCAGTTCCGCCACGAACCGATCGTCGCGCATGCATCGGTAGTGGGCCGTGAGGCCGCCGAACGAAGATGTGAGCTCCCGAACGCGGTCCGACGGTTCGCCGAGCGCGATCTGCCTGGAGGTCAGGCGCCGGATGTAAGGACGAAGCAGCGCCGCCAGGATTCCCGAGTAGCGACTCCGCGGCTCGACCAGAAGCACCTCTCCGTCGTATCGGCTCAACCGGTATGCGTGGTGAGTGCGAACCTGAATCTGGTACTGGACCGCGATCCGCTCGATGTTGTCGAGATCGACCTCCGGACTGACTGCGTGAACTCTCTCCTTGAGCAGTTCCATCCAATCGGCCGAGCCGGGATCCGGGACAGCCTCTTCATCCAGCGTGAACGGCATCCCGCTGTTGAGCTCCATCAACCGGGAGAGATTGACCAGGTGCTCCCGCTTCGAGGTCAGCTCGCGCGCCAGGGCCTCGTACTCCGGAGCGGGAAATCGGTGGTCGTTCTGGGGGAGGTCCCTGCGGAGGCTCTCCCGGAGGCGGACGAACGGCACCCGCATCCATCCGGCGGCGCGAACCATCTCCCGGAAAGAGGGCCGCATCCAGGTCGCACGCAGGGCCCAGTGTCCGAATCTCCGCAAGTCGCCGCGGTCGAGAGCCAGCGGTTCGACCAGGGCCAGCAGCGCCACCTCTTCGCCCCGCTCACGGAGGCGTCGGGCGATCTCGAAACCGAACGCGCCGGCGGAGGAATAGGCGCAGATGAAGTACGGACCTTCGGGCTGACGCTGCTCAATCGCTTCGAGATAACGATCGACCCAGGACCGGAACCCTTCATTGCCCTCACGTCCACCCCAGATCATCGGATCGCGCACCCCCAGCACCTCGCGGTCCGTGTCGAGAGCAGCAGCCAGGCGGGCATAGGCGCCGAGCGTTCCACCGGCCGACGCCACCACGAACAGCGGCTCGCGCGTTCGGGCCCCGGCTTTCGAGCCCGCAGCGGAGCGGAGCGTTACGAGCAGGGGTTGTTCGTTGCCGTCCTCCTGATCGGACGGGCTCGGATCCTCGATCCAGACCGCCAGCTCCCGGATCGTCGGTCGGCGGTAGACCGTCTGCTCGTTCAGCCGTGAGCGATCCAATCCGGCGGCCTCCCGCAGCCGGTGCACGAGTGCGAACACCGTGAGCGAACTTCCGCCGACCTCGAACCAGCTGCTGTCGAGGTCGAAAGCCTCGTGCTCCAGGGTCCGGGCCCAGACCTGCCAGACGATGCGTTGCGCACCGGTCAGGTCTTCGCTCCCGACGCCGACCTGCTCCGGCCCTGTGCGACGGCGTCGGTCGCGCTCCTCCAGCAGTCGGACGCGATCGATCTTCGCGCTCGCCGTCATGGGAAACGAGTCGAGCGGCACGATGGCGGACGGCACCATGTAATCGGGAAGGCTCGTCCTCAGGGTATCGAACAGCGCGGTCGGATCGATCGAGGACGGGGTGACGAATGCCACCAGCGAAGTCGCGCCCCCCGGATCGACCTCGGGCAGGACGACCGTCGAAGCGACGGTGGGATGCTCCCGCACCACGTTCTCGACCTCGCCGGTGTTCACCCGGAATCCGCGAACCTTGACCGTGTGATCGACCCGCCCGATGTAGCGGAGCTCGGACTCGAACGTCAGTTCCACCTGGTCGCGGGTGTCGTACAATCGCTCGCCGGTCCCGGGCTCGGAGACGAACGCTTCCTCCGTGGAGGCCGGATCGCCCAGGTAGCCCGAGAACAGGGCAGGTCCCCCGAGGTAGAGCCGCCCGGTGCCGCCGGTACCGACAGGGCGCAGCTCTCCGTCGAGGACCATGGCTCGCGTGTCCTCGGAGATCGGCGTACCGAGCGGAAGCTCTTCGCCCTCGCGGAAGAGGGCTCGGAGATCGCATACGAGGGTCGAGCTCGCCTCCGTGCTGCCGTAGATCGAATAGATCCGGGTGCTGGCCGGAAAGCGCCGCAGCACCTCGTCAGCCAGGTGCGGCGAGACGTACTCCCCCATGATGATGACGACTTCCATCGGCGGCGGCTCGAAACCGGGCATCGCCAGGCTGGCCCGCAGCGGTGAAGGGACGATCAGCAGCCGGGTGACGTCCTTCTCCCTCAACACCTCCCAGAAACGCTCGAGATCACGGACCTCGTCGTCGGGTACGATCAGGTTCTCCACCCCCATCAGGAGCGGTTCGAACAGCTCATAGATGGAATGCGTGGTGGTCATGTGCGCCTTCTGGCAGCACACCTCCCCCTCATGGTACGGGTGTCGCCGCCATGTCCACTCCAGCCGGTGGAAGAACGACCGATGACTGCGTGCTATCAGCTTCGGCCTGCCGGTGGAGCCGGAGGACGAGAGCACGAACGCGATCGCCTCCTCGTCCAGGGAGGGCGGATCCACGGCGACGGAGCTCGCTTCGGAGAGTAGAGACTCGACAGGCAGGACATTCCTTCCCGATCGGCCGCTCGAGAGCCCCGTGAGATCGGAATCGATTACGAGGGCGGGAGATGCGCAGTCGAGAATCTGGCGCTGGCGAGCCGCCGGGAAGGCCGGGGGCAACGGCAGCACGGCGGCGCCGGACTTGAGAATCCCGAGTACGGCCGCGACCTGCTCGAGAGACCTTTCCAGGTGCAGGCCGACCACCGATCCGGGAGCGACGTCACGGGCGATGAGCGCTCCGGCGATTCGAACGGCGTCCGCTTCGAGGGCTCCGCAGGTAAGCACCCGCTCCCGGTGGCGCAGCGCTACCGCCTCAGGCGTGCGTCGCGCCTGCTCGGCGAAGCGTTCGTGAAGCAGTCGTTTCAAGCGTCAGACCTCGCTCGGATCCCCGGCCCGGCGATCCTGATCCCACGCCGCGCGCGGAGGATCGGGGACCGGTATGTTCCACTCCACTGGAGCAGTCGGCACCCAACCTCGCAAGATCGCGGCCAGATCGTAACCGGGCGGGGGAGCCGTCACGAGTCACACTATGACGTCGCGAACGAACTCGGGGCCGGGCGGATGGCAGATCGGAGTATCCAGAAAATCAGCCACGATCTCCCCGCGGAATTGGAGATCTGGTGGCTGGATCTCGACGCGAACCACCCGTTTCTCGGCAGGTCGGCTGCTACCGGTGCGGGCGTGCCGGTTCCGGTGCGTCGCCGGAATGTCGCGAACGCGGCGCTGCTCGACCTGCTTTCGCGCCGGCTCGGACGTCCGGTTGATGAATCGGCGATCGTGTCGGGCCCCGGCGGTAAGCCTCGGCTGAGAGGGACACCCCTCGCCTTCAATCTGTCACATGCCGCCGGCGAGGGGTTGATCGGGCTCGGGGTCGAAATCGAGATCGGGGTGGACCTCGAAGTCTCCCGGCCGGTTCCGGAGTCGGAGGCGTTCGCGAGAGAATACCTGGCCGAGTCGGAGCGGGAGACCTGGCAGCGGCTCCCACCCGTCGAGCGAGGTCGGTGGCTGCTCGGCTGCTGGACCCGCAAGGAGGCATGCCTGAAGGCGCTCGGTGTCGGCCTCGATATGGCGCCCGCCCGGATTTCGGTGGGCGCTGGACCCGGAGCGAACCGGATTTCGCTGCAGGGCGGAGCGGCAAACCACACTCTCGTGGTGACCTCGCTCGAGCTCCCCTCCGGATCGCCGGGGGCTGCCGCAATTATGCTCGAACAGCAGTGATGACCGGTCGCGGGTGAATCCTCGCGGACGCCAAGTGCGTAGATTGCGAAAATGGGAGGTGTCGCATGTCACAATGTCTGGGAAAAACGAAGTCGGGATCGCGCTGCAAGCGGTCGGCCGGCGAGGGCTCGCTCTACTGTTCGGCACACGAGGATCAGGCGCCAGGTGCATCACGCGAGGCGGATCCGCCCGAGATCGACGTCGAGATTCTGGAGGAATCGATCGAGGATCGCGATACCATCGACACGCTCATCGTCGCGGCAGCTCTGGGAGCGGCGGTCGTGGTCGTCCTCGCGGTCGGCAAGCTCTTCCGGCTCTAGAGCAGGATCGCTACCGAGTCCGGTCGGTCCCGTCTGGCCAGGGGGCCGATGTCACTGGCGAAGCGGGCGGTGCTGGCTGGCCTGTCACTGGCTGCGGGGCTGGTTTCGTTCGCGGCCGTGGCCTGCGGCCCGGCAGAGAGCTCCAGCGAGCACCTGCCCCCGGGAGACGCTGACAAAGCACGGCCATCGCTCGCCGAATACGATCTACTCATTCACGGCGGGCGCCTGATCGACGGCTCCGTAACGCCGGCGCGAACGGCGGATCTTCTCGTGCGCGACGGGCGAATCGCATTCGTGGGATCGGTGGAGAAGGACACGCTGCTGATTCGCGACTCCTTCGATGCCACGGGCCTCACGATCACCCCGGGTTTCATCGACGCCCACGCCCACGGCGATCCTGTGCAGGACCCTTCATTCCACAACTTCCTGGCGATGGGCGTCACGACGATCGTGCTCGGCCAGGATGGGAGCAGCCCCGACGTCGCCGCTCTCGAGGCGCAACTCGCAGCGACGGAATCGGCCCGACCCGGGGTGAACGTGGCGTACCTGGTCGGACACAACACCGTGCGGCGGGAATCAGGCGTTGGATTCGACGACCCGGGACCCGAGGCGCTGGTGCGCATGTCGGAGCTCGTGGCCGACGGACTGGCGGCGGGCGCGTACGGACTTTCGACCGGGCTCGAGTACGATCCGGGCTCCCGATCGGGGATCGACGAGCTCGTGGCAATTGCCGGGCCCGTGGCCGATGCGGGCGCCGTGGTCTCGAGTCACCTTCGCAGTGAGGACGCGGCGCAGGTTAGCGCGGCACTCGCGGAGCTCATCGAGCAGGGGCGACGATCGGAAGCACGCGTCCACGTGTCGCACGTGAAGATCGTGCTCGAAAACGACACCTCGGCGGCCCGAAGGCTCCTCGATGCAATGGACGTGGCGCGAGCGGAGGGCATCGAGATCACCGCTGACGTCTACCCCTATACCGCGAGCTTCACGGGACTCTCGATCCTGTTTCCCGAGTGGTCCCGCCCGCCGAACGAATACGCCAAGGTGGTCCGCGATCGCAGGAGTGAACTGGCGAGACACCTGCGGCTCCGGGTGGAGAGCCGCAACGGCCCGGAGGCCACCCTGTTCGGAACCGGACCGTTCGCGGGTCGCACCCTGGCCGCCGTTGCCCTCGAACGCGATCTCCCGTTCGAGGAGATCCTCATTGAGCTGGGGCCGGACGGCGGATCGGCCGCGTACTTCGTGATGAACGATCAGGTGATGCGGACGCTGCTCGCCGACCCGGCCGTGGTGATCTCATCCGATGGAAGCCCGACGATGCTTCACCCGAGGGGGTATGGCTCCTTCGCGCGCGCGGTCGGCGAGTTCGCCGTAGCGGAAAGACGACTCACCCTCGAGGAGGCGGTGCGGAAGATGTCGGGTGCCACTGCGGCGATCTATCGGCTCGACGATCCTTCCATCTCGATCCCGCCCCGTGGACTGCTTCGTGAGGGGTACTCCGCCGACATCCTGGCCTTCGATCCCGCGGAGGTGAGGGACGTGGCCGACTTCGAAGACCCGCACAGGCTGGCAGAGGGCATGCGCAGGGTCTGGGTGAATGGTGCACTCGCCTGGCGTGACGGCCAGCCGGCGTCGGCGGCGGGACATGGATCGGCCCTTCGAGCGAGCTGGTAGGCGAGTCCGGCCTCGAGGACACCCTTCCCCAAGGTCCAATTGACCGAAGTCGGACACCAGCCTCATCATGGCGCGTTGAACGCCCCCTGCATGCGGGGTTCAGAAGAGGGAAATTCCATGAGAGGTGAAGGATGACAACGCGTATTGCCCGGGGCTCTGAGCGGTATCTGCGCTGGAGCCACCTCCGCCGGTCGCTCCGAGCGACCCTTCTGGCGGCGCTGATCAGCGCAGGAGCTGTGCAGGCTGCAGTTCCCGGGTCGCTCGCAGTCGCGAACGACTGCGACGACGCGATCGCGGCCGCGAACATGATGAACGAATCCGGCGATTACTCGGGTGCGCTGGCCGCATTCGACGCAATCGTCGCGGAGTGTGACGGCAAGGACGAGCGGATGGCCATCCAGACCGGTCGTGCGCATTCGCTGAACAAGCTCGGACGTCACGACGAGGCGATCGCCGCCGCGAACCAGGTGCTGGCCGAAGATGATCTTCATTTGTTCGCCCTGTTCGAGAGAGCGACGGCCTACGAGGCGAAGGGCCAGATGGAGCTCGCCGAAGCCGACTACAATCTGGTGATCCGCACGGCAGACACGAACGTGCACGTCGAGGAGAGGGCGACCCTCTATGCCCACGTCGGCCAGATGTACTACAGCTCGGGAAAGACCGCCGAAGCGCACGAGTATCTGAATAAGGCGATCGAGCTGGACCCGGCCAATCCGACTTATGTGATCATCCAGGGAGACTGGGCGACCAAGGAAGGCGATTACGCGGCCGCCGACCAGGCTTACAGTAAGGCCACCGGGATGGGCGTATCCAATGCCGAGATGTACCAGATCCGGGCCGAGGGATCGATCAAGATGATGCAGGACAAGTACGGCACGACGAACGCCCAGGAGATGCGCGCCGCGATGACACCGCAGGAGACGGCCATGGTCTGCGCCGACGTGACGAAGGCGCTGGCGCTGGGCTGGAAGAACCCGCAGATGGACATGTTCTCGGCGCTTGTCTGCCAGTAGGCTTGATCGCGCTTTCACGACGAATACGAATCGAAACCGGACAGAGAGAGGCAAGCAGATGAGATTCAGGAAGACACTCGTGCTGGTCGGAGCCGTGGCGCTGGTCGGCTCGACGTCCGCCTGCGCGACGAAGCAGGGAACGGGAACGCTGATCGGGGCCGGTGCAGGTGCGGCACTCGGAGCTGCCGTCTCGGGCGGAAGCGTCTGGGGGGTTCTCGCCGGAGCCGCCGTCGGCGGAGTGGCTGGAAACCTGATCGGCAAGAACATGGATGAGCAGGCGAAGGAGCTCAACCAGGCCGTCCCCACGGCCGAGGTGAACCGGGTCGGCGAAGGCATCAACATGACCTTCGACTCGAGCGTGATGTTCACGATCAACTCGGCCGAGCTGAGTTCGACGGCCAAGAAAGACCTGGCCGCAGCCGCGACCGTGTTCACCAAGCCCGATTACTCGGATACGAACATTCTGGTCGAGGGGCATACCGACGACACGGGAACCGACGCGATCAATCAGCCGCTGTCCGAGCGTCGCGCCGACGCAGTGGCCGCGTATCTGCAGACCCAGGGCGTAGCAGCCAGCCGGCTGTCGACAGAGGGCTACGGCTCCTCGCAGCCCAAGTACTCGAACGACACGCCGGAGGGGCAGTCGAAGAATCGTCGCGTCGAGCTCGGAATCTACGCGAACGACGACATGGTCGCGGATGCGCAGGCAGCGGCCGGTTGAGTTGATG
>JAMJQL010000182.1 GCA_023554245.1 Gemmatimonadota bacterium
GACTACATGATCCGGCAGGCGGCGATTTCGCGAGGGGTTCCCTACACGACCACGCTCTCGGCGGCATCGGCCGCGGCCGATGCGATCATTGCGCTCCGCAGTCGGAAGCTGTCGGTCTCCAGCCTTCAGGAACGGATCGCCGCCACTCGCGGTTAACTTGTCTGCAGACTCGTCACGCCACGGCAATCTCCACGACTCACGTTGGGAGGTCGGATTTGGCCATGGAACGGACCCGGCTCCAGTCTCGAGGCCTGTCTCGGGTCGTGACCCGGGTCATGTCCATGTCCAGGGTCATCTGGATCGTTCCGCTCTTCGTCCTGATCGCCTCGTGCGGCGATACGGACAGGAGTTCCTTCGTTCCGGAGTCAGTTGACACCGAGCAGGAGTTCTCGTCGATCGAGAGCTTCGTCGCGGATTACTGGCGGCGGCCGATCCCTCCCCAGGGGCCTGCTCCGGAGGGATGGGTGGAAATCGAGGCATCGCTCGATCCTGAAGCCTGCGGCAGCTGTCACACGGCGAAGCTGGAAGACTGGAGCACGACGCTGCACGCGGGCGCCTACTCCCCGGGGCTTTCGGGCCAGCTGGTGAACTGGGAGGAAAGCGCGCCGGGCACGGTCCGCGGCTGTCTCGCGTGTCACGCACCCTTGTCGGAGCAGAGTGCCTGGCGCGAAGCGGCAGACGGATCCCTCGAATCGAACCCGACGTTCGAACCCGGGCTCAGAGACCACGGAATCACCTGCGCCGCCTGTCATGTTCGCGGTCATCAGCGCTTCGGGCCGCTGCCCCGCGGAGGCGAGTCCGCCCCCAGCGCCGAGGGAGCACCGCACGGCGGCGTGACCCGCACGGCGTTCTTCTCGGACGCCCGTTTCTGTTCAGGCTGTCATCAATTCGAAGCACCGGCCCCGAACGGGAAGTCGATTCAGAACACCTACGAAGAATGGCGTGCGAGCAGCTGGGCCACCGAGGGCGTCACCTGCCAGGACTGTCACATGCCCGATCGTCGCCACCTCTGGCGAGGGATTCACGATCCGGAAATGGTCCGCTCGGCGCTGACGATCACGTGGATCGGACTGGAGCGCGATTCCGCCAGGTCGGAGAGTGCGGCTGACCCGGCTGCGCGTGCGATCGGCCTCGAGATCCTCAACAGCGGTGCGGGTCACCACTTCCCTACCTACGTAACTCCGGAAGTGATCGTCGAGATTTCCCTGCTGGACGACAGTGGAGCACCAGTCCCGGATCACTCGAACGAATGGCGGATCGCACGGAAGGTGGAGAACCGTGGCGGCAACTGGATCGAGTTGTCGGACACCCGGATCGCGGCGGGGGAGGAAGTCTTGTTCCTTTTGGAAGGGGCATCGAACGCAGCGAAGGCGCGCGCGACGATCAGGGTGCTGCCGGATGCCGTGTACCGCGATCTGTTCGCAGGATTCCTGGTGGGAGCCCTCTCAGACAGCTCGCGTGTGCTGCTGACGGAGGCAATGAACAGGGCCTCGCAGAGCCCGTTCGTACTGTATGACGAGACGATGTCGATCCGGCGCTAAACCGTGTCCTGGACCTCGGCATCCGAAAGACCGTCGATTCGGCCGATTATCTCTTCGACCACCGCCGTAACGCCCCTCAGTCGTCGCACGTGCTCGTCGACCCGCTTCGAGTCCGACTCCGGACCTCGGGAGGCGTTCTCGAGCACCGACACCGAGTCGAGAACCTGCGTCACGCAGGATCGCAGCGTTTCACTCATCGATGTCGCCAGCGCCTCGAGCCGCTCCTGGGACAGCTCCAGTTCGTAGAGGAGTCGGGCCCGGTCCATTTCCGCCTGTCGACGCGCCGTGATGTCCCTGACTCCGCCCACGACCTGTACCGCTCCGTGGACCGGGTGATTCAGCGGCCGGGCGTAATCACGTACCCAGCGAGTCTCACCGGATGCCGTCACCACGCGGTATTCTACCGTGTCGGATCGTCCGGCCTGAAGTGTGCCGAGGTGCGAGCGCATCAGCTCACGGTCTTCCCGGTGAACCATGCGCAGCCAGCCGTCGACCGATCCGAGGTCCGTCGACGTAAATCCGGTGACCTGCTGAACGTGAGGTGTCATCCAGTCGGTGACCGCCCGCCCATCCGGCGTGATGTGGAGTGCGTAAGCCCAGTCGGCGGTCACTTCCGAGATCGCCCTGTACTGCTCGGCCGCGCTCTCCGGAGGAGGCTGTACCGGCGTCGCTTCCTCCACCGCAGGTGTGCCGGTGGGCATGACGTGCGGGTGGGCGCCCGCAGGCATGCGCTCCGGCCGGTCTGTTGATCCAGGATGTCTATCGATCATGACTGTCACCGACACTCCTTGTGCCCTCCTGCTGATCGTATCGTCGGTTCCCGGTCCGACGGACGCGTATCGCTCGAACAGGCGGGCCCGGTTCACGGGACTACCACGAGGGCAAGTCCCGAACCGTCAGGCCAGGCCCGAAGTACGAAGGTCCCATGGAAGGTCGGGCTCGCTTTCACGGTAGAATCATCCTGACAGAACTCGTTGATGAATAACCGGATGCACCGATCACTCGGCGTTACGCGACCGCGGTGATCATCAGCCCCAGAGTTGTGAGTGACCCGGTACGACCCCGGAGGAGCATCGTCATTTTGGCCCAAAGTAGGACAGCGCCGGCCGGCTCACTGTCGAGAGATCCGGTTTGGCGCTACGCTCCCGGCATGAATCGCTTCCGAGCTCGCGCCCCGTATTGCCCGGCCCGGTCCGTCGTCTTTGCAGCAGCCCTGGCCTGCCTTCACGCGAATCCGATCGTGCTGCTGGGCCAGGAGCGGGAGTCCGGATCAGTCCGCCTCGAACTGGGTGCCGAACCGGGCCGGACGCTCGTCTACCAGCACGAGAAGCACCTGCGACTTCAGCTGCCCGAAGAACTCGGCGGAGAGGCTGAAACGCGGACGTACCTGCGGCTGGGCCAGCGGGTCGAGAGCCGCGGGCCGGACTCGGTGGTTGTGTCGTCCGAGATTCGGGAGTTCCGTTTCGAGGTCGATCCACCTCCTGATCAATTGCCCGATTTTGCCCGGCTCGAGGGTTTGCGCTTTCGATCCACGTCGACCCCGGCCGGACGCATCTACAGGATCGAAGTCGAGGGAACGAGCGGACCGGTCGCGAATTCGCTGCGTGACCAGGTGGAGGTCTGGCTCCGGGAACTCGGATTTCCGGCGCTCGCTCCGGGTCCGGTGAAGGTGGGCGAGAGCTGGACCGACACTTCGAGGGTTCCCCTTTCCACTCTGCTCGGCCTCCAGGGGGATACCGATGCCGTGGAGGTCCGCACCACGAAGCTCTCTTCCATTGAGCGAACGGCGGAAGGAGCGGTGGCCCAGATCGATGTCGTGACGAGGTGGACGGATGCAGGCGAAGGACCGTCACCAGAGGTGAGCGTGCGCGGGTCCTCTTCCCAGGCGGTGCGATTCGATCTCGATCGGAAGCTGTTTCAGGACAGCCGAGGAACGAGCCGGATTCGGGTGGAGATATCCAGCGCGAGTGGAGCGCCGCCGATACGGATCGACGCGGAGGGAAGCTACGACACCCATCTCCTCATGACGGAGGACTGACGGGGCGGCTCACGGGGCGGCTCACGGCACGGCGCGCGCCGCCAGCTCGTAGAGCCTGGTGCCTCGTTCCAGCGCCCGCATCGCCTCCTCCGGCTCCTCGCGCTGCCTGTGAGCCTCGGACAATGCCACGTGCGCGATGTAGTACTGCGCCGGAATGCTGGCACGCGTCGACGGCTCGGGCCACAGGTCCCACTCGAGCAGGTAGTCGAGCTGGAAAACGTCCCACAGCAACTCGTGAGACCGCTCTCGATCGATCCACCGCACACCGAACTGGGGATCGAGTGCGACGCGGTCCACGGTCTCCTCGAGCGGCTCCTCTACCAGCTTGTGTGCCAGGCCCTGGCGAACCATGTGCTCCTCGAGCTCCCACACCTGGTAGACGGGTGGCGCGGTGGCGGCGAAGTAGATCGGCCGATCGCCCAGGGACTCGCGGATGATCCTGAGTACCAGAAGATCGGGGTGGGTGAACGCCCGATCGTCCGGATAGGAGAGCTTGATCGAAGGCGACATCTGAACTTCGAACCCCGCCGGAGCGACTTCGTAGAGCGGCAGCTGGTCCACGTCCTCATCGCTGAGGGAGTGGATGGACCGGGTCGGTGACTCGGCCTCCATCCCGGCGTACATCTCCAGCGCCGCATCCCGGTCGAAGGGTCGCTGGCAGAGGATCGTGGTCGGGTCTTCCAGAGGATCCTCGCCGGGCTCGCAGGGCCTCGTCAGCTCGCGCAGCTGTTTCGGGTACCACTTGGTACCGAGGTAGGAGTGCACGATGACCGTCACGTCCCGGCGGATTCCCTCCACCTCCTGCAGATACCAGAGCGGGAAAGTGTCGTTGTCCCCGTTGGTGAACAGGATCGCGTAGGGCTCTACCGACTGCAGGAGATTGTAGGCCCAGTCGCGGGCCGAATAGTCGCCTCTGCGATCGGCCAGCTGGAAGTTCAGCAACAGGGGAATCAGCGCGATGCCGAGCAGCGGCGAGGCCGCCCTCAGCCCGGCGTGCTCTCTGGTTGCGGCATCGCCCTCGCGTCCGAGCGACAGCCGACTCCCGAGCGCCTGCCAGGCGGTAACGATTCCCATGCCGGCGTACAGCCCCCACAGGTAGAAGCTGAGCACGAAGAAATAGTCGCGCTCGCGAACCTCGTGACGCTCGATCGGCAGCTCGGGAGCCTGCGTGTATCCGTACTTGAAATTCAGGTAGTAGATCAGGATGACCGAGGCCGAGATCAGCAGGGTGAAGAAATAGAGAAAGCTGTCGAAGTCGCCGCGCGCGTGTTTCCACAGGCCCACGAGTCCGAGCCCGAAGAACAGGAAGGTCACAAGGTGCCGGACGGGCGGCACCAGCGTGCGGGCCCACTGCCAGTCGAAATACTGCACCCAGTTGCCGAACTGCGCCTTGAACGGCGCCTGCCGCTCGGAAAGCGGGGGCGGCAGGTACTGCTCGCGCCGGATCGAGGCGGAAAGGGCGTCGCAGGTCGGTACCGGTGTCTTCGCTCCCCAGGTCGCCCCGAAGTCGGGCGTCACCGCCTGCACGAGCACCGGGCACTCCGGGTCCGCTTCG
>JAMJQL010000033.1 GCA_023554245.1 Gemmatimonadota bacterium
CGCCACGACCTGGTCTCGAGGCACCTGGCGGACGAGGTGAAGGCGGACTACGGCCTGTGGCTCAAGCTGTGGCCGTTCCGCGATTCGGGTCCGGCCATGTCACCCGAGACGGCGCATACGGTGCTCAGCGAGGTTCGAACCCTGCGGCTCAAGATCGAACAGATGTCGAAGAACACTCTCGCCGTGGCCCACTGGCTGGCCGACCACCCGCGGGTGGAAAGGGTCGACTACCTGGGGCTCGAGAATCATCCGCTGCACGGTCTGGCCCGGCGCTACATGCAGGTCGTGGATGATGGCACGCCCATGTTCGGACACCTGATGTCCTTCAACGTCAAGGGTTCGGCGGCGGATACCCGGAATTTCTTCGATGGCCTTCAGCGTACCTGGCGTGCGACTGACCTGGGCCGGATCAAGTCGGTGGCGACGATTCCGGCGATCTCCACGCATCAGCAGCAGGGAGAAGAAGGGCGGGAGCTCGCAGGCATTCCGGCCAACATGGTGCGTTTGTGCGTCGGAGCCGAGCACCCCGACGACACGATCGCCGATCTCGACCAGGCACTGGCGCGGATCTGAATCTCCGCCTCAGGCACAGCCGGCGGATCTGATCAGGCAACACGAACTCGATATCGGGAGACTCCGATGAAGATGCTCCTAGGTCATGAATGGGTCGATCGCGAGGAGACGATCGACGTGCGCGACCCGTTCGACGACTCGCTGATAGATACGGTGCCGGCCGCAGATCACGATGACGTGGAGACGGCGCTCGCCACGGCCTTCGAGGCCCGCGATACGGCCCGGAAAATGACGACGTACGAGCGGGCCCAGGTGCTGTACCGCACCGGCCAGATCATCGCGGGCGACATCGAGGGGTTCGCCACGGTCATAGCCCGGGAGGGCTCGAAAACGATCCGGGAGGCACGCGGCGAGGCCCGTCGCTGCGTGAATACACTCACGATCGCGGCTGAGGAGGCGAAACGGCTCCAGGGCGAGACGATTCCCTTCGATTCCTTTCCAGGTGGAGAGGAGCGGCGCGGCTACTACGAGCGGGTTCCGATCGGAGTCGTTCTCGCGATCACGCCGTTCAACGATCCGTTGAATCTCGTTGCCCACAAGCTGGGGCCGGCGATCGCAGGGGGGAACTCGGTGATCCTGAAGCCGGCCACTGTCACTCCACTCTCGGGACTGAAGCTCACCGAAGCGTTCATGCAGGCGGGGCTTCCGCCGGGCGTGCTGCAGTGCATCACCGGGTACGGTGCGGTGCTGGGGGACGCGCTGGTCGAGGACCCGAGAGTGCGAATGGTGTCGTTCACCGGCGGCGTCGAAGCGGGCGAGCGGATCATGTCGCGCATCGGTCTGAAGAAGGTCGGCATGGAGCTCGGCTCCAACTCACCCGTGATCGTCTGGAAGGACGCCGATCTCGACTGGGCCGTCGAAACCTGCGTTTCGGGGGCGTTCTGGGCGGCCGGGCAGAACTGCATCGGCGTGCAGCGAATCTACATCCACCGCGATGTTTACGATCGCTTTCGCGATGGGTTCGTGAACAGGACGAAGGCCTACCGGACGGGGAACAAGCTGGACGAATCCACCGACATGGGCCCGATGATCAACGAAGGGGAGGCGAAGCGGGTCGAGCGCTGGGTGAAGGAAGCGGTGGAAAAGGGTGCCCGGTTGCTCGCCGGAGGCACGCGTGACGGAGCGCTCGTACCACCGACCGTGCTGGAGGACGTGCCCGAGGATGCCACGATTCATTTCGAGGAGGTGTTCGGTCCGACCGTGAACCTGTACCCGGTGGACGACCTGGACGAAGCGATCGACAGGGCGAACAGTGCCAACTACGGCCTGCACGCTGCGGGGTTTTCGAACGACGTGACCGTGTGCCACAGGCTCGCGGCGGGCCTGGACTGCGGGAGCGTGATTCTCAACGACTCGACCGACTACCGGCTCGACTCGATGCCGTTCGGTGGCGTGAAGAACTCCGGGCTCGGGCGGGAAGGCCTGAAGTTTTCTCTCCAGGAGATGACTGAGCCAAAGGTCGTATGTTGGTATCTGCCCGGGCTCTGACTTGAGATCCGGGGGGCACTGCTTCGTGCGCAGCTGGGCGGCGCAGCGGGCAGGGATGCTGGCGTGCATCGCGCCCGTGCTGCTGATCCTCGATCCCGCGCCGGCCCACGCACAGGAAGATTCGGTAGCAGTCGCGGTGCCCGATTCGGTGGCCCTCGATTCGGCTACGATCGCGGCTGATACGCTGCGCGACTCTCACCCCCAGGACTCTCCGGACGTCGCCGGCTTCCTGTTCGAGACGCCCGACCAGAGGGGACAGTTACGCCTCCGCGCCTCGATCCGCCTGAACGGGGCCTGGGACTTCAACGGCCTCCAGAACACGGATGTATTCGACACCTATCAGATCCCGGTCGGGGATGTCGCGAACGAGCAGGCCCGCTTCTTCCTCCAGGCGACCCAGAGCCGGATCGGCTTCGAGCTGTCCAGTGCCACGTCGGGCGGAGTCGTATTCGGGAGGATCGAGGCCGACTTCCGGGGCCAGGGGGACGCCTTCAGGTTGCGACACGCGTACGGCGAGTTCTGGCGTGTTCTCGCCGGCCAGACGTGGTCCAACTTCAGCGACGTCGAGGCGATCCCCGTGACCGTCGACTTCGAGGGCCCTCCCAGCTCGAACAGCGTTCGGACGCCCCAGGTCCGCTACACCCAGACGGCGTCGGACAGCACCAGCTGGTCGGTCGCGCTCGAGGCGCCGAAGGCCGACGTTACAGATCCGGACGAGGTGGAGGCCGCGTTCCAGGGGTTTGGTGATGTGACCGCACGAGCACGTCTCGCCTCCGACTGGGGACATCTTCAGATATCGGGCGTGTTTCGTTCCCTGGCGGCGAACGACACGACGGGAAGCACGGACTTCCTCCCGGGGCTCGGGTTGATGCTGTCCGGCAGCTCACGGGTCGCAGAGAACGACAAGTTCCGGTTTCAGGCGATCGGCGGTATCGCCATATCCAGATTCGTCGGAAGCCTGGGCGGGAAGGGCCTCGACCTGTTGTTCAATCCGACTACGGGCCGCTTCGAACAGGTCACCTCGTACGGCGGATTCGTGACCTGGACGCATACAAACCTGTTCGACAGGCCTGTGGAGACGAATGTGACGGGCGGAATACTCGGTGTGGTGAACAAGAGCTTCCAGCTGCCCGAAGATTACAGTTCGTCGCAGTATGTTTCGGCAAACATCTTCTGGCGGTTTACGGAAGGCGGAAGGGCCGGAGTGGAGTGGTCCTGGGGGCTCCGAAGGAACAAGAACGGGCAGTCGGGTCAGGCTACCCGCCTCTCGTTCGCGGCCTATTTCGACTTCTGACGGGCGAGGTACGTCTCGCCCGTCGCTCGCCTGACCCGGGAGCCGGCCGCTCGAAGAGTCAGACTCCGACCGCGACCCCCGACATCGCCTGTTCGAGTGCCCGATCGAGGTCGGCGATCAGATCTTCGCTGTCCTCGCAGCCCAC
>JAMJQL010000183.1 GCA_023554245.1 Gemmatimonadota bacterium
GCCCCGGCTGTTCATCTGGAGTGGCGCACCGAAGACATCCGCGTACGGATGACTGCAACCCGACGCAGGGCATGGTATCAGAGATTCTCGTCTACCTACGGCTGGGCTTCGAGCACATCACCGATCCCGGGGGCTACGACCACCTGCTGTTCGTCGCGGCGCTGACGGCGTCGGATCTCGGTGACCTGCGCCGCCTGTTCTGGCTGGTGACGGCGTTTACGGTCGGGCACTCGATCACGCTGGCACTCGCGACGCTTGGACTGGTCAGGATCGATACTCAATTGGTCGAGTTCCTGATTCCTCTGACCATTCTGGCGACGAGTCTCGTGAACATCGCAGGCTCGAGTGAGGGTTCAGACCCGGCAGGGCCGTCGGGACCGGAGTCCGCACGGGCCTCGAACCGGCCCGGCGCGAAAGATCGGATCCGCTACGGAATCGCCGTGGGATTCGGGCTGATTCACGGTCTCGGATTCTCGGCGTTCCTTCGGGCGGCACTGGGGGGCGAGGCCAGCATTCTGCTGCCGCTTCTCTCGTTCAACATCGGGCTCGAGATTGGCCAGCTGGCGATCGTGGCGGTGCTCTCGCTGATCGCGGCGCTTTTGGTCTCCGTGATCGGACTCCCGAAGCGGGCCTGGGTGCTCGGCGTTTCCTCGATCACGGGACTGCTCGCTCTCGCGATATTCGTGGATAGACTTCAGATTTCGACCTGAGTCGGATCGACAGGCACAACCTCGGGGAAGAGGGACACAGGGACATGAAGAACGGGACGTGGACGAAGCGGGTTGGAACGGCCGCCGCTGCCGTGGCGGGGCTCCTCCTTCTCACGACGCCGGCCGGCGCGCAGCATTGGCTGCACCCCGATTCGACAGGCCGGACGAATCAGTCGATCTTCCGCGCACTCGAGGACTGGCCGGCGCCGAACGACCTGCGCACGGGCTCCGGGGCACCCGGGGCCCGCTACTGGCAGCAGAAGGTCGACTACCGGATCGAGACGGAGCTCGACACGGTGGCGCACCGGGTGTCGGGGACCGAGCGGATCACCTACCACAACAACTCCCCGGATGCCCTGGATTACCTCTGGATCCAGCTCGATCAGAACGTTCGGTCTCTGGAGCACAGCAGGACATATCAAATGCGCCGAGCTCTGCCCGAAGAGATCGATCCTCGCGCGCGACGCTGGCTCGGAGTGGACCTTTTCGACGGCGGACACGAAATCGGACGGGTGCAGGTGGTCGATGCGGGCGGAGGGCTGAGCGACGCACCCTACCGGATCAACGGTACGCTGATGAAGATTTTTCTGCCCGAGCCCGTCATGCCCGGGGCGACTACCGAATTCGAGATCGACTGGAGTTTCGCGATTCCGGACTGGGGGCGTGGGGGCAAGGAAGAGGTGAGTGACGGCTGGATCTACGAACTGGCGCAGTGGTTTCCGCGGCTCTCCGTCTACGATGACGTGAACGGCTGGCAGACGGACCAGTTCCTCGGACGAGGGGAATTCTACCTCGAGTTCGGCGACTACGATGTTCGCATCACGGTGCCGTCGAATCACATCGTCGACGCGACGGGCGTGCTTCAGAATCCCGCGGAGGTCCTGACGGCTGCGCAGCGTGAGAGACTGGCCCGCGCATACCGGGGCGAGGAGCCGGTGTTCATCGTCGGGCCCGACGAAGTGATGACGGCGGCCAGCCGGCCGGCGCAGGACGGAATGCTGACCTGGCACTATCGGGCGGAAAACGTCCGGGACTTCGCCTGGGCTTCTTCCAAGACCTTCGTCTGGGACGCGGCTGGATTTCAGTACCGGCCCGATCAGCCGCCCATCGCCGTTCACTCGCTGTATCCGCGCGACGCGATGCCGCTGTGGAACGACATCTCGACGGCGGCCGTGATACAGACGCTCGAGACCTACGGTCGCATGGCGTTCGAATATCCCTACCCGAAGGCCAGCAACATCAACGGGCCGGCGGGCGGAATGGAGTATCCGATGGTCGCGTTCTGCGGCGCGCGGCCCAGGGGGGACGTCGAAGGCGGCTACTCGGACGGGCTGAAGTATGCCCTGATCGGCGTGACGATTCACGAAGTCGGACACAACTGGTTCCCGATGATCGTCAACTCGGACGAGCGCAAATGGACCTGGATGGATGAGGGTCTCAACACCTTCCTTCAACACTACGCCGAGGTGGAGCTCGACCCGGATTTCCCCAGGTGGCGAGGATCTCCGCAGTCGATCGTCGACTACATGCGCGATCCCGACCAGGTGCCGATCATGACGCACTCGGACCTGATCCATAAGGACTTCGGCAACAACGGCTACGCGAAGCCGGCTGCCGGGCTGACGATGCTTCGGGAAGCCGTGCTCGGTCCGGAGGTGTTCGACGATGCGTTCAGCGGATATGCGCAGCGCTGGGCGTTCAAGAAGCCGCAGCCATCGGATTTCTTCCGATCGATGGAGGAAGGCGCCGGCGAGGATCTCGCCTGGATGTGGCGCGGCTGGTTCTACACGACGCACGCCAATGACCAGAGGATTGCCGACGTCAGCCGTCAGGACACCGAGGAACTGCTCGGCTCGTCGGAGCGCGGGCGCTATTACTACCGGATTACGCTGCAGAACGATGGCGGCCTCGTGACGCCGGTACAGATGGACATCACCTTCGAGAACGGCGAGACCGAGCGGGTGGATCTACCGGTGGATGTGTGGCGGGCGAACGAGCAGGAGTTCGTGTTCGGGCTGTTCAGTGATGATGAGTTGACGAAGGTGGTGGTCGACCCGGACGGCTGGTTCGCCGACATCGACAGAGAAGACAACGAGTGGGTGGCGCCCGCCACGTGATCCCGGCAGTCGGACTCACGATCGCCTCACTCTGCGGCCTGGCGACGCTCGTTCCGGCGTCGGAACCGGCGTGCGTGACGAAGGCGCATCCGCTTCATCTTTCCACGGCACAGCTGGTCGTAGAGCAGAACGCCCTGTACCTGCGCATCCGGATGTTCAAGGACGACCTCGAGGCGGCACTGGCCGCACGCGCTGATTTGGAGGAATACGACCTCAGCCCGACACCCGAGGCGGACTCGGCATTCCTGGCCTACCTTGAGCATTCCCTGGTGATCCGGGCGGATGGCAGGGAGCTGGCCGCAGCCGTGCTGTCCAGCGGAGTCGACCTGGAGGCGGGCCAGGGGGATGCGACGGTCTGGTGGTATCTACTGGAGTATCGAACCGACACTCTACCGCGGGCGATAACCGTACTGGACAACGTTCTATACGACCAGTTCGACGACCAGCGGAACATCGTCAGGGTGCTGCATTCGCCGTCGGGCCAGCAGCGAACGCTCTACTTCGCCGCCCCGGACGATGATCCTATCACGGTGGAGTTCAACTGATGGGGTTCGAGATCCGTCCGTTTCCCGACTTCTCCTGGTCCCAGAGCCGCAGATCGCTGTTTCGGGAATGCCCGCGGAAGTACTACTGGAACTACTACGGATCTCACAACGGCTGGCTCGACGACTCTCCTGCCGAGGCACGCGCAGCGTGGCGGTTGAAGAAGATCTCGAACCTGCACATGACGCTCGGGAACGTGGTGCACGAGATCGCCGCCGATGCCCTGAGCCGAGTGCGCGGCGGAGCTCAACCGCCCACGGGACCGGAATTGATCGAAGAGGGTCGCGGGCGTCTGAACCGGGCCTGGGTGCTCGCCCAGCAGCGCGAAGAGTGGGAGCGCAACCCGGGCCGGCACCCCATGCTGATGGAGTTCTATCGGGGCAGCGGGCCGTCGGGTGATCTCGTGCAGAAGATTCGAACCCGCCTGTACGACTGCCTCCGGAACCTCCCCGAGTCCGAGAGTTTTCGAGAGGCGGCCGAAGCACCCCGGGTGGAGATTCGCGAGGTGGACAGGCTCGACTCGGTCGAGTTCGAAGGCGTGAAGCTCTACGCACAGCCGGACCTGCTCTACCGGCTCGGTGATGCGTGGCGGATCGTGGACTGGAAGACCGGGGCGAGCGACGATAGTCACGCGGCGCAGCTGCGCACCTACGCTCTCTATCTGCGACTGCGTGGGGATCTGCCTCCGGGGCCCATCATCGGTCGCAGGGAATACCTGGGGGACGGGACGGCTGTGAGCGCGCCGATCACCGATCGCGACATCGAAGAGGAGAAGCAGTCGATCCGGGACAGCGTGGCGGCAATGCGCACCTACCTCGAGGACCCGATCCGGAACGCGCCGAAGTCACGTGAGGTTTTTCCGCTTACCGAAAACCGGCGCCGCTGTCCGAGCTGCAACTTCTTCGAGCTGTGCGAGTCGGAGCTCGCCGGGAGCGCACCCGCAGGCCCGTTCTGACACCCCTGCACGAACTCTTCCCCAGAACCAGGAATACCCGCACCGACTCAATGCGGGATTGACGGCCGCCGCGGCGCCGGCTTCCTTGAGACAGGCTTCCCGCCAGCGAACGGAGGTGCGATGGGCGACGTGCGCGTGCGGCTCGCCGCAGCGCTGAGCGATCGGTACGAGGTCGGCGAGGAGATCGGCCGGGGCGGAATGGCACGTGTATTTCGTGCCCGCGACATTCGTCACGATCGTGAGGTCGCGCTGAAGCTGCTCGAGCCCCAGCTGGCCGTGACGCTCGGGCCGGATCGTTTCCTCCGCGAGATCCGGATCGCATCCCGACTTCAGCACCCGAACATCGTGCCCCTCTTCGACTCGGGCGCGGATGGCGACCTGCTCTGGTACACGATGCCACTGGTGGCAGGGGAGTCGGTCGAGCAGTTGATCGAGCGGTCCGGGCCGCTGCCCGTGGACGATGCCGTTCGAATCACTCGCCAGGTGGCGACGGCACTCGCGCAGGCGCACCGCGACGGAATCGTTCACCGCGACATCAAGCCGGGCAACATCATGCTGACCGGCGACGTAGCGGTCGTTACCGACTTCGGGGTCGCCCGGGCGCTGGACGAGGCTTCGCGCGACCGGCTCACTTCCACGGGTCTCGCAATCGGATCGGTCGCCTACATGAGTCCGGAGCAGTGGAGCGCTGATTCCGCGGTCGATGGTCGATCGGACATCTACTCGCTGGGATGCGTGTTGTACGAGATGCTCACCGGATCTCCGCCGTTCCGCGCCGAGACCGCAACCGGTTACATGTCGCAGCACCTGACGAAGCCGCCCGAGCCGCTGCAGAGGACGAAGGGGCCGGTGCCATATCCGACGGAGCGTGCTCTGTTCAAGGCGCTCGAGAAAGACCCCGAGGCTCGATTCACCGATGCCTCGGCCTTCGGGGACGCGCTCGTGACGGCGCCGGGCTGGCGAGGACTGGCCAGCGACGTGGCTACCGATCTGTGGCGACGCCGGGTTCCCCATGCCTTCGTCGCCTATCTGATCGCGACCTGGGGGGCCGTGTTCCTCGCCAGGGTCCTGGCCGACCGATTGATGCTCTCGCCCGACGTACCGGCACTCGTTCTGACCGCGATGGTGGCCCTGCTCCCGAGCGTCGTGCTGATAGGCTACTTCCACGGCGGAAGCGGACGGGCATGGCCAACGGCCGAGCGGGCCGGAGTGGCGCTGAACGCGGTCGGTGCGGCTGCGATTCTGTTGCTCCTGTTCCGGGACAGTCACCTCGGGCCGGTCGCACAGCCCGAGCCGTACACCGACAGCCGGGAGATCGAAGGCGTCGAGTGGGTGCCGGCCCCCGGCCAGGTCAGGCGAGCGGGAGTGTTCTTCTTCGAGAATCGGACCGGCGACCCGGAGCTCGACTGGATCTCCTATGCGATCCCCTTCGCGCTGCAGGCCGACCTGGACCAGGACCTTCTCCTGCTCACCGAGACCGGTCTCGTTCCGGCGCTCAGAGAACGAGGGGAAGAGCGCTGGACGACGGTACCCGATCCTCTGAAGCGGGAATTGGCCCGCGAAAGGGGACTGGGGTGGGTGTTGAGCGGCTGGTTCGAGGGTAGAGCCGACAGCCTGGTGGTCCATTCGTCGCTGACGGGAATGAAACGCGGGACAACGGCTGCGCAGAGAGCCTGGATCACCGATATCGAGGGACTTCTGCCGACGGTGGATCGCCTCAGCCACGCCATCAAGGAGGGCGTGGTGCTGCCGTCCGCCTACCTCGCGAGAGTAGAGGACCGCCCGGCGATGGAAATGCTCAGCGATCGCCCCGCGGCGTTCCGGTCGTACGTCGAGGGGATGCGCCTCCGTCTCGTGGAGGGAGACCCGGAAGCCGCGCGGGACGCGATGCGGGTGGCCACCGGCAGGGACCCCGATTTCGCGCTGGCGTGGAATGAGCTGTCACTCGCGGCGTTCAGCCAGGGAGACGCGGAGAGCGCGATCGAGGCAAAGCAGCGAGTGATCGAGCTGGACTACCGGCTCCCGCGCTGGAAGTACCTGTCGCTGCTGCAGGGCTACTACCTGATGACCGGTCAGAGCGACGCAGCGCTCGCCGTCGCCGAGGAGCGCGTCGAACGCTATTCCGACGACCTGCATGCCCGAGAACAACTCGCGAACCTGTATGCGAATGCCGGACGCACCGAGGCGGCGACCGAGACGCTCGAGTCCCTGTTCGAGAGCGATCCGGATCGGCTCGATTACCTGCTGAGAATAGCCACGATACAGGCTGCAGCGCAGAATCCGGAGGCAGCCCGCGAAGCATACGAAAGGTATCGCGCGGTGGGGGGCGATTCGCGGGAAGGAATCCAGGAGTATGCCGAATTCCTTCGCTCCCATGGCGATCTGACCGAGGCTGAGGCCCTCTACCGGGATGCACTTCTCCTCAGTCCCGAAGACGCTCTCCTGCGGATCGGAGTGGCCGGGGTGCTGGCGACACTCGGGCGCCACGAAGATGCGGTGAGTGAGCTGAACGGAGCGCTCGAGTCCTCGGTGAGCGCCGAACAGCGATCCGCAGTCGACAGTGCACGCGCGGAGCTCTACCTGAGCCTCGGTAGACTCCGGGCGGCACGCGAAGCCGAGCAGGCAGCGCGACTCGCCCGGGCCGAATTCCTCGATCCGTTGAACCGGTCGCTCAGCGCGCTGCAGGGCATGCACCGGGTCGCCCCCTCCATCGGTCTCACCGAGTCGCTGCGGCAGGTGGAGGAACTGAGCGCGTCGCTTCCGGGGGCCCTCCGCCCGCTGGCTTCGATCGGACGGTGGAAGACCTTTGCAGCGCTGGAAATGGGTGACAGCCTGGTGGCGATCCTGCCCGAGGTCGAGGGCGCCGTCGCGAGAATCGGGATGGACGAGATACTCGCTCCCGACCTGATGCTCGGCCGTGCGGATGGGCTTCGAATGCGGGGAGAGTGCGGGGCGGCGCGAGATGTGTACGAATCGGCGCTCGAGGCCGGTCTCGAAGTGGAGACCACGTCGGCCTGGATCGGCCTGTCCATGGCGAGGCTGAAATGCGGCGATGCCGAGGCAGCCCTGGCCGCGGCAGATTCGGCTCTCGCTCTCACACCGGGATCTCCCGGGGGCGCGCTCGTCCGTGCGGAGGCACTGGCCGAATCGGGTCGCGAAGCAGAGGCGCTCGATGCACTGGCTCCCGCCCTCTCCGCCTGGAATCGGGCGGATCCCGGCTTCGGACCCGCGGAGAGAGCGCGAAGGCTCGAGACGGAATTGACGGACGCCGCAGGCTGACTCGCTCTGCGGGGTGCGCCGCGATCAGCAGATCGTGACGGTCTTTCCCCTGATCCGCACCTCGATGCACTGGTCATCGGCGGCTTCCTGCTGGAGGGCGAACAACCTGAGCCCGTACTCTTCGTCGCACGGCAACGGCTTGCCCGTCTCCTCCACTCCCGCGACCTCGAATTCGAGGGTGATCGGCGAAGACTCTCCGTTCGCGTACTTCTCGAGGACGAGCGCCGTCACCCATTCCCCGAAGCTGCAGTAGTCCGCTCCTTTGTCCTTCGCCAGCTGGTGGGCCTTCCGGCAGGCCTTCTCCTTGAGCTTGTCCTTGTCGATCACGTGCCCTCCTCTGCGGAAAGGGGATCGCCACCGCGGCCGGGGCCGCAGCATCGTTCTCGGGGGGGTGCCTGAGTCTAACGGACCTCACCGGGTTCTGTGAAGCCCGGCCGCGCTTCGTCATCCGACGAACGGCCTGATCGGCCCGCGGCGTTTGCCTATCGGGCCGACTCGATCAGCGCCTCCAGGAAGGCTCCAAAAACCTGCGTGTGCGGTCCGAACACATTCCAGGAATTCGCGACGCCCACGATACGCTGATCTGGCAGGACGAGAAGATACTGTCCGCCGTACCCGAGACCCGCCCATACCTCGACGCCATCGGAGTCTACACGCCACCACTGGTAGCCGTAGCCGGCATTCCAGTTCGGGTTCTCCGGCGCGACGTCGTCCACGTGCCGGGAAACGGAGGCTTCCACCCACCCTTCCGGGAGAAGCCTGACTCCGCGCCAGAGTCCGTCGTTCAGGTACAGCTGGCCTATGCGCGCCAGATCTTCTGCCTCCAGGTAGAGGCCTCCTTCCGTGTCCGGAAGTCCAGCCGGCTCCCGCTTCCAGTGATAGGAATCGATCCCCAGGGGGCCGAACAGGTGCTCCTCTGCGTAGAGGTCGACCGTCCGCCCGGTAGCACTGCGCACGATCGCCGACATGAGGTGGCTGGCCCCGCTGTTGTAGACGAACCGCTCGCCGGGCACCGCGTCCATCGGCTGCGAAAGGGTGAACTCCACCCAGTCATCGCTGAACTCCAGCTGAATCGTGGTATTCTCCGGGCCGATCGGGCGGTCCTGTTCGTGCCACTCGATCCCGAGTCGCATGGTCAGCAGGTCCTCGAGCGTCGCCCGCTCCAGGCGCTCGTCGGTGCCGGACGTGTCGTATTCACTCAGGAGAGGGAGGAGCGGCGCATCGACCCCGGGCAGTTCGCCGCGTCCGATCGCGATCCCGATCAATGCGGAAGTCACCGACTTGGTCACCGACTGCAGGGAGTGGAGGTCCTGCCCCATGTAGAAGGGATGCCAGTCCGGATGCTGGTAGTTGAACTGGTGCGGGCGCATGTCGAAGCCCGAGCTGATCGAATCGTAATTCCGGGGATATCGTTCGCTGAACACGAGCTTTCCGTCTCGCACGACCACGAGTCGATCCACGTTGTCGAATCGGCCCGCCCGGATGGCGCTGTCCAGCGCGACAAGGGGCGCCGGATCGAGCCCCACCGCTTCGAAGGTGGCGCTCTCCCAGGTCTGCCCGAACGCCGGCGCGACCGGTCCAGCAATCGTGAGGGCGGCCGCCGTGGCCGCCACCATGCGGAAACAACCTGCCCACGTGGAGTGCATGTCCAGTCGATTCATCCATCGACTCCTGTCGCCGGTCGCCGGCCGTCCGGGTCACTCACCCGGCACCTGGCCGGGTCTCAGTGTTCCGTATTCCCCGGGTCCGCAGTCGCGGGCCGCCATTGCGCCGTTTCCGCTAGCTATAGCAGTCACCATGTCATTTTCAGAACTGGGGTTATAAATGCGGACCTCGAGTGAATTCGACGTCAGGCGCAGAAGCGTCGCCAAGCTCCACCGCGCTTCCACCCGGACCGGGGGAACGATCGGAGGCAGGTCTGGCTTCACCCGGTAGGCGAGCAGCGGGTGCGCGGACTCCAGTCCGGCCTGCTCGGCGCGCGGAAGGTCGAAGCCCCCGTGCGGCCGGAGCACGTATCGAATCGCGTGCGGGCCCTCCTGCGCGGCCCGGTAGTTGGTCTCCCAGTAGTTGTTCATCAGGTACGAGTAGAGGACGGGAGACGGGTCCACGCGCTCACGCCAGCCGGTCACGATGGGATCGGAGCCGGGAGAGCCGAACTGGACCAGCGGAGCATCGACCGAGAACAGGTTCAGGCCCCCGGAGGCGTCGTGGATGTCTGCCCACCTCTCGATCGTGTACCAGTTGCGGTTCGCACCCGGCGCCTGGTCGCCGTCGGCCCGGAACGGGGCCAGGGCCCCGCCCACGGCGCGATCGAGAGTCGCTGACGAGAGCGCCAGAGGGAAGGCTATCAGCACGGACTCGGGGTCGAGCGTCCACTGCTTGTCGAAGCGGTACTCGAGCTCGAGTCGATCGCTCCCGGCGACGAGTCGGACGATGAGTGTGACGCCCTGTCGAGTGCCCGGTGCCTCACGACGAACCACGGCGCGCCACACGATCGGCCCGGCATCGGTGACCTCCACGCTGCCGCTGGAGGCCCGTTGAGCGCGCTCCGGATCACGTCCGCGCACGTAGATCCACTCGGCTAGCGCTTCTCCCTCGGGCACGAGATTGCGACGAGGTCCGAGGCCATCGATTCGGCGCAGCGACTCGATCCGACCCGAGAGAGGCGCCAGGCCCACCTGCAGGATTCCGTTGTCCAGTACGATCCGGCTCCCGGCATCGGCGACCATCGTGGGCGAGGCCGAGTCGGTGCCCGAATCACCCGTTCTCTGCAGCCGCACAGATCCGAATCCCGGAACGGACGGTGACCGAAAGGCGATGCTTCCATCCCGCAATCGCTGACAGGGAAGCGGTGCACCGCTCTCGGTCGAGACTCCCGAGAAGTCGGCGCTCGTGCTGCGGTCGAGGATCACGACCTCCGACCTGGTCCAGCCGAGCGGATTGACGACCTCGATCCATCCTGGACGAGCCGCGGCCGGCGTCTCCGCATCAATCCGATCACCCAGAGAGGCCGCCACGAGG
>JAMJQL010000034.1 GCA_023554245.1 Gemmatimonadota bacterium
TGGTGGCTCACCGGAATCATCTGGGCGGGAATGCTCTTCGCGATCGTGATAACACAGGGAACGGGCAATGCCTTCATCTACTTCCAGTTCTAGTCGCGATCCGGTCATCCTGCGGCGGATCCCAGAGGTCCGCTGGCCGGCAGCGGCGTTGATCGCGCTTGCGCTGGCCGTGGCCGGGATCGGCTTGTGGGAGAGCTACTGGCGGTTCAATCAGCAAGTCGTGCCGGCGTATCGGAACAGCGATGGTCAGTGGGCCGAGGCCCGGCGGCGAGTCGATCGCTCAGAGCCGAACGCGACCGTGTTCATCGGCTCCTCGCGCACTCAGTTCGACATCGACCTCGATGTCTGGGAAGAGCTGACGGGCGTGCACGGCGTGCAGCTGGCCCTCGAGGGCTCCAACCCGATTCCGATCCTCACCGATATCGCCGACGACGAGGACTTCGGCGGGCTGCTGGTCGTCGGTATCACCCCGCCGCTGGTGCTGATGCCGGGGATCGGCGCGCGGGCCGAGGCGCTCGAGCACTACTACAAAGAGAGCCCCTCGGAGTGGGTCGGGACGAAGCTCTCGTATCCGCTCGAGGCGAGCCTCGCCTTCTACAACTGGGACTACGCCCTGTTCACGGTCCTGGAGCGCCAGCCCTGGTGGCCGGAGAGGAAGGGTCTCCCGTACCAGCCACCCGAGGTCCGTCGGATCGAGAACATGCGGCGGGACCGGCAGGCCGACATGTGGAATCGGGTCGAGGACGATCCGGCGTACAACGGGATCGTCACTTCCACCTGGCAGGCCATCATCGAGAATCTTCCGCCACCGCCGCCGCCGGAGGAAGCGAAGAAGGCGTTCGAGGCCCTCCTGGAGGGGATCGCACGCGACGTCGGGAAAATCCGGGCGCGCGGGGGCGAGGTGGTGTTCATTCGTCCGCCCTCGTCCGACTGGTTTCGTGAAGTCGAGCGTCAGATGACTCCACGGGAGAGGGTGTGGGAGCCGATCCTGGACGCGGCAGACGCCGTGGGAGTCCACTTCGAGGACTACCCCGAGCTGAGCGACGTGAGGACCCCCGAGTGGTCGCACATCAGCTCGCGGGACAAGGCGGAATGGACGCGCGCTCTGGTCCGGATCCTCGAGAACCGCATGGCGGAAGCCGGAATCCCCCGCCCGGAGCTCGGAACGTGAACATCTGCCGGGAGATCAGATCATGAGTCTGCTCGTCGCGCTCGATTTCACCGACGTCACCGACGTCCAGCTCCTGATCGTGGCCCGGCTCGCGGCGCCGAATCGCGAGATCTACCTGCTGCACGTGGCAGAGCCCGATCCCAGCTTCGTGGGATTCGATGCCGGCCCCGACGAGGTCCGTGATCAGGTCGCCCGCGAATTCCACCAGGAGCACGAGCGGATCCAGGCGCTGGCCGACAGGCTCCGGGAGGCCGGATTCAACGCGAAGGCCCTTCTCGTCCAGGGACCGACCGTGTCGACGATCCTCGCGGAAGCCGAAAAGGTGAATGCCGAGGCGATCGTCGTCGGGTCACACGGCCACGGAAAGCTCTACGACTTCGCCGTCGGCAGCGTCTCGTCGGAAGTCATCCGGAAGTCGAAGGTGCCGGTGCTGGTGGTGCCCTCGAAGTAGTGACCCGCACGCCGTCGTCGATCTCGTCCGATGGAAACAGGATGACCTCGTCGCCCTCGGCGAGCGGGGGCAGAACGCCGTCGTCGCCGCCGTTCGCGGGCAGCACCTCAGCGAGCTCGGTCGATCGGTGCCCGATCCTGACCGAGCGACGCACGGCCCGGCCGCCTTTCACAACGAACGCCTGCCACTCACCTCCCAGCTGAAACAGGGCGCTGGTGGGAACCGTGAGGACGTCGTCGCCCTCCCATGTGACGATGCGCGCCTCGACCCTGAATTCCGCTCCCAGCGATAGCGGCGCATCGAAGATGTCCGCGATCACCCAGACTCGCTGCTCCTCGACGCCCAGAGCCGAGTACTTCGTGAACGCCGCCGGCTCCAACAGGCGAACTGCACCATGCAGCGGCTCGTCGCCGCCCCACTCCTCGAATCTGACCGGGTCGCCGGGGCGAATCCGGACGGCATGCTCGGATAACACGTCCACGATCACTTCCAGCCCCTCGGCATCGCCGATCTCGACGATCGGGGTACCCGCCAGCACCACTCGTTCGCTCTCCTCCAGCACGCGCAGGACCCGACCCGCTGCGGGCGCGTAGACGAGCTGGGCCAGCGAGCCAGGGCTCTGATCGGCCGCTCCCGCGAGGGCCAGCTCCCGCGCCCTGACATCCGCCGAGGCCGCGGCCGCCGCTGCGCGCAGCGCCTCCACCTGCTCTTTCGCGGAAAGCGCGGCGAGTTCCGATCTCTCGGCGGCCTGCCGGCTCACCAGTCCCCTCTCCACCAGCGGCCGATCCCGCTCGGCCTCACGTCTCATCTGCTCGGCTCGGGCGATCGCAGCTTCCAGCCGGGCCGAGGCCTCCCGGTCCCGTGACTCGGCGGCGGCAAGTTCGGCTCGCAGAATGCCGACGTCTCTCGGACCCTCCGGCCGCGGATGGATTCTCGCCACTGCGCTGCCCCGCTCCACGCGGTCCCCCTCATCCACGGTCGGCCGCTCCAGCCTTCCGGAGACCGGCGCCGCGATAACGTATTTGTTTCGAACCCGGGTCCGTCCGTCCTCGTCGACCGTCACAAGCATCGGGCGACGGGATACCTGCGCCGTCTCCACCTCGACTCCGCGGCCGGAGAATCTCCACACGAGCAGCAGAGCCGTGCCTCCCACGAGCGCCAGAATCCACCAGGTCCTCTTCCTCATTTTCACTATTCCCGCGTCTTGAGAACCGCGATCAGGTCGAGCCGATTCAGGCGACGGCGCACGATCCCGCCGCTGACCACCCCGGCGAGCAGCGTTACGGTGGCCGCAGCCAGGTAGGTCCGCGTGCTCACGATAAGCGGAATTCGATAAGTCTCCGTCTGCAACCCGGCCGAGACGGCCACCGCCAGCAGGTAGCCGAGCGCCATTCCGAGCGGGATTCCGATCAAGGTCGTCACCGCCTGTTCGCCGAGCAGCAGGACCGCGACCTCCCTTCGCGTGAAGCCCAGGACTCGGAGACTCGCCAGTTCGCGCCCCCGCTCGGACAGCGCGATGCGGGCTCCGTTATAGATCACGGCGATGGCGATCACCCCGGAAAAGCCGAGGATGAAGAACAGCCCGATGAACAGTCCCTCCGCGAGCCTCTCTTCAAACGATGCCAGCATCTGCGCCGGCGAAGCCACACTCGCCACCGCAGGCAGTTCCTTCAGCCGGCGGTTGAGTGCGGCGCGCGAGGGCTCGTCGACACGCAGCCAGGCGCCCGTGTACGATCGCTCGCCCCGGGCCAGGGCATGCAGCGCATCGAGGTCCATATACACCGCGAGTCCCATGAAGTCCTCGACGATCCCCGCAACCGCGACCCGTGCCGTTCTCCTCTCGCCTTCCAGGACCTCGACCTGCAGGGAGTCGCCACGACCCACCGACAGCTGCTCCGCCAGCATGGCGCTCAACAGCAGCCCTTCGGGTGGAAGCGGGTGCGTGCCACCGCCGGCTGTCACGATGCGGCGCAGTCGCGTGCCGGCCTCGATTCCGAGGATCGCGTTCTCCCGCTCCCGGTGGCCGGCTCGAAGGCGGACGGGCACGATCCGGTACGGCTCGACCCGCGTGACGCCCTTCAAGTGCGTCAGGTCGTGCTCTACGGACCGAGAAAGAGGGTGGTTGAACGTCAGCGCCAGGTCCTCGCGCTGCGCGACGCGGAACTGCAGGTCCATCATGTAATCCACGCCGTCGAACATGAACAGGCCGATTACCAGTATCGCGACGGCGAACGCCACTCCCACCGAGGAGAACACGCTGCGCAGCGGGGTCCGCTCGACGTTTCGCAGAATCATCCGACCCGAGGCCGGCAACAGTGATCCGAGCCCGAGCCTCTCGAACGCTCCGGGCTTGAAGCTGGCGGGAGGCTCCGGTCGCATCGCTTCGGCAGGCGGAAGGCGGATTGCACGCCGCACCGCTCCCAGCGCTCCGAGTCCGGCGGCAGCGAGGCTTACGCCCGCGGCGATCAGCACCAGGTCCCAGCCGATCTCGTATCGAAGCGTCGGAAAGTCGAAGTAGTCACCGTACAAACGGACCATGCTGCGGCCGAGTCCGATCCCGGCGCCGATGCCCACGATCGAGCCCGCGGCCACCGCGGCCAGCGCGAACCCGAGGTAGTGACGCCCGACTTCGGCATCGGTGTAGCCGAACGCCTTAAGTACTGCGATCTCCGTTCGCTGCGTAGCGATCAGACGACCGAGTACGAGGTGCAACAGGAACGCCGCCACGAGCAGGAATACCGCGGGTATCGCCGTCCCCATGGTCCGGTTCTGGTCAAGCTCGCCCTGCAGGATCTGGTGCGAGACCTGGTCCTCCCGTCCATAGGCGCCCAGACCGCCATACGGATCGAGCAGTCGATCCAGTTGCTTGATCACGTGGTCCTCGAGCGCACCCGGTGCGACCGTCAGCAAGACCTCGTTGAACGCGCCGTCCATGTCGTACGCGGGCCCGAGCGCGTCGCGGCTCATCCAGACGATTCCGAATCGCTCGTCATCGGGATACAGCGCGCCCGGTGGAACGGCGTATGAGTATTCCGGCGAAATGGCCGTCCCTACGATCTCCAGCTCGCGTTCTCGACCGTTGATGATCGCGCGAAGCGTATCTCCCGGAACGAACGCGTTCGCGATCGCGAAATTCTGGCTGATGATCACCTCGTCCCGCCGGCCAGGCGCGACATAGCGGCCGGTTTCGAGGTGCAGCTCCGACAGGCGCGGTCGACCGCGCTCGGGAATGGAGACGAACTGGCCGAGAGCCGGCTGCTCCACGCCTTCCACGTCCAGCGAGGCCGCGAACGACACCCGGGTTTCGACGACCGCCACGCCGGAAAGCCGCTCGATCCTTCGTCGCAGCGACTCGGGCGCCCGCTCCAGCTGCGACCAGACCTGCGGGAAACGCGCGTCGCGGTAGTACTCCTCCATCGAAAGCAGCAACGACTCGTAGGTGCCCCGCATCGTCAGCACCGTCATGATTCCCACGGCCACCACGGCGGCGATCGAGAACAACTGGCCGCGGTATTCCAGGATCTCCCGAACCAGCTTCCGAGAGAGCGTATTCACCGGGAGCCCTTGCCCTGCACCTGCCCGGCGGCGCTCACCAGCGGATCTCCTCGATCGAAGCCCGCTCCTCGTTCGTGTGCTCCGAGGAGATCTCTCCGCTGCTCAGACGGATCACCCGGTCTCCCAGCGCCGCGATGGCGGCGTTGTGCGTGATCAGCGCAGTCGTCGTCCCGATCTCCCGGTTCACCTTGTCGATCACCCGCAGCACGAGCCGGCCCGTCTCCAGGTCCAGGGCCCCCGTCGGTTCGTCGCATAGCAGGACGTCGGGCCGCTTGGCGACCGCACGGGCGATCGCCACGCGCTGCTGCTCGCCACCCGACAACTGAGCGGGAAAGTGGTCGACGCGGTCCAGGAGGCCGACAAGCTCCAGCGCCTCGTTCGCCGCCATCGGATCGGACGAGATGTCGGTGACCAGCGCAACATTCTCTGCCGCTGTGAGGCTGGGGATCAGGTTGTAGAACTGAAACACGAATCCGACGTTCTCGCGCCGGTAGAGGGTCAGGTCGTCCTCGTCGGCCTGGCTCAGGTCACGATCCCGGTATCGGACGGAGCCTGTCGTCGGAAGGTCCAGCCCGCCGAGGATGTTCAGGAAGGTGCTTTTGCCGCTCCCGGAGGCGCCGAGGATTACCAGCAGTTCACCGGCGTACAGGTCCAGGCTGACGGAGCGGAGCGCGTGCACTTCCACTTCGCCCATCTGGTACATCTTCGATACATCGCGCGCCCGGAATACGATGTCGCGGCTCGCTTCCGGAGCGGCCTGGCGCTGCAAGAGGGCACCTCCTCTCCTCAGCGGAAAGATACGGTGTCCGCGTCCCTTCCCCTACCTCTCGCCGTTCTCCGGCAGCATTGCGTCCGTCGGCTCTACGTCGCGCCGCAGACGGCTGATCACGTGCGCCGCGTTGATCAATCCGATGTGGCTGTACGCCTGCGGGTAGTTGCCGAGCAGTTCTCCGCTCTTCGGGTCGATTTCCTCCGCCAGCAGACCGGTCGGGCTGGCGCGCTCGAGCACCGACTCGAAGACCTCGACCGCCTCCTCGATCCGGCCCTGCAGTGCCAGCACCTGCGCCAGCTGGAAGGTATTGACGGCGAAGGTCCCTTCCCCCGCGCCGGCATCGGCGAGGCCGTCTTCCGAGCGGTATCGGTAAACGAGTCCGGTGTTCGCGTCCGAGAGACCTCCCTGTTCGAGCGGGCGACGGATGCGCTCCACCGTGGATACGACCCGGGGATCGTCGGCCGGCAGGAATCGCACGAACGGGATCACCAGGTTGGCGGCATCGAGGTCTGTGGAGCCGTAGGACTGCACGAAGGCGCCCGCATCTTCGTTCCAGCCGTGCTCGAGGATGTCGGCCCGGACTCGCTCTCGTTCCGCGCGCCAGCGATCGACATCGGCCCCGGAAGCGCCGACGAGCTCCGACTCCGGGCCGAGTTCTTCGGCGGCGCGAACCGCCCGGTCCAGGGCCACCCAGCACATCAGCTTGCTGAATACGAAATGCCGGGGCTCCGTGCGGACCTCCCAGGGTCCGCTGTCAGGACGCTGCCAGTTCGCGGCAACCCAGTCGGCCAGCCGCACCACCAGCTCCCACATGCCCTCGGTCATCGGGCGGCGGCGGCGCCAGATGTGGATCGAGTCCATCACCTCGCCGTACACGTCCGTCTGGATCTGCTCGGCCGCACCGTTGCCGATGCGCACGGGCGCCGAACTGCGGTAGCCCTCGAGGTGGGGCAGGATCTCCTCGTCGAGCCGAAGCTCGCCGCCCACACCGTACATGATCTGCAGGAATTCCGAGTCTTTTCGGCACACGCGCTTCAGGTAGTTCATGTACCCGTTCAGCTCGCCGAACTTCCCCAGCGCATGGAGCGCGAACAGGGTAAACGTCGAGTCGCGCAGCCACGTGTACCGATAGTCCCAGTTGCGCTCCCCGCCGATCTCCTCGGGCAGCGAGGTCGTAGGTGCGGCCACGATGGCTCCGGTGGGCGCGTAGACCATGAGCTTCAGCAGCAGCGCCGAGCGCTCCACCATGCCCCGATAGGCGCCCTCGTAGCTGAGGCCCGCCGACCAGTCGAGCCACCAGGTTCGCGTCGCGTTCAGGCGCTGGCGGCTTCGATAGTCCTCGATCGGCCACACTTCGTCGTCGTCGTGGCGGGTCACGAGCCATGTCCGGCTTCCGCGCGCCAGACGGAACCGGGCCCGTGCCTCACCCCGCTCGGCATCGATCTGCCATTCCAACGGCGCATCCGCGGCCAGCGCCATCGCGTGATGCTCGCCGTCCGAGGCGATCAGGCCGTGGCGGCGGGACCGGATCCGTGCCGCGCGGCGTCCGTAGTCGAATCGCGGCCGGAACGACACCTCGATCTCGATATCGGCGCCGGTCGCTTCGAGCCTGCGATGGATCTCTGCGAAACCTCGCGAGGTCTTCCTTGCGTCCACCGGCATGAAGTCGAGCAGCTCCAGCCGGGCACCCTCTCGTTCGAACTGCGTGATGAGGACGTTGGTGCCCTGCTCGTAGCGCTGTGAACTGTCCCATCCGACACCGGCCGGCTGGACGGCGAAGTGGCCGCCGACCTCGTGATCGAGGAGGCGGGCGAATACGCTGGGCGCATCGAAGCGGGGAAAGCAGGCCCAGTCGATCGATCCGAACCGGCTGATCAGGGCGGCCGTCCGCATGTCGCCGATCAGCGAGTAGTCGGACAGCGGCAGGTAGGGCGCGGCGTTCAGGATTCCGACTCTCTGCTGTCGTCGTCTCCGCGCCACCGGGCACCCGCGACCGACTGCATGGCGATCTGCGCGGCACCGGCGATCGCGGCCCTGTCGTCGAGCACGATCCGAACCGGGATCTCCTCGAGCAGCGCGCGGAATCGACCGACGTCGAGGTAGCCCTCGAGAAACGGACCGTCCATCGCTCGAGGCAGGAGCTTCCGGATGATGCCGCCCCACAGGTAGATGCCTCCGGTAGCCAGGGTCGTGAGGGCTAGATTGGCGGACTCCGCCCCGTAGAGGCGGAGGAAGAGGTCGACCGCATACCGGCAGGTTCCGCACTCCGCCCCGATCCCCGCGTCGCCGACCGCGGCTGCGAGATCCCCCCCGGCCCGAACCCGTGCATCGACCTCCTCGTTCGCAGGCATTCCACGCTCGAGAACGAGAAACTCGTAGATCGACTCCAGCCCGGGCCCCGATACGACCCGCTCCCAGGAAACCCTGTCGTGGCGCGCGGCCAGGAACCGGTGGAGAGAGACCTGTTCCTCATCGCGCGGCCCGAATCCGGTGTGACCACCCTCGGAAGCAGCCGGGTGATACCGGGCTCCGTCCCAGAACAGGATCGCCTGCCCGAGTCCTGTGCCTGCAGCGACCAGAGCGCGGTGCCCCGCACGCTCCACGCCCGGATTCAGGACCGCCACGTCCTCGGGACCGAGCGCCAGGACTCCCTGCGCGGCAGCGGCGAGATCATTCACGAGGATCACCCGGTCGATGCCGGTTCTGCGCGACACCTCCGCCGGCTCGATCGTCCAGGGCAGATTGGTCAGCCGTACCGTGCCCCCGAGAACCGGCCCGGGAACGCCGAGCGCCGCTACCGAGGGCGCCGGATCGTCGCCCAGGAACCGGGTCAACAGCTCGGACAGATCGCTGAACTCGCCAGACGGAATCGTAGCTCGTCGTACGGGCTGCAATCCGCCTTCGGCCGAAAGGGCCAGAAGAGACAGATCGGTCTTCGTCCCGCCCACGTCGCCGGCGAGAATCGTCGATCCGCGATCCGGCCGACCCATGGCGGCAGTCGCCGCGACGCTCAATCGGCGGCCGTCACTTCGCTGCGCAGGCGGTGAAGCCTCCGCAGCAGTGGAGCGACTTCTTCCTGCATCTCGATCGAGTGCCGGGCCGCCGACGGACCGTCTCCGACCCGAATCCCCACGTCCTCGGGGCCCAGCGCTTCGAAAGCGGCTTCGTCCGTCACATCATCTCCCACGTATACGGTGACGGTCGGACTCTCGCCGCCGGCTGCGGCCGCCTCCCGGTAGCGCTGCAACGCCGTTCCCTTGTCGGCCTGGAGAGCGAAAAACTCGACGACCTTCTTCCCGTCCTTGACGGCCACGGCCGAGTCGCCGACGCGTTCGATGGCCTCGGCTCGCGCCTCCTCCTGAAGGCCGTCGGTCACGTTCCGGAAGTGGAAGGCGAGACTGATCGGCTTTCGCTCCAGCCTGGCACCGGGAAAGCGCTCGGCGATCCCCTCGAGCGCCGAGGCGAATCCCTCCACGGCCGGCAGCGTCTCGTGCTGATCGGAGCCGAACTCGGCTCCGTGGCTCCCGATCAGCTCCACGTCGTCCGGACAGTTCTCGAGTCTGCCTTCGAGATCCTCCCGCGCACGACCGGAGATGACGATCGCGCGCGTGCGCGGAAGAGCTGCCAGTGCGTAGAGCGTCTCCAGCGCATCGGCGTCGGGCGCCGCCGTCTCGTAATTGGAGACGATGGGCGAAAGCGTGCCGTCGAAGTCGAAGGCGACGAGCAGCCGCTCCGCCTCCGCCGCATGGCGCAGCGCATACTCGAGCCCCGTCGACAAACGCGGTTCCCGGGTTCTCACGATTCGAGGGCCTCCAGGCAGTTGCGTGACCAGCGATACACGTCGTATTCGCGAACCGTCTGGCGCAGCGGTCGCATTCGCGACGCCGACGCCTCGCGGGAGATCGTGACCGCATACAGCAGCGTCTCGGCCAGTCCGTCAAGATCCAGCGGATTGACCAGCAATGCTTCCTTCAGCTCGGCCGCCGCCCCCGCGAATTCGCTCAATACCAGCAGTCCGTCGTCCGAGGTCCGCGACGCGATGTACTCCTTGGCGACCAGGTTCATCCCGTCGGCGAGCGGTGTCACGAGCATTACGTCGGCCGCGAGGTAGGCCGCGACCAGCTCCTCGAATCCCAGGTGCCGGTACATGTAGACGACGGGTGTATAGCCGGGGTCGCCATGCTCTCCGTTGATCTGGCCCACGAGCCGCTCGACCCGCTCACGCTGTTCGGCGTACTGAATCACTTCCTCACGACTCGGTACGGCCAGCTGCAGAAGCACCGTGTCCCTCGCCGCCTCCGGGTGCCGCTCGTGAAAGGTCTGGACCGCACGCAGCCGGTGATCGATACCCTTCGTGTAGTCGAGCCGATCCACGCCGAGCATCAGCTTGCGGGCCGGGCGAATCCGTTCGCGCAGGCGCTCGGCGGAGTCGATCACGGCCGGGCGGCCTGCCGCCGACTCGAATGCGTCCGCGTCAACCGAGATCGGTGCCCACTGGAGCCGGACGCGACGACCCTCGAACTCGAGCTCACCTTCACGGCCCGGGGGTTCCGTCGCTCCTGCATACCTCAGTGCCGCATCCCGGAAATTCGTCACGCTCTGCTCCGTCTGAAAGGCGAGCACGTCGGAGCCCAGCAGTCCGCGCAGCACGCTCGTCCTCCACGGGAGATAGGCGAACAGTTCCACCGGGGGAAACGGGATGTGGAGAAAGAACCCGATCGTGACCTCCGGACGCAGCGAGCGAAGACTACCGGGCACCAGCTGCAACTGGTAGTCGTGGACCCAGGCGGTACCTCCCGGATTGAGCGTCTCGGCTACGGCCTCGGCGAATCGGGCGTTCACCGCCTGATACGGGCGCCACCAGTGCCGGTGATAGGCCGGCGTCCGAATCGCGTTGTGGTAGAGCGGCCAGAGCGTGTTGTTGCAGAATCCGAGGTAGTAGCTCTCCAGTTCCTCGGCCGTCAGGGGAACGGGGATGAGCCGCATCCCGTCGTGCTCGAAAGGAGGCGGCGCGTCGTCGGGCGCCCCTGTCCAACCGATCCAGGCGCCTTCTCGCGCGGTCAGAATCGGAACGAGCGCGCTGACCAGACCGCCCGGGCTCGTCACCCATCGGTCGGCTTCGTCGTCCCGGCTGACGGGCAGTCGATTCGCGACCATCACGAAATCGCTGGCCGGATTCATCGTCGTGTCCTTCCTCGAGGAGAGCGTGCGACGTTCGGTCGCCGTAACCTCGGGAGATCGGGCACGAATCGAAAGACGGCCCGTCAATCCGTCAGTCAGCCCGTCGGCTGGCGTACCCCTCCTGGAATCCGCTGGCGGATCTGAGCTCCTAGCCGCTCGATTCCGAGATTCGCTGCGACGTATACGGTCGGGATCAGGACCAGCGTGAGCAGCGTGGAGGCCACCAGACCGCCGATCACGACCCGGGCCAGCGCCGCCTGGAGATTGGCGCCCACGCCGAGGCCAAGCGCCAGCGGCAGCAATCCGAGGACCGTGGTCAAAGTGGTCATCAGGATCGGACGGAGCCGGAGCCGGGCCGCCTCGACCGCGGCCTCGCGGATCGGCAGCCCCTCCTGGCGGCGCTTCAGGTTCAGGTAGTCCACCAGTACGATCGCGTTGTTCACCACGATTCCGATCAGCATTACCATCCCCATGATGCTCTGCACGTTGAGCGTCGTACCGGTCAGCAGAAGGGTCGGCACGACGCCCACCAGCGCGACGGGGACGGCGCCCATGACGATCAGCGGATCGAGGAATCGCTCGAACTGGCCCGCCATCACCATGTAGACGAGCGCGAGCGCCATGACGATCGCGATCAGGAAGTCGCGACGCGCCTCCTGCTGTTCTTTCCAGGCGCCGCCGAACACGATCGAGAAGCCGTCGGGCAGCTGCAGCGACGCCAGCTCCTCGCGGACGCGCGAGATTCCATCCCCCAGGGCCACCCCGTCCTCGAGGTTCGCCGTGATGTAGGTCACCCGCTGGCCATCCACATGGCTTACCTGCGTCGGCCCTCTCGAGCTCTCGCGGTCGACCAGCGTCGAGATCGGCACCATTTCTCCATCCGGCGTACGCACCGCGATCGCATCGAGGTCCTGAAGGGTCAGACGGTCTTCGGGACGCAAGCGAACGGTCACCGGAAACTGGTCCCCGCCCTCCCGGAAGTAGCCGGCCCGGCCACCGCCCACGTTCAACTGGAGCGCCTCGCCGACGTCCTGCACCGAGAGGCCGAGATCGTAGATGCGCTCCCGGTCGAACCGGACGATCTCCTCCGGCCGTCCCTCGCGGCGTCCGACCCGGACCCCGACCACGCCGTCGGCCAGCTCCACCCTGCGCTTGATCTCGGCGGCAAGCTCGGCCGAGGTGTCGAGGTCGTAGCCGCGCAGCTGCAACTCGATCGCCTCGTCGCCGCCTCCCGCGCTGAACAGGCGGCGAAGGATCCACAGACCGGACTGGGCGCGAACGTCGATCTCGGCGCCCGGAATCCGGCCGGCCGCGGCGACGCGGATCTCGTCGGCGAGAACTGACGGATCGATCGTGCGCTGATCGGCGCTCTTGAGCCGGATCTCGATCGAGGCGTTGTCGCCCCAGGTCTCCGTCGCCACCGATTCGATCTCGCCTTCAGGCAGCAGCGGACGGACGATTCCTTCCAGCTCCTCGATGTAGGAGCGTGCCACGGCGAGGTTGATCCCGCGGGCCATCTCGATTTCCACGTCGATCTCGTCGGTGTCGAGCTGCGGTGCGAGCTCTACGGCGACGAACGGAAGTGCGAGGACGGCCGCGATCACCGCCGCCGTGGCGATTCCCATGACCCGGTACTTGTGCGAGATCGCACCCTCCAGCTTCCCGGCATACCAGTTCTCGAGCCGCTCGAACCAGCGCTCGAAACGGGACTTCGTTGCCCCGGATTCTGCTTCGCTTGACGGCTGGACCGTCATGAATCGGCTGGCCAGCATGGGAACCAGTGTCAGCGCCACCAGGAGCGAGCAGGCGAGCGCGAACACCACTACGAGAGCCAGGGTCTGAAACAGCTGGCCACTCGTAGTCCGCATGAACACGACCGGCAGGAAGATCACGCAGGTGGTCAGAGTGGCCGCCACGATCGCACCGGCGACTTCGCGGGTCCCCACGGACGCCGCCTCTTCCAGGGATTCCCCCTGCTGCCGTTTACGGACGATGCTCTCGAGCACCACGATCGCGTTGTCGACGATCAGGCCGATTCCGAGTGCGAGTCCGCCGAAGGTCATCTGATTCAGGGTCAGCCCGGCGAAATACAGCAGCCCGAAGGTGGCGATCACAGAGATCGGAATCGACAGCGCGATTATGAAGGTGGTCGAGCCATTCCGCAGGAAGAGATAGAGAACGAAGATCGCGAGCAGGCCTCCCCACAGCGCGGCGCTCTGCACCGAGCTCATCGACTGGCGGATGAACACGCTCTGATCGCTGATCACCGTGAGTTCGATATCCGAGCGGTCGACGTTGATCTGCGCCGCCTCCTCCCGGATCGCTTCGGCCACGGCGACCGTGTTCGCGCCCGACTGCTTCTGGATCCCGATTCTCACCACGGGAACGCCGTCGAGCTCGGCCATCCGCCAGACGTCCTCGTAGCCGTCGGTGACCTCGGCCACGTCCCGGACCCTGATGACGCCCCCGTTCCGCGTCGCCACCACCGCCGAGCCGATCTCGTCCACGGATTTGTACTCGCCGAGCGCTCTTACGTAGCGGTCGGTCAACCCTTCCTTCACGTTTCCGCCCGGCAACTGGACGTTCTCGTTGGCCAGCGCACGCTGCACGTCCTGAGCTGTGAGGCCGGCCGCTTTCAGGCGGTCGCGGCGAAGCTCCACCTTTATCTCACGGTGTATGCCACCCCCGATCTCGATCGAGCCGACTCCCGGAATCTGCTCGAAGCGTTTGGCGATCTCGCGCTCGAGCACGCGAGTCAGCTGCTCGAGGTCGCGCGTGGAGGTCGCTGAGATCGTCACGATCTCGCGGGCATTGGGATCGAACTTCCAGATCCCGGGCGGCGTAGCTTCGAGCGGAAGGTCGTTACGAAGCCGGTCGAGGGCAGCCCGGATGTCGTTCGCCGCTTCGTCGAGGTCGGTACCGCGGGCGAACTCGAGCCGCACGACGCTCCGACCCTCCTGGGAGCTCGAGGTCATTCGTTCGAGGTTCGGGATTCCGGAGAGAGCGTTCTCGAGCGGATTGGTGACGATCGACTCGATTTCCTCGGGTCCGACGTTCGGGTAGCCCACCCACACTGCGAGGCGAGGAAACTCGATCTTCGGAAGCAAGTCGACGGGTAGGTAACGCAGCCCGACAATCCCGATCGTCACGACCACCAGGTAAAACATCGCCGTCGCGACCGGACGGCGGATCGCGAGATCCCAGATCGACCGCATCGTCAGCTCCCCTGCCCGGCGCGCGCCGCGCTGTCTTTCACCGCCTCCGTGCTGTCCAGCTTCGCACGTGCGACCCTCTGCTGCTTCTCCATGAACTGCCGCAGCAGGTCTTCCCTCTGCAGCCCCTGCAGCTCGAGCAAGCGTTCCCAGCGGATCGGCCGGACGCGCGCCTCGGGCGGCCCCTCCCGCGCGTTCCGCCCGGTCACGAGGTGCTGCCCCACCACGACCACCCAGTCACCGGGCTCGATTCCCTCCACTCCGACCACGTGGCGGCCCTCCGCGAGGACTTCCACGCGCTGGAACTCAGCCGGCGTGGGAGGAGTCATCGGAGGCACCTCGTCACTACCTTCCTCGGGCATGACGATTGGCACCTCGAGCCCGATCGAAGGAGCCGTGACCACTCCGATCGCTCCCGTGGCCGGGTCCTCGTAGATCGCGCTCTTCGGAACAAGCGTCGCCTGGACGCTCTCGCCGTAGAGCACATCGACCGTGACGAACATCCCCGGAAGCAGCGAGCCATCCGGATTCTCCACGTCGATCTGCAGCTCGGCGCTGAACGAGCCCGGCTCGATGAACGGCGAGATCCGCGACACCTCTGCCGTGATCAGCGAGTCACCCAGACTTTCGGAACGGATCTCGGCAGTCTGTCCGACGCGTATCCGGGAGAGCATCTCCTGCGTGATCGGCACGTCGACTTCCATCCGGTCGAGGCGGCCGATCGTGTAGAGCGGAGTGGAACCGGTCACGAACATCCCCACTTCGGCATTCCGCCGTCCCACCGTGCCGTCGATCGGAGCGCGAACGACGGTCTGGCGGACCGACTCGACGCTCTCGCCGAGCACTCCGCGAGCCCGTTCGACCTGCGCCTCGGCCTGGGCCAGCTCCGCCTGCGCCGAAGCCAGCGAGGTGCGAAGCGACTCGAACTCCTCCTGGCTGATGAAGTTCTCTTCCGCGAGGCTCTTCGAGCGATCGAAACGCCGCTCGAGGTCTGCCACGTTGGCCGCGGCCCGCTCGCGAGCCGCCTCGGCGCTCGACACCCCAGCCTCCGATTGCTGAAGCTGATTGCGGGATACCTCGGCCCGAATCCTCACCAGGGGATCTCCGGCCTTCACGGCGTCACCATTCCGTGCCATCACTTCCACGATCGGCCCGCTGGCCTCGGGATAAATGGACACCTGACCGGCGGCTCTCACCGTGCCCGTCAGCCGCTCGCGCAGCGGCAGGGCGCCGTATCGGGCCTCCACCGCCTCGACCGCGGGCACGGTCGCCTCACGCGCTACGCGGCTCTCGGCCTCACTGCAGGAGGCAAGCATGCCCGCCATGCAAATGGCCCCAGCGGACTGCACGATGATTCGGGTCCCACGCATTCCGATTCCCCTGAATTATGTTTTTGTCTGGCCTCTGGCGAAACAATATACGCGACAAGAAGTATTTGTCAATGTGTTGTCTAGGTTCGAGCACGCCAGCGGTTGTGACGCGTTCAGCGGCCCCGTGACGGACGCGCCGGCCCCCTGTTATGCTTCAGGGCATGATCAACAGCAGAGAGCTCCACCCCGGTCTCGCCGCCGTCGTAACCATGGCTGTCGTGGCACTGTCCGGCCCCGGCATTCGGTCTGCCGTGGCCCAGGATTCCTCACCCGACGTTCCCTCGGCGGCGGATACCGCCTATGCGCCAGGAGAGTTCCGTATTTTCACCGGCGCGGGCGAACCTGCGACCCTGGACGACATCGTCGATGCGATGACCAACGTCTCCGTGGTGTTCGTGGGCGAGACACATGATGATCCAACGCAGCACATGCTGGAATTCGAGCTGCTGCAACGGGCGCACGCCAGCCACGGCGGAGCGCCGGTCGCGCTGTCGCTCGAATTCTTCCAGAGTGATGTCCAGCCTATCGTGGACGAGTACCTGATGGATCTGATCAGCGAGAGGTCGTTCCTCGCCGACTCACGTCCCTGGCCCCGTTATCAGACCGATTACCGGCCGCTGGTCGAGTTCGCGAAGGAGAACGGCATTGCCGTAATCGCGGCGAACGCGCCCCGGCGATACGCCAGCCGCGTGACGCGTCACGGCCGCGAATCGCTGGACGACCTGCCCCCCCTGGCGCGAGAGTCCCTGCCCCCCCTGCCCTACGGAGAACCCTCGGAATCCTACCGTAAGCAGTGGATCGAGGTGATCTCGGAAGTGATGGAACAGGAAGGCAAGAAGTGCGGCATCCCGATCGAGCAGCTGGCGGCGGAGGGGGAGGATGTCGAGGCCCGGGCCCCGGTGGGCGCGCACGGTAACATGGGAAACCAGATCGACAGCCAGGTGCTCTGGGATGCCTCGATGGCCTGGGCGATCGCGCAGCATCTGGAGCGCGTTCCCGACGCGCTCGTAATGCACATGGTCGGTGGATTCCACGTCGAGCGCGGCACCGGCACGCCTGAGCACCTCGATTCCTACCGTCCGGGAACCGTCACCTTAATCGTGGCAATGCAGCCCGTCGAAGACGTCGAGCTGTTCGAGCCGGCGCCCGAAGGCGAGTGGGGCGACTTCGTCATTCAGACCGACGTATCGAGGACACTGGAAGAGATCGAGTGCCGGCGGTTCCTCGCGGAGCGGGCGGAGAGACGGGGCGCCGACTGATCGACGCCCCGCGGGAATTGATCGCTGCTTCGCAGGAACTGACCGACGATTCACGCGAACCGCCGGCGGAGCGCTAGCGCTTCAGGCTCACCTGCAGAGCACCGTCGTCGTTCCGAAGCTCGAGCCTGTCCCCGCGGATCTCCCAGCGGGTCGAGTTCTGCATCGCGGCCAGGAATTGCGATTCCTGCTCCATGACCCCTTCCGCCGCGCACATCTTCATCGTCGCCGCCAGCGGCCCGATCGACACCCCTGCGCCGTCCACCGAGACGGGGCCGTTGAAGTTGTTGCAGCCGGCGGATCCCGCAACGGTTCCATCGGCGGCGAAGACGGCGTTGATCTCCGTGCTCGCCACGAGCGTCGTGACCCCGCCGCGGCCGTTGTTGTAGCCCGTTACGGTCCACTCGCCGGCGAGTGCTTCCGATCCCCCGAGCGAAGCCGAGGTCGGGAGTGGAATGAAGTCCATCGTTCCGCCGTCGCTGAGCTTCAGGGTCAGCAGCCCCTCGGATCGTTCGAACGAAGTCACGAGGCTCAGCATGTCGAGGTACATCGCGCTGTGAGAGCCCTCCGGGCAGGCCGCAAGCGTCATCGGCCCCGGCCGCATTTCGAGGTTGCTTCCGTCCACGCTGTACCCGCCGCGGGCCGAATTGCAGTCGGCCTGGACGAAATATCCGCCATCCTCCCTGAACTCGACCGTGTAGGCAGCCGACGGGTCGATCTGCATGGGGTTCGCGCCCGTGGTCGCCTGCCACGCCCAGACCTGTCCAGCGGGCGAGGGCGGCGCGTCCATAGCGCCGCCTGCGGCGTCCGGCTCAGGCGCATCTCCACTGCAGGCCAGCAGAGGCAGCGCAGCGAACAGGGCTGACGCTCCTGACAGAGTTCGTCTCATCGGTCGCCTCCTTTTCGAATCAGGACGGGTGCTTTCGAGATCGTTGTAAGACCGATGAACGGTAGCACCGACGGCTCGGACCGTCGAGGATCACGGCGCCTGGTGGTCGGGCGACCTGAGGATCGTACTTGCGGGCTCTGAGGTTGCGTAGCGAACCTGAGTGGTACGTGCGGGCTCTGAGGTTGCGCGGCGAACCTGAGTGGTACGTGCGGCCCCCAACCTGAATGGATCGGGAGAAGCAAACATGAAGCTCACCGTGAATGGCATCGATCACGACGTCGATGCCCCGCCCGAGATGCCCTTGCTCTGGGTTCTCCGGGATCTCCTGGGAATGACCGGTACCAAGTACGGCTGTGGAATCGCGCAGTGCGGAGCGTGCACCGTGCATATCGATGGCAAGCAGCAGCGCTCTTGCGTGACGCCGGTCTCAGCGGCCGAAGGAAGGCGGGTCACGACGATCGAGGGCCTGTCCGAAGACGGGAGTCATCCCGTACAGCGAGCCTGGGCGGAACTTGACGTGGTTCAGTGCGGCTACTGCCAGTCCGGCCAGATCATGGCGGCAGCGGCCCTGCTCGCCGAAGCGCCCGAACCCGACGACGCCGCGATCGACATGGCGATGAATGGCGTGATCTGTCGCTGCGGCACCTACCAGCGGATCCGAGCCGCCGTGCACCGCGCAGCCGAGCTGGACGGGAGGAGATCGAGATGAACGGCCACGGATCGACACGAAGGACTTTCCTCAAGACATCGGTGGCGGCGACCGGCGGGCTCGTGATCGCCTTCCACGTGCCGGGAGCGAAGCGACTGGCGGCCTCCGGCCTGACGCCCGCAGGCGGTTTCGCGCCGAACGCATTTCTGCGCATCGGCGAGGACGACACGGTTACCGTTCTGCTCGCCCATTCCGAGATGGGCCAGGGGATCTGGACGACCCTGCCAATGCTGATCGCCGAGGAGCTCGACTGCGACTGGTCTTCCATCCGGGTCGAGCATGCACCCGCCGCCCAGGCGTATGCGCATACCGCCTTCGGCATCCAGGCGACGGGCGGGTCCACCACGACCTGGTCCGAGTTCGACCGCTACCGCCAGGCTGGAGCTGCGGCCCGGTCGATGCTCGTCCAGGCGGCGGCGCAGGAGGTCGGCGTGCCGGTCTCCGAGTGCCGGACCGGAAACGGCGTTGTGACCGCGAGCGGCCGAAGTCTTCGCTACGGCGAGCTGACCGCCATCGCAGCGACGCTCACTCCGCCCGAGTCCGTCCCGCTGCGCGACCCATCCGAGTGGAGCTTGATCGGGACCCCGACCCGGCGACTCGACACACCCGAGAAGATCACGGGCCGGGCGAAGTTCGGCATCGATGTCCAGCTTGAGGGAATGCTCACGGCCGTCGTCGCACGCGCGCCGTCCTTCGGGGCCACGCTGAAGTCGTTCGACGCGAGTGCCGCCCGGGCCGTGCCAGGAGTTCGGCATGTCGTGCAGGTACCGAGCGGTGTCGCCGTGGTGGCCGATCATTCGTGGGCCGCCATCAAGGGGCGCGAAATTCTCGACATCGAGTGGACCTCCGGCCCGACGAGCGGCGTGGACAGCGAAGAGCTGCTCGCCGAGTGGGCCGACCTCACGCGCAGCCCGGGTGTCACGGCAGCCGAGCGGGGTGATACGGCCGACGCCCTCGCAGGCGCGGAACAGACGATCGAGAGCCTGTTCTTCTTCCCCTACCTCGCTCACGCGGCGATGGAGCCCCTCAATTGCGCGGTGAGGATCGGGCCCGACGGGTGCGACATCTGGACCGGCACCCAGTTCCAGGGACCTGACCAGATGGCCGCGGCGGCGATCACGGGACTGGATCCCGAGCAGGTCCGGATCCACACGACCTTCCTCGGCGGCGGTTTCGGCCGGCGCGCGAATCCGGCTGCCGACTTCGTCAGTGAGGCGGTTCACGTGGCGAAGGCCGCCGGTGTGCCGGTGAAGACGATCTGGACCCGAGATGACGACACGCGCGGCGGATACTATCGGCCCGCCTTCGTGCACCGCGCGAGACTCGGACTGGGCGCCAATGGCATGCCGGTCGCGTGGGACCACGACATGGCCGGACAGTCGATCCTCGCGGGCACATTCTTCGAGGCCGGCATGCCGGAGAACGGCGTCGACCCGAGCTCGGTCGAGGGGCTCGTCGATTCGCCCTACATGGCGGAAGTCCCGAACCACAGGGTCGGCGTCCATACGCCCGATCCCGGGATCCCCGTCCTCTGGTGGCGCTCGGTGGGGCATACACACACTGCCTTCGTCGTGGAGACCCTCATCGATCAGGCTGCTCACGCCGCCGGGGCCGACCCGGTCGAGTACCGGCGCAAGCTGCTGGCGGAACACCCGCGTCACCTCGGCGTGCTGGACCTGGCGGCAGAGAAGGCCGGCTGGGGCTCGAACCTGTCCGCCGGTCGGGCGCGCGGCGTGGCGGTGCACGAGTCCTTCGGCAGTTTCGTCGCCGAAGTCGCCGAGGTTTCAGTGTCTGGCAACGAGATCCGGGTACACCGGGTGACCGCGGCGATCGACTGTGGAATCGCCGTCAACCCGGAGGCGATCGAGGCGCAGATTCAAGGCGGGATCGCCTACGGACTCAGCGCGACCCTGCACAGCGAGATCCACCTGAAGGAGGGCGCGGCACGGGAGTCGAACTTCGACGACTACAAGGTGCTGCGGCTGGCCGAGATGCCGGACGTGGACGTGCACATCGTGCCGAGCACCGATCCCCCCGGCGGGGTCGGCGAGCCGGGCACACCGCCGATCGCGCCGGCGGTGGCGAACGCGGTGTTCGCGCTGACCGGGCAGCGGCTGACGGAGCTTCCGTTGAAACTCTGATCCGGTCGCCGTCGATCGGCAGCTGTGCAGGCCGCGAAGAACGCCCCGGGGCACGGAGCCCCGGGGCGTCGGTTCTTCAGGCAGGAGGCTGGGGTCGGGCCGGATCCCTCACCAGGTTGCGGCGCAACTCGTCAGATTCCGAACGACAGTCCCGCCAGAGCGGAAAAGAACTTGGTGTCGCTTACATCGCCCGTACCGGCCGTGTAGCGGCCCTCGCCGTAGATGGAAATTGACTGAGACACCGGGAACCCGATGCCCGCGCCGAGCTGCCAACCGAAGCCGGAGTCCGTCTCGCTCACCGACTCGCCGAAGATGTCTCCCGAGAACTTGTGCGCGAGCCAGCCGGCCTCACCGAACAGGTACGGGTCGACCGAACCCTCCATGCCGAACTCGTACAGGACCACTCCCATGATCCCGTAGGGGTTAGTCTTACCGTCGCTCTCGAGTCCCGGACTCACCGACTCGAGGTCCTTGTGCTTGTTCTCGCCGTAAAAGCCGTCGATTCCGACGCTCAGACCTTCGGTGCCCAGATCGAACATGTAACCACCGGCGATCTGCCAGCCGGTCTTGGCGTAGTCACCGAAGTCGCCGGTGGGGAATGTCGCGCCACCCGAGATATAGAACTGGGCGTTCGCGGCTGAGGGCACGGAAAGCGCGATGAGCGCCGCCGCGGCTACGGACAGGATACGACCGTTCATTGCCGACCTCCATGAAGTAGATCAGCGAACGGACGGGACGGGAAAAGTATCATCACCCGGGGCGAATTCGGCAAGCCCCCTGTATTCGGCCGTGAAGACACCAGTTGAAGCTACCGGTCGGCAAATCTCCAGCGCGGCCTGAACTCCCACTCCGGCGCGACTCCCTGGAGCCGGGCCCGGTGCATCTCGATCGGCATCGAGCCACCCTGCAGGATCGCGTCGTGGAATTCGCGATCGGTCATCCGGCCAGTGCCCACCATCTCCTCGTGCAGTGTCCGGATCTGGAGCCCGCCGATCATGTAGGCCGCCTGGTATAGCGGCGGGTAGCTGCCGGCGAACGAGCGCCTGACCTCGGCCGTCGCGGCGGAGCGCTCGTGACCCACGCCCTCCACCAGGAACTCGATCGCCTCTTCGGCCGACATCTCGCCCAGGTGGAACTTCAGCGAGAACACGATCCGGGCCGCCCGGTGCGTGCGCCAGAACAGCATACCGATCTTCTCTTCGGGCGTTCCCGGGAAGCCGAGATCCCAGAGCAGCATCTCCCAGTAGAGCGGCCATCCCTCGCCCCAGAACGGGGTCGAGAAGGCCCGGCGGTGCGTGTTGTACCGCGCGGTCATGAAGCCCTGAAGATGGTGGCCGGGAATCAGCTCGTGGTGAACCACGGCTCGGGAAAAAGGCACGTTGTTCGAGCGCAGGCTCATCAGCTTCTCTTCGTGCGACATCCCCTCCGTCGGAAAGGCGACCCGCACGACCTCCCCGCCCAGGAAGAACGGCGCCGTCCGCTGGCTCTCGGGCGACAGCATCTCCATCCGCCAGATTTCCTCGGCGAGCTCCGGCACCGTCACCAGGTCCCGCTCCTCGACGAAGGCGATCGCCTCCAGCGCCAGCTCGCGCACCAGCTCCGGCTGCTCGCCCGGCTCGAGGTGAAGCGACTTCACGTGGGTAAGCGCCGCCTGCCAGTCATCTCCATACCCGAGCTCGGCCGATGCCTGCTGCAACTGGTCCACGCACCACGCGTACTCTCGCTCGGCGATCTCGATCAGGTCGCGCGCGTCGTAGGCGAGCATCTCGTGCTCGAGGTCCGCAGCGAGGCCAGCGGCGCCGATCGGGTCACCGATGATCGGGTCTTCCGAGTCGCCCTCTTCCCCGCCCTCCGGAGCGAGACCCACGACCGTCTCCCGCAGGTACTTCCGGTACGCCACGATCACTTCCGATGCGCGCTCGTACGGCTGCTCGACCCACCAGGTGAACAGCGGGTCGTACCCGGCGTGGAACTCGTACCAGTCGTCGAGCGCCTCTCCGAGTGCCTCCGTAGCATGAACGGCGCGCAAAGCGGCGCTCCGTTCCGGACCGGCCGGTTCCGGTGCCGCAGGCCCGGGCTTTGCTTCACCGCTCTCCGGCCGCGTTCGCGCCGCGACCAGCGAGCTCTGTCTCTGCTCCAACTCTTCCGTGAGCTCATCCAGCAGCTCGGCGGCACGAGCCGGCTCGATCGGCTCCCCGGCGCGACGTGCCTCTTCGAGTGCCGCGATCCTCGCACCGAAAGGCAACAGATCCGCCATCTCCTCGAATTCTGCCGCCTCGCGATCCAGGCGCTTGAACCGGTAGCGCAACTCGTTGTGGAAGAGGACGTAATCGATCGCCCCTTCGACGCTCAGATCGGCGGTATCGATGTCCTCGAGACGGTCCTGCCACTCTTCGTAGAACGCCCGCATTCGATCCCGCCGGGTCGCGGACCACGCCACATCCCAGCGCCGCATCAGTGCCGACCGATCCGTGGAATACCGGGCGACCAGGTCGCGCAGCTCGCTGGTGGCGGAGTGCAACCCGTCGGCGTCCGGCGACTGCTGGGCGAGGGACAGCCCTGGAAGCACGAGGAGCAGTGCGAGGAGGACCAGGGCGATTCGAGGCGGTGTCGATCGGCGGCGCAGCGTGGTCATCCGTGGCAGCTCCGGTGTCTAGTCCGGGATTCGCGTCGACGCGGACAGGTGCGGATCCGACATGGTACGCTGGCGTCCGAGCTGGCGGAATAGCCCGGGCTGGCTAGAGGTGGTGCTGCAGCTGGCCCTCAGGAGTCGTCCCACTCCCCCAGCATGCGACGCCGGCTCTCCTCGACCTCCCGGATGATACGCCGCGCCTCTCGTTCCAGCGGGTCCTCGATCGGAAGCAGGCGCTCGGTGCCTCTCACCTCGTAGTCGAACAGGAGGCGGCGCAGGTCGCCGAGCCGCTCGAGCACGAAGGGCAGCGCTTCGGCGAGTCGACCCTCCTTCTCCAGGCGGAGAACGAGGTCGGCGAACAGAACAAGTTCGAGGCGAACCCGCTCCTCGGACGGGGGTCCTGACTCGGGCTTCTCGTCGGGACGATCGTGGGCATTGCTCATGCGTATGGAGAACCCCCGGGAGGTCTGCGGGTGCCAGTGGAGAGTGCTGCGAGGTCTGACGCCCGGCGTCCGGGACGCCCCGTGAGAAGTCTTGCTGCGAAGCCCGCGCTCGACGAACCTATCTGCATGAATATTTCAGCCCGGACTTCGCTGCTCCTTCTCATGCTCCTGATGCCGACCATGACGCACGCACAGTCCACCGAAGAGCCCCGAGCGCTGCCCGCCGTGGACCTGGAACGCTACGCCGGGACGTGGTACGAGATCGCCCGGATCCCGAACCGGTTCCAGAACGACTGCGTCGGCGCCGCGACCGCGACCTACGGACTTCGTGATGACGGGCGGATCGACGTCATCAACCGGTGTCTCGAGGACGACGGGGAGGTGAACGAGATCGAAGGCATCGCCCGCCTCGACAAGAAGGGAGAAGCGCGCCTCGAGGTCAGTTTCTTCAGCATTCTCGGCTGGCGCCCGATCTGGGGAGACTACTGGATTCTGGATCTCGGCGAGGAATACGAGACTTCGGTAGTCGGCGAAGGCAGCCGGAAGTACGGCTGGGTCCTCTCCCGCACCCCGACGGTCAGTGACGAGCGACTTGCCGAGCTGATGGATGCGCTGCGCGATCAGGGCTACGATCCGGAGAAGTTCGACATCGTGCAGGGAACGGGACTCGGGTCTCCTGACCGGGCGACCGGCGCGTGACAGCAGGCCGCCACGCCGGTCGCTGTGCCGAGTCTACTGTCTGAGCGCGTACAACCGCCCGTCGATCCCGCCCGCGTAGATCACCCCGTCGACGATCACCGGCGTCGCGTAGAATCCGCCGGTGAGGTACCCGTCGATCTTCTGCGGTTTGAATTCCCACAAGGCGTCACCGCTGCGCTGGTCCACGGCGTGCAGTCCGGGTCGCAGCTCTACCCCCTCGAAGTAGTACGGGAAGGCGCTGAGGCCTCCGATGTAGACCACGCCGTCCACGATCAATGGATCGCCCCAGGACCAGCCACCCGTCTCGTACGTCCAGACGGTCTCGCCCGTCGCAGCGTCGAGCGCGAACAGAGCCCGGGCGTCGGAACTGCCGATGTAGAGAATGGCGTCATCGACTACCGGAGAAGACTCGACCCACGATCCGTCCGCGTGTGCGTACTTCCAGCGCTCGGATCCCGTCGCCGCATCCAGCCCGAAGATGCTGGCACTGCGGCTGCCGATGAACACTCTGCCCGCCTCCGTCGCCGGAGAGCCCTGGATGATTCCTCCCGTGTCGTAGCTCCACGAGAGACTCCCATCCTCCAGGTCGAGCGCGTACAGGTGGCCGTCCCAGCTTCCGAAGAACAGGTTCCGGCCGTCGGTGGCCGGGGTGGAGCGGATCGGTCCGTCGGCCTGGAATTGCCAGACCGCCAGCCCCACGTCGTGGTGGATGGCGTGCAGGGTGCCATTCGCGCTTCCAATGTAGACGGTCCGTCCGCGCACCAGCGGCGATGAGTGCTTGTAGTCGTACGAGTAGGGCGGATCGACCGCGGGGAGCACCCGTTCGAAGCCCGCACTTCCGAGGTCATATCTCCAGAGTTCTTCCCCCGAATCAACATTAACTGAGTACAGATATCCATCGTCACTGGCGAACATTACGTGCCTACCGACCACCTCCGCCCTGGAGCGGATGATCCCACCTGTCCGGAAGCGCCACTTCACCTGCCGGGACTCGATGTCGAATGCATGGAAGGTCCCGTCGTCGCTGCCGAAGTAGAGGACTCCCCCATGATGCTCCAGCGGTGCCCAGAGCTGGCCACCGATCTCCTGGCTCCAGATCAGGTCTCCAGGTTCGAGGCTCTCTTGCGCGAGTGCAGTGCCCGCCAGAAGCGCGAGCAGCAGGCAACAGGGGGCCGAAATGCTCCGAAGACTGCTCATCCGAAGATCCTCGTTCCAGGAGGGTGCAGGAACAGCGATTGTGCGAACCGACCGGAGCCGGGCAGGCAACGGGGGCGCGGCTTCTCGTGTTTGAATGGACGGCGCGCTTCCGAATCATCCTCGGCCGACGACGGCGGCCTCACGAGCTGCGGCCCTGTTTACGGAGGACCATGCGAAACATCCTGTCGCCCGTAACAGTTGGAACACTCCTGGTCGGCGTATTGCTGTGCGCCGGAGGGGCTGTCCCGGCCTCCGGTCAGGAGCGTTCACTTCCCGCTGAAGGCCTGACACCTGACTACGATGCAACCGAATCGATGGGGGAAAGTGCCGATCGTCTCCGCGAGGCGCATGCCGCCTTCGTCGGCCCACCCAACCCTCCCCTGTTCGACGAGGCTCGCCTCACCCGGATGCTCGAGGCCGCGGACGAGTTGCCCGGGCTCACCAGCCTGCTGATATCCCGGCGCGACTCGCTCATCGTGGAGCGCTACTGGCGCGGTATGACTGCGGGGCGGGCTGTGAATGTGAAATCAGTCTCGAAGACCCTCCTGTCGCCGATGGTCGGGATCGCGATTCGTGACGGGTTGCTCGAGGGTCTCGATCAGCCGCTCTCCGAGCTGCTGCCCGACTACTACGAGCGGCTCCGCGCCCGAGAGGACTGGGATCCGCGGAAAGAGCGTATCAC
>JAMJQL010000184.1 GCA_023554245.1 Gemmatimonadota bacterium
GGCAGACGGTCGAAGCGCTCGAAGCGCTCCTCGTGGAGACATCGATCTGCGGCCTCGGCTACGTGGTTCTCAACCCGCTGATCTCGGCGGCGAAGCACTGGCCGGAGGAGATCCCCGGTTCGCCTCGCGAAGGGGGCTCCACAGACGGCGAGGGAATCGCATGATCGCCCAGTGGATCGTGTCCGGATTCGGCGTCCTTGTGCTCCTGTTCGGTGCCGCGATCGCCGCCCGGCCCCTGATCCTGCCGGCGTTCGCCGACCTGTTTCTCTCCCCCTCCGGGTTCTGGATCGCGGTCGGGTTCCGATTCGTCATCGGACTGCTGATGTGGAAGGTGGCCGAATCCTCGCGAGCGCCCGGTGCTCTTCGGCTGCTCGGCGGACTGATGGTGGTCTCCGCCTTCGTTCTTCCCGTCATCGGACTCGACGGACTGACCGCGATCGCCGAGTGGGGCACGGGACTGTCTCGCTGGGTGCTGCGCAACGTGGGCCTGATCGCGGCGTTGCTCGGAGCGTACATCACGTGGGCGGTGTCGCCCCGGAGGTCACAGGGATGAGGAAGGTGAGCACCCCGCCGGAAACCGTGCGGCTGACGATCGATGGACAGGAGATCGAGGCGCCGGTCGGCTCGACGATCTGGGAGGCGGCGAAGGCTGTCGGAATCGAGATCCCGGTCCTCTGCCACGATGAGCGTCTCCCGCCCGCCGGAGTGTGCCGGGTCTGCCTGGTGGACGTGGGCGAGAAACGCCTCGCCGCCTCCTGCGTGCGGGAAGCGGCGGACGGGATGAGCGTCACCACCTCGACTCCAAAGATCGAGGGACTGCGCAGGGGTCTCGTCGAGCTACTCCTCGCCGATTATCCCGACGATGCCGGCAACGACGATACGAAGACCGAACGGGACGAACTCAGGGAGCTGGCTGCGGCGTACGATTCGGACCCCGGCCGCTTTCCCGCCGGGAACGGTAGGCCGATCGACGGTTCCTCGAAGGTGATCCGGGTGGACCACCAGGCCTGCATCCTCTGCGACCGCTGCATTCGCGCCTGCGACGACGTACAGGTGAACAACGTCATCGGCCGGACCGGAAAGGGCTACGCCACCCGGATCGGATTCGACCTCGACGATCCGATGGGCGCCTCGACCTGCGTCTCCTGCGGGGAGTGCGAGAAGGCGTGCCCGACCGGTGCGCTGACGATCGCGTCATTGTGGAACGGGGCCGCAGCAGAGGCGCGGACCGCCACGGGACGAGTGTCCGTTGCTGCCGCAACAACCGATCTGAAGCCCGTGGACTCCGTATGTCCATATTGCGGAGTCGGTTGCGCAATCACGTACTACGTCGATGAGGCCGAGAACCGGGTCGTATATGCGGACGGACGCCCGAGTCCGGTGAACCACGAGCGCCTGTGCGTGAAGGGGCGCTACGGCTTCGACTACGCCGCCCACCCGCAGCGTCTCACGAAGCCCTTGATCCGCAGAGAGTCGGCATATCCGAAGGGGCCGCTCTCCGCCGAGACGACCTCCTCGAATGGACGGCGTCGGAAGCCGGGCGGCCTGGTGGACTACGATGAGGTCCTGCCCCATTTCCGCGAGGCTACCTGGGAGGAGGCCCTGGAGCTGGCCGGGCGCCGACTGCGCGAGATCCGCGATGAGCATGGCCCTGGCGCGATGGCCGGCTTCGGCAGCGCCAAGTGCTCGAACGAAGAGGCGTACCTGTTCCAGAAGCTGATCCGGGCCGGATTCGGAACCAACAACGTCGACCACTGCACCCGCCTGTGTCACGCCTCGTCCGTCGCGGCGCTGCTCGAGACGATCGGGTCGGGCGCGGTGACGAACGTCTTCGCGGATGTCGAGAACGCCGACGTGGCGCTGATCACCGGCTCCAATACGACCGCGAACCACCCGGTCGCCGCGACGTTCATGAAGCAGGCGGCCAAATCGGGCCGCACGAAGATCATCGTGGTCGAGCCGCGGCACATCGAGATGGCCGACCACGCCGAGGTGTTCCTCCAGATCCGCCCCGGTACCGACGTAGCCTGTTACAACGCCTGGATGCACGTGCTGATCGAAGAAGATCTGCTCGACCACACCTTCATCGATACCCGCACCGAGGGATTCGAGGCGCTGAAGGAATTGGTCGCGCACTATCCGCCCGAAGTCGCGGCGGAGATCTGCGGCGTCGAAGCCGACGAAATCCGGCGCGCCGCCCGGCTGTTCGGGTCGGCCGGGACCGCGATCGTGTTCTGGGGGATGGGGATTTCGCAGCACACGACCGGCACGGACAACTCACGCTGCCTGATCTCGCTGATGCTGATGACCGGGAACGTGGGCAAGCCGGGCACGGGCCTGCATCCGCTCCGCGGGCAGAACAACGTGCAGGGGGCCTCGGACGCGGGGTTGATCCCGATCGTCTACCCGGACTACCAGGCGGTCGGTGACGCCGAAGTGCGGGCGAAGTTCGAAGCCGCATGGAATGCGGAGCTGGACCCCGAGCCGGGCCTGACGGTCGTCGAGATCATGGGGGGTGCGCTGAGGGGCGAGATCAAGGGGATGTACATGATGGGAGAGAACCCCTTCCTCTCCGACCCGAACACCAACAAGGTCCGGAAGGGACTGGCGAACCTCGAGTTTCTGGTCGTACAGGACATCTTCCTTACCGAGACGGCCGAATTCGCCGACGTGATCCTCCCGGCGACCTCCTTCTACGAGAAGGAAGGCACCTATACGAATACGGACCGCCGCGTGCAGGTAGGCCGCAAGGCGCTCGATCCGCCCGGAGAGGCGCGCGAGGACTGGCGGATCACCTGTGACCTGGCGACCGCGTTCGGCTACCCGATGGCCTACGATTCGCCGGCCGAGGTGTTCGCCGAGTTCACCGCGTTGGCGCCTTCGTACGGGGGCCTCACCTACGAGAATCTCGGACTGACCGGGAAGCTCTGGCCCTGCCCCGATCCGGAGACGGGCGACGGGATCCAGGTGCTGATGGGCGACACCTTCCCCACGCCGAACGGGCTTGGGAAATTCGTGCCGTGCGAATTCGAGCCGGCGAAGGAGCTGCCGGACGAGGAGTACCCCTTCGTTCTCAACACCGGCAGGCTGCTGGAGCACTGGCACACGGGCACGATGACGCGGCGCTCGAGGGCGCTGCACGAGATCGCGCCGGTCCCGGAGGTGGAGATGCACGCCAGCGACCTCGCGATGCTCGAGCTTTCCGACGGCGATCGGGTGACCGTGACTTCGCGGCGGGGTGAAATCACGTTGACGGCTCGCGAATCGGTCAGGATGACGGCCGGCAGCGTATTCATCCCGTTCCACTTCCGCGAAGCCGCGGCGAACGTGTTGACGATCGATGAGCTGGATCCCCACGGGAAGATCCCGGAGTTCAAATTCTGCGCGGTGAAGGTCGCGCCGGCGGAGGTCTGAATGGAGTGCAACGAGATCGACCTTCCCGGCGTCGGGAAGAAATACGCGATCAGCACGACCGACGGAGAGCGGATGACGATCATCATCCACACCTCCGGGCACCGCGAGATCTACCTGTTCGAGAAGGGCGGAGATTTTCCGACGGCCGCCGTCCGGCTCGACGACGAGGAGGGGAGGCAGGTAGGCGCGATCCTCTCCGGCGCGTTCTTCCAGCCCGTACCCTCGGAGGACCTCGAGACGCTGCTCGGCGAGCTGACGATCGACTGGTACCGGGTCGGGGACGGTCGCCTGCCCGGTCACACGATCGCCGAGCTGCAGATCCGCAGCCAAACCGGGGAGAGCGTCATCGCCGTCATCCGGCCCGGCAACCCCGACATCCCGAACCCGCAGCCGGATACCCGGATCGAGAAGGGCGACACGCTGGTCGTGATCGGCTCGCGAGAGCAGGTCAACGACTTCCGAAAATTCGCCGGATAGGGAACCCGAGGGAGCCGCCTGGTGGCCAGCCTGCTGCTCGGCCTCGCCGTCGTCCTGCTCTTCCTCGCCGTCGCCGGCGGTGCGTCGCGCTGGCTCGGGCTTTCGGCGATCCCCGCCTACATTCTGCTCGGCGTATTCTTCGGCGGGCCCGGACTGTCGACGGAAGCCGTTCACTTGATCGAGGCGATCGGCGTCGCGCTGCTGCTGTTCTTCGTCGGTCTCGAGTTCTCGTTTCTGCGGCTCCGCAGCCAGGCCCGGTCTCTGGCGGCCGCCGGGGGCATCGACCTGCTCGTCAACTTTCCCGTCGGGCTCGTTGCAGGGCTGCTGCTCGGCTGGCCGTTTCCGGCTTCGTTCCTGCTGGGGGCCGCGCTGTACATCTCCAGCTCCGCGATCGTGGCCGGCAACATCGCGCAACTGCGGCGCGCCGCGTATCCCGACACCGAGTCCGCGCTGGGAATCCTGGTCGCCGAGGACATCATCATCGCGGTGATCCTGGCGGGGCTGGCGCTGTGGCTGCCGATCCCCGGACGCGACATTCCGCCGGCGGTCACCTTCGGCGCGATCGCGGGCCTGCTGGTGATTCTGTTCGTGCTGGGGCGGCCCCTGTGCCGGGTGCTGGACCGGATCGGCGAGCGCCTGGAGAATGAGGCTCTGCTGCTGCTGGTGTCGGGCATCCTGCTCCTGTTTTCCGGGGCCGCGCTCGCCACCGGGCTGTCCGAGGCGATCGGCGCTTTCGCGGCCGGACTGCTGGTAGGCGATTCCTCCCTGAAGGAGCGGGTGGAAGGCCTCCTGGGCCCCTTCCAGGGACTGTTCGCCGCCCTTTTCTTCTTCGGCTTCGGGCTGGGAATCGACGAGGGAGCGCTGACGGGCGTCTGGCGGGCCGGGCTATTGATCAGCGTCGCCGCGCTGGCCTCGAAGCTGATCGGCGCATGGTGGATAGGCGCGCGGAAGGGGCTGTCGCATGCCGTTCGGGTCAATCTCGGGCTGACGATCAGTCCGCGCGGCGAGTTCTCGATCCTCGTCGCCAGCTACGGCGTCGCGGCCGGCCACGCCGAGCTTCGACCGCTGGTGGCAGCGGTCGTGATCATACTGGCGATCGCCGGATCGCTTCTCACGCAGGCGGGACCGCGCATCGGCGCGGCCGCGGCGCGAGGAATCGCGCACCTGGGTTCGAGCCCTTTGTGACGATACATATCCTCCATAAGTTGCTTCGACATGTCGAGTATGCGGGACGAGGCATCGAGCCTGATTCAGTCTGCAACCGGCACCTCCAGACAGATCGGAGCGCAAGATGCGAACTCACGCCCTCACCGCCCTCGCCGGCGCCGCTCTTCTCGGCGCCTGCGCACCGCCGGCGCAGCAGACCGACTTCGATCCGGACGACCCGCAGGTCATAGCGGCGATCGACTCGATCGTCGGCGTATCGCTCGAAGGCGTGCGCACGGTCGACGCCGGCAAAGTGCTGTCGATGGCCTCCGAGACGGGTGACTTCACTTTCGTCACGGGCGACCTGTTGCTCAGCGAGCTCGAGACGCTTCGGGAGAACTTCGAGGATACGTACTCAGGCCTGGAGAGCCAGTCGCAGGAAATCCTGGAGAAGCGGATCCGGCTGCTGTCGCCCGATATCGCCGTGCTGACGGCGGTGTCGGAGGGCACTTACACCGACAACGCGGGCTGGACGTCCGAACCGGTCGGGATAGGGCACACGATCATCTTCGTGCGTGAGAACGGCACGTGGCGCGCGAGGCACGTTCACCAGTCGATCGCCAGGTGACGCGACTCGCAACCACGGCCGGCGACAGGCCGAAGGAGACTTTGATGCGGACGTTTTCGATCACCTTGGCACTCGCTCTCGGCGTGACCTCTCTGGCCAGCGCCCAGGTCGCGGTCCAACAGCAGGCGACGTCGACGGTTTCTCTCTCGGACATCGGCATGTTCGTCTATCCGGCGGAAGGGCAGAGCCCCGAGCAGCAGCAGGCCGACGAAGCCGCGTGCATGGAGTGGGCCGAGGCCCAGACCGGTCTGGTGCTGCAGGGCGGGTCGGTGGACACGCAGGCCGCGGCGGACGCAGCCAGGCAGCAGACGGCCGATGCCACGCAAGGAGCGGCGGTCGCCGGTGCTGCGAGGGGAGCCGTGGCGGGGGTCGCCATCGGCGCGATCGCGGGTGATGCCGGAACGGGAGCCGCGATCGGCGCGGTCGCCGGCGGAATCGGCGGCAGACGGGCGAGGAGAAGCGCCGAGTCGCAGGCGTCACAAGCCGGAGCGGCGCAGGCGCAGGCGCAGAGCGATGCGGCGGTAGAGGAATTCAAGCGCGCGGCTGGGGCCTGTCTGTCGGGCCGAGGCTACACGGTCCAGTAACCGGGGCGCCGGAATGACCGTCCCCACCGTGTTCGTGGTCGACGACGAGGACGGATTCCGCGGTTCGCTGTCTCGCCTGTTCCGTTCGGCAGGCCTGGCCGTCAGCGATTTCGCCTCCGCCGAGGAATTCCTCGCGGCGTTCGACCCGGATACGCCAGGCTGCCTCGTACTCGATCTCGCGATGCCGGAGGTCAACGGGATCGAGCTCCAGCGGGTCCTGCACGAAGAATTGGACTGCGAGATTCCGATCATCTTCCTGACCGGACACGCCGAGGTCCCCGACGGTGTCGCGGCGCTCAAGGAAGGGGCGCTCGACTTCCTGACCAAGCCCGTGGAGCCCGACGTCCTCCTGGGAGCCGTTCGTCTGGCTCTCGAACGGGACGCCGAGTGCCGAAAAGAGCGGGACGTACTCCGCATGCTCCGCCAGCTCTACGAGACGCTGACGCCCCGCGAACGGGAGGTGATGGCCCACGTCGTGACCGGCCAGCTCAGCAAGCAGATCGCCCGTGACCTCGGCACTGCCGAGAAGACGATCCGGATTCACCGGGGACAGGTGATGAAGAAGATGCAGGCCGATTCGGTGGCGACCCTGGTTCGGATGGCTGACAAGCTCGGGATCTGATCTCGAGGAGGGCCCGGCATGGATCTCTATCCCATCAACTGGCTGACCTTCCTGCAGGGGATGGTGATCGCCGTTCTCCTGACAATCGCGGCGATGAACCTGCTTCTCGCCGGGCGCCGGGGGGGTCGGTCTCTGCACGGTCACGTGCTGGTCGCCGTGCTCGCACTCGCGGTGGCCGGCACTGGTGTCGTGGAGCTTCTGCTGGCGAATGCCCGGTCGGCCGATCAGTACGGATCATTGTTGAAGGCGGCGCATGTCCCCATAGGAATCCTGGTTCTGGTGATTCCCTGGGTCGTCTGGTTCCTGTTCCGGGCGGGGCGCCCATGGCTCGCCGGACTCGCGAACCTGGTCTGGAGTGCGGCGCTCGTCTTCAACCTCTCCCAGCCCTACAGCAGGGTCTACAGCGAGATCACTCGTGTGGAGCGGCTCACCACGATCGGTGGCTCCGAATACACCTGGGTCGCCGGTCCCGGGCAACCGGCACGATGGGTCGGCTACGCCGGTGTATTCCTGACTCTTCTCTTCGTCTTCGATTCCGCCATCATGTTGTGGCGACGGGGGGAGAGGCGACGTTCGATGATCGTGGTCATGTGCCTGGGCGCGAGCCTCGGCATCGGCCTGTTTCACTCGGTGGGCGTCGATATCGGAGCGATTCAGTCTCCGTATTTCATCAGCCTGGCATTCCTCATCGTGATGGCGGGGATCGCATACGAGCTGATCGTCGACGCCGCCCGAGCGCCGGTCCTCGAACAGCGCGTGCGCGTCCAGGAAGCCGAGGTGGCGCACCTGTCGCGTCAGTCGATGTTCAGCGAAATGTCGGTCGGAATCGCTCATGAGCTGAGTCAGCCGATCTCGGGAATCCTGAACAACGCGCAGGCCGCTCTCAGTTTCCTGGACCGGGATCCGCCCGAGCTGGGCGAGGTGCGTGAAGCGCTCGTCGAGATCGCGGAACAGGACCGCCATGCGTCGGACGTGGTCGGGGGATTCGCGCGGGTGCTCAAGGCGGGCGAACGACAGTCCGAGCGCTTGGACCTCAACGAGGTGATCGGCGAAGTCCTGGAACTGGCGCGCGTCGATCTGGAGCGCCGGGGGGTCGAGGTGACGACCGACGCCGCCGAGGCGATCCCTGACGTTCGGGGGGACAGGGTGCTGCTCAGCATGATCCTGTTCAACCTGGTTCGGAACGCCGCCGAGGCGATGTCCGCAAACAAGACGGCGGACCGACGTCTCAGCATCGGCACCGCCCGTCGAGACCGGGGAGTCGAAGTGACGGTCTCCGATCTGGGACCCGGAATCCCGGCGGAAGACCGCGAGCGGATCTTCGACCCGTTCTTCACGACGCGCGCGGATGGCTCCGGACTCGGCCTCGCCGTGAGCCGGACGCTGGTCGAGATGCACGGCGGGAAGATCTGGTGCTCACCAGGACCGGAAGGACGCGGCACCGACATGTACGTTCTGCTGCCGACCGCTGACGGGCGCCCCGTCTAGGACATCTGTCCTATTCACACCGGGCCGATCGTGCCCCACCCTCATCATAACCGAGCCTGCGTATTCACGGGTCCTTCCTGTCTCTCGGATCGAGGTAATCAGTCGTGGCTCGAGACCCTCCACGGATCGCGGTGGTGGACGATGAGTCCGGGGTGCGTAACGGCCTAACACGCCTGCTGCGCTCCGCCGGATTCGAACCGATCGCATATGCAGCAGGAGCGGAGTTCCTGGACGACCTGGCGACGGCCCGACCCGACGGCCTGATCCTCGACCTCCGCATGCCAGAGATGGACGGATTCGAGCTACTGGACCGCCTGGCCGATTCGGGCCACAGAATCCCGGTGGTGGTCCTTACAAGCTTCCCTTCCGCCGACACGCGCCGCCGAGCGTACGAAGCAGGAGTGGTCGCTTTCCTCGATAAGCCGGCGGAACGCGTCGCCCTGCTGGAAGCGCTCGACCGCGCACTGAGCATCGGGCTCCGGACGGAGCCACCGTCAGACCGAGACGATTTCGATCCCGAGTCCACGAAAGAGGAGTCCATCCCATGACTATCCGCAGGACACTCCTTTTACTGGGAGCCCTGGTCGGCGCCTGCTCTCCGCAGTCAAGCGAGGCAGATGCCCAGCAGTTCCCGACTGACAGGACCGTTCTCCCGATTCCCGAGCCGGAGCCGCCCTCGTACACCGAGCTGGACGTGCGCGACGCGACACCGCCGCCGCCGTTCGAGGTGAAGGCGCCGGAGGCTGCGCCCAACGTCCTGGTCGTGCTCGTGGACGACCTCGGCTTTGCCGGAACCAGCAAGTTCGGAGGTCCGGTTCCTACTCCGACGTTTGACCGCCTGGCCGGCGACGGCGTGTTCTACAACAACTTCCACACCACGGCCGTGTGCTCGCCCACCCGGGCCGCCCTGAAGAGCGGGCGCAATCACCACGTTGCCAACATGGGCGGGATCATCGAGAACGCCACGGCCTTTCCCGGCAACACGGGCAAGATCCCTGACGACGTGGCGCCGGTGGCCGAGATGCTGCGCCTGAACGGCTACAGCACGGCGGCGTTCGGGAAGTGGCACGAACTGGCCGCCTGGGAGGCCAGTGTCTCGGGTCCCCTCGACCGTTGGCCGACCTTCCAGGGTTTCGACAAGTTCTACGGATTCCTGGGAGGCGAGACGAACCAGTGGGCGCCGTTCATCTATGACGGCCTGCATCCGGTCGAGCTGCCGGACGATCCCGACTACCACTTCCTCACCGACATGACCGACCAGGCCATCGCCTGGATTCAGTACGAGAAGGCGCTCACGCCCGACCGGCCTTTTTTCGTGTACTTCGCACCTGGAGCGACGCACGCACCGCACCACGTTCCCAAGGATTGGATCGAGAAGTACAGAGGTAAGTTCGACCAGGGTTGGGACGCGCTGCGTGACGAGATCCTCGCCCGACAGATCGAGCTTGGCGTCGTGCCGGAGGGCACGCAGCTGGCACCGAAGCCCGAGCTGATCCAGGAGTGGGACGAGCTGTCGGATGACGAGAAGCGTCTGTTCGGCCACCAGGTCGAGGTGTTCGCGGCCTACATCGCGATGACCGACTACGAGATCGGTCGCGTGATCGACGCAATCGCCGCAACCGGACAACTCGACAATACGCTGGTCTTCCTGATCTACGGCGACAATGGAACCAGCGCCGAGGGTGGTCTCAACGGCATGTTCAGCGAGATGACCTACTTCAACAACGTCCAGGAGACGGTTCCGGACATGCTGGAGAAGATCGACAAGTGGGGCGGCCCGGAAACCTATCCTCACATGGCCGCCGGTTGGGCCGTCGCGTTCGATACTCCCTACGAGTGGACCAAACAAGTCGCGTCCGATCACGGCGGAACCAAGGTCGGCATGGCGGTGCACTGGCCCGAGAGAATCCGGGCGAAGGGCGAGCTCCGCACGCAGTTCAGCCACGTGATCGACGTCGCACCGACCGTTCTCGAGGCGGCCGGGCTCCCTGAGCCGACCATGGTGAACGGCGTGCCGCAGCATCCGATGGACGGTGTGAGCCTCGTCTACTCGTTCGATGATGGAGACGCAGCAGAGCAACACACCACCCAGTACTTCGAGATGTTCGGAAACCGGGCCATCTACGATGACGGCTGGTTCGCGCGCACCATCCACCGGGCCCCCTGGGAGCCGCAGCCGGGCCGTCCGTTGCCCGCATTCACAGAGGACGTCTGGGAACTGTACGACACGCGGACGGACTTCAGCCTCGTGAACGATCTGGCGACCGAGAACCCGGACAAGCTGGCCGAACTCCGCGCGCTGTTCATGGAAGAGGCCGAGAAGAACCAGGTGCTGCCGCTCGACGATCGCGTGTTCGAGCGCTTCGTCGCCTCCGCGGTGGGTCGTCCGGATCTGATGGGTGGGCGCACGTCGCTCACGCTCGCCGAAGGGATGACCGGAATGACGGAGAACGTCTTCCTCGACATCAAGAACAAGTCGAAGACGATCACCGCCGAACTGGAGGTTCCGGCGGGGGGCGGCAACGGAACCATTATCGCGCAGGGAGGCCGGTTCGGAGGCTGGGCCCTGTACGTGAAGGACGGCGTACCCGCATACGACTACAACTTCCTGGGGATGGAGCGATACACGGTGTCGGCGACGCAGCCGCTCGCTCCCGGGACAGCTACGGTCCGCTTCGAGTTCGCCTATGACGGCGACGGACAGGGGAAGGGCGGCACCGGTACGCTCTACGTGGACGACGTGAAGGTGGGCGAGGGGAGGATCGATCGTACCCAGCCCCGCGTGTTCTCGGCGGACGAGACAGCCGACGTGGGCATCGACCTCGCCACGCCGGTCGTGGAGAGGATCGGAGCAGAAGCCGAGTCGAAGTTCACGGGCCACATTCCGAGTGTGACCGTGGAAGTGTCGGGCGGATGAGCGCCGGGAGCCGGCGAC
>JAMJQL010000185.1 GCA_023554245.1 Gemmatimonadota bacterium
CGACGCGAGTGCGCCCGGCGTGCCTGAAGCGGAGCTTCCGTCAGTCGAAGCTGACACGCGGAAGTATCCGGAACAGGCCGATGACCGAGAGTGCCGCCACGAGACCCGCAGCGGTCGCGGCGATCGGCCTGCCGTAGAGGAGATAACCGGTGGCGAACAATGCCGCGTAGACAGCGCTGCAGCCGAGGAGCCAGCCGGCCAGTCCCGCCGCTACGCCTCCGGCTCGCGGGGCGCCGGCCGAGGTATCCACGACCCGGGTCCACCCCCGTCCGTACGGCCGGATCCGGTCGTAGTACGTCTGCAGCGTCTCCCGGTCAGCGGGCGGAGTGAGCCAGGTCACCGTCAACCAGGCGGCCGATGTCACGACGACACCGATCAACAGCTGCGCAGATGGATGGACCGGCGCAAATCCGAATCGCGAATGCAGAAACTGAAACCAGACCGCGACCGCGAATGACACCACCATCCCCGAAATCTCGCTCCATGCGTTCACCCGCCACCAGAACCAGCGCAGCAGGAAGATCAGCCCGGTCCCGGCGCCGATCTGCAGGAGGATCTGGAATGCCTGCAGGGCGTTCTGGAGCCACAGGGAGACCGTCATCGCAAGGATGATCAGCCCGACGGTCGCAGCCCGGGCGACGGCGACATAGTGCTTCTCGTCCCGGTCCGGAACCAGGAATCGTCGGTAGAAGTCCTCGACGATGTAGGACGCCCCCCAGTTCAGATGGGTGCTGATGGTGGACATGTAGGCGGCGCCCAGTGAAGCGACCACGAGGCCGAGGAGTCCCGTCGGCAGGAAGATCAGCATGGCCGGATAGGCGAGATCGTCCTTGAGAATCGTCGCGTCCACGTGCGGGAAAGCGACTGCCAGCGATTCCATGGTCGGATAGACCGCCAGCGACGCCAGGGCGACGAGGATCCAGGGCCAGGGCCGGAGCGCGTAGTGCGCGAGGTTGAACCAGAGCACGGCGCGCATCGACTCCCGTTCGTCCCGGGCGGCGAGCATCCGCTGCGCCACGTACCCTCCGCCGCCGGGCTCGGCCCCGGGATACCAGGTGCTCCACCACTGCACGGCGAGGGGAATCACGAAGATCGGCACGGCCACCCGCCAGTCGCTGAAGTCGGGCAGCAGCGACAGCCGGTCGGTGATCGCCGGATTCGACACGAGACCGGAGAGGCCTCCCACTTCGGGCTGCCGGAGTGCGAATACGGCGGCGGCGATGGATCCGATCATCGCCACTACGAACAGCAGGAGGTCGGTCACCACTACGCCCCAGAGACCGGCCCCGGCCGAATAAAGCACCGTGATGCCGCCTGCCACCAGCACGGTCGTGTACTTATCCAGGCCGAGCAGCACGCCGCCGATCTTGATCGCGGCCAGAGTCACGGCGGCCATGATCATCACGTTGAAGAACACGCCCAGATACAGGGCCCGAAATCCCCGGAGGAATGCTGCGGGCCGGCCGGAATAGCGCAGCTCGTAGAAACCCATGTCGGTGAACACGCCGGAGCGGCGCCACAGCCGGGCGTAGAAGAACACCGTGCACATGCCGGTGATCAGGAACGCCCACCACACCCAGTTGGCGCTCACGCCGCCAGTGCGCACGAGGTCGGTGACCAGGTTCGGCGTGTCGGTCGAGAAGGTGGTGGCGACCATCGAAGTGCCGAGCAGCCACCAGGGCAGCGTCCGGCCGGAGAGGAAGAACTCCTGCGTTCCCCTGCCGGCCCTGCCGGCGAAGCGAAGACCGACCAAAAGGGTGATCGCGCCGTATGCGGCGATGACGAGCCAGTCGAGGAGAGCGAGCCGCATCGGTGGTCCTACTCCGGCGGATACTCCGAGATCTCTCCTTCTGTCGGTGCCTCGGAGGGCAGGTCCGGCGGGCGCATGGCGTGACGCAGTGATTCGGGGTATTCGCCCTGCTCTACGAGCTCCGCGATGTGAGCCGCCACCCGGTCTCGATCCTCTCGGAAAGTCATGCCGAACCAGGGCTCCTCGGCCCTGTGCACGTACACCTCGGCATCTCCCGAGCGGACCATGTCGCCGATCGCGTCGCTGAGCAGGAACTCGCGCTTCGGGTCCTCGCCATGCTGCTCGAGGAATCGTGCGAAGCGCGTTTCGAGCAGAGGGAAGACCGCCGGGGTGAAGCCCCACAGTCCCATCGAAACCAGTGCGTCGGGCTGCACGATCCGGCGCTTGCCGTCAACGGTCCGGCCGAGCAGGGCACCTTCTTCCGAGGTCTCGATCCCGAGTACTTCCTCGAGACCCACGAGTCGACCGTCCTGGTCCATTTCGCAGACCGCGCGCGACACGCCTCCGTGCTCCGACAGCGTCGTGTCGAGCTGGAAGCCGATCAGGTGGAAGATCGGTGCCTCGGGCTCAGCGGCCAGAGATGCCGCCAGCAGCGAGTACGACGACCGACCATAGAAGTCGTCGCCGTTCGCGACGGCGAAGGGCCCGGGTGCGAGCTCGACCAGTCGGAGAGCCGCGTGACCCGTGCCCCACGGCTTCATGCGCTCGGATGGTGACTGGTGTCCACCCGGCAGCGGCCAGAGCTCCTGGCGAACGTAGGATACGGGCACGCCCCGCCCGAATCGTGTCTCGAAACGGCGGCGCATGTCATTTTCCGTGACTCGTCGCACGACCAGCCCCACCGAGCCGAACCCGGAAGCCAGCGCGTCATACACGGCGTAATCCAGCAGAGACTCGCCGTCGGGCCCGACGGGTACGAGATACTTCGGCGCGCCGTACCGGGACGAGAGGCCGGCTGCGAGTATGGCGATCGTGAGTGTGTTCATTGCGGGCGAATCTATGGCCCGCCGGGGGCCCCGCACAGGCGCCCGAAGTTCGAACTACTCCAGGGGAACGAGCGCGGTCTCGCTGTCCTCGTTCATGAACAGCAGCTGGAGACGTCTCGGATCGGTGTCCGGGACCGAGGCCATTCCCGTGATGTAGACGAACACCTCGGAGCCTTCCTCGAACGGGGGCATCCCGCCGGAAAAGGTCCCGCCGCCGGGTATGACGATCGTGAGGAAAGTGGTGGAATCGGAAGACAGCGGAATTCCGGCAACGTCCGTCGGCCGGAATCGGTCCACCGTCTCATCCACGATGCCGTCGGACCCGATATCGATCGAGATCTGGGCCACGTCGGAGACCATGTTCGAGAATCGCGCTCTCCAGGTTCCGCCCGTCACCAGGTCGAAGTCTTCGGGGTCCAGTACGACACGCAGGCTGTCCACCGGGTCATCCGATTCCGCCAGCCCACCGAGGGCAGCGGTCGAAATCTCGGACGGCGCCAGGGTGAAGCCGAGCGACATGAACAGCGGGTCCGAGCGCGGGTCAGCCCCCGTAGGCCGGACCTCGAAGATCGCGCCTTTTACGGCCGGAAGCAGGCCGAAGTCGCTCGCGTCGCCGTATTCGAGATTCATGGCGAGGGGAATCGTGATTCCCTCGATGTAGACATCCACGGCCGGGAGGTAGGGTGAAGCATGGACGGCCCTGACCGCGGCCACGTCATCGAG
>JAMJQL010000186.1 GCA_023554245.1 Gemmatimonadota bacterium
TCGGAAGGTGAGCTCGAATCGAGGCTCGGACAGCCTGTGACGCGGCGGCGTGTCGGTTCCGATACCTGGCTGATCTTCTCCTCGCACGGTCTCGACGTGCGGGTCCGCTGCGAGCCCGACGACGACGGCCGGGCGAATCGAGTGGCGTCCTGGACCGCTTCCTTTCAACCCGGCTATGACACGCTGGCGCAGGCGGCACGGGCGGTCGGGCTGTGGCCTGTCGCTGCACCGGACCTGCCGGCCGACCAGGTGCTCGAGCCCCTCGTTCGGCGTCCGCTTCCCTGCCCCGTGCGAGGCGCCGTCTATTCACTGACCGCTCTCGTGCGAGAGGGCTGTTTCACGCAGCTCTCCGTATTCGACGAGGAGCCCGACTGGCTCTGAACCCGGGGACCGATCGAAAGCGGACCCCGGATGCGGTCTTGCATCCTGCAACGCCCCACCTATCATAGGACGCGCAGACAGTGCGTTTCGCCGGGTTGTGCGAGCGGTACTCGCTCGATCGGCCCGGATGTTCAGCCTGACAAAAGGGAAACGACCACCGGGTGCTCAGACTCCTGAGATCCGAGCGCAGGCTCGCAGCCGCTCTCGAGCCGCAGCAGATCCTCTACTGGATCTACGCGGCGCGCCTGGTGATCGCGCTCGGGGTGTTCGGCGCCGCACTCCTCGTTTCCCAGGAATTCGGGTGGCAAAACGAGGCGTTCATCGGAGGCGAGGGCACCGCCATCGCCGTGGCCGGACTGGCCGCCGCAGCCCTCCTCACGCCGATCGCCTACTACTGGAGCCACCACCGTCGGATTCGTCCGGGGATGCCTTTCCTGATATCGCAGGCGGTGCTCGACGTATTCGTGGTAAACGCTGTGGTTCACATCACGGGCGGCTACGCCAGTCCGTTCGTGTCGCTGTTCATCGCTCTGGCGGCTGCATACGCCCTGATTCTCCCACTGCCTGCCGCACTGCTGGTGGCACTGGGTACCGGCCTTCTCTACCTGCTCGACAACCTGGTGATGGCGCCGGAAGGAGCGATTCCGGGGCTGCTCGTCGTTCAGGTGGTGATGTTCACGCTGGTGGCTGTGGTCACCAGCCTGATCGCAGTCCGGCTCAGGCTCGTTCGGGACCAGCTCGGCAACGTGGAAGGCGAGCTGCGACGACTCGCGCTCGACACGGCGGATGTCCTCCGGATCATCCCGTCGGGTGTGATCACGGTGGACGACCAGGCCAAGCTCGTCTACCAGAACCTCGCCGCATCCGAACTGCTCGGTATCGATGTGGCTCGAACCCTGGGGCACGATGTCGTCCCGGTATTCGAGCGACGGGCGCCTGAGCTGGCCCGAGCCATCGATGAGACGGTCCGAAAAGGGCGGCGGATCGTAAACCGGGAGATCGAGGTGCAGTCCCCCACCATCGATGCCAAGGACTCGGATGGGATCGAGCAGGAGCCGGGCGATCGCGCGGACCGGAGACGACCCGTGGTTCCAATGGTTCCGGTGTCGGTCAGTTCCACCACCCTGCTCGGCGCTGCCGGCGGTGCTTCGTACGTCTTCCTGCTCCAGGATCTCCGGCCCGTGCGTCAGCTGGAGGACCTGCGCCTGCGAACCGGTCGGCTGGAAGCGGTCGCGGAACTGTCTGCCTCCCTGGCCCACGAGCTGAAGAATCCACTGGCCTCGATCCGTAGTGCGGTCGAGCAGCTGTGCAGTCGGGACTTCGCGGGCGAAGATGATCAGATCCTGGGGCGACTGATCGTGCGGGAGAGCGACCGGCTCGACGGGATCCTCCGGGAGTTCAGCGACTTCGCCCGGGTGGACGTGACGGAGCGCCGCCCGATCGATGTAGACCGGCTGGTCAGCGATGTTTTCGAGACCGCGCGCCGTCACCCGGCGGCGGCCGGGCGGGCCAGCCTCGAATCCGAGCGACTTGACGACCTCGACGGGCTCTGGGGAGACCCGGAGCTGCTGCACCGCTGCTTGCTGAACCTCGTCCTGAACGCGCTCCAGGTAGGGGATCCGGATGAGCCGGTACGAGTGCGCGTGATCGCGGACGCCCTGCGACCCGATCTCGTGCCGGGGGAGATCTCCCTCGGCAACCCGGTGAGGATTCGTGTCATCGACGATGGTCCCGGGATCGAGGAGGAAGACCTTCCTCGCATATTCGACCCCTTCTACACCCGGCGCCCCGGGGGGAGCGGTCTCGGCCTCTCGATAGCGCACCGGGCGATACAGGCACACGGCGGTGCACTGCTCGCGAGCTCGATTCGCGGCGAGGGGGCGACCTTCGCGATCGTTCTCCCGCGCAGGACCGGCCGCGGACGATTACGCAGGACGGTGGACCTCGAGCAACTGGTTCCAGCAACTGATGCCGGGATCTGACATTCACAACCGACAGGGCGCGTCGAGACGCGCGGTCACGAACCGAGGTTGGACATGCGAGACAAGCCGCTATTGCTGCTGATTGACGATGAGGAAGGCATCATCACGACCCTTTCGATGCTGCTGAAGGGAGAGGGGTTCGACGTGATCTCGGAGGTCACCGGGGAGAAAGGTCTGCAACGGTTCCGTGACGAGTCTCCCGACATCGTGCTTTCCGACGTTCGCATGCCGAAGGTGAGCGGGATCGACGTGCTGGAGGAGATCCGACGCACGAGTCCGGAGACCCCGGTGGTCCTGATGACGGCTCAAGCCTCGCTCCAGTCGGCGATACAGGCGGTGAACCTGGGCGCGACCCACTACGTCCAGAAGCCATTCAAGAACGAGGAGATGATCGCGGTCCTGAACCGTTCCCTCGACTGGGGTCGACTCAAGACGGAGAATGCCGGGCTGAAGCGTGAGCTGAAGAAGCAGCAGACTCTGAAGGCGGGCAAGCCGATCGGGGTAAGCCCGAGCTTCGAGTCATCACTGACCCTCGCGGAAGACGTGGCGGACAGCGACTCGACGATCCTGATCGGCGGGGAAAGCGGAACGGGCAAGGAGGTCTTTGCCCGCTACATTCACGACCTTTCGCCGCGATCCAGCCGGCGGTTTCTTTCTCTCAACTGCGGTGCCCTCCCCGAAGGCCTGCTCGAGTCCGAGCTCTTCGGTCACGTGAAGGGGAGTTTCACGGGGGCCGTCAAGGACAAGGAGGGTCTGTTCGTAGCCGCATCCGGCGGGACCTTCTTCCTCGACGAAGTGGGCGAGATGGCACCTTCCACGCAGGTCAAGCTCCTGCGGGTGCTGCAGCAGCGGGAGGTGATCCCGGTGGGCTCGACGGAGGCGGTACCGGTGGATGTGCGGCTGATCGCGGCCACCAACCGGGATCTCGAACGCGACATCGAGGAAGGGCGCTTCCGCCGGGATCTGTACTACCGCCTCAACGTGATTTCCCTGGAGCTGCCGCCCTTGCGAGAACGCACCGAGGACATACAGCTGCTGGCCGAGCATTTCCTCGCCAGCGAGGCCGGGGAAGAAGAGCCGAAGAAGCTCTCGTCCAAGGCGCTGCAGGTACTCCAGGAGTATCACTGGCCGGGCAACGTACGCGAGCTCGAGAACGTCATCGAACGCGCAGTGGTGCTCACGGCCGGAAATTCGATCAAGCCCGACGCGTTTCCCACGCGTCTTCGTGAAACGCCCGCCGAACCGCTCGTTCAGGACCGGCCGGCTGCGAACCCCGCGCTCGAGATCATCGAGCGGGCCTACATCGAGCACGTGCTCCGGGCCGAAGGCGGAAACAAGACGAAGGCCGCCGAGGTCCTGGGCATAGATCCGAGCACGCTGTACCGGAAGATTAAGCGATACGATCTGGACGCGTGAAGGCCTCCGAACATTATTGCATATGCGGTGCAAGGTCTTGCAGGGTGCAACGAGCCTTGCACCGCACGCCAGCCAACAGCGAGTTCGCCATAATCTCAAAGTGTGTTTCTACATGGAGTTAAGGGGCCGTTGACGACGGGGCACGAGGGTTGCTCGTCCGGGGGCAGGAGGACAGAGCCTCCAACGTCGATCGTCGACCGAACACTGTATCACAAAGCCGGACCCCAGAACCCATGGAGGGACAATGCTCCGCGACACGAAGGGTTTCACGCTGATCGAGCTGCTGATCGTAGTCGTGATCATCGGCATTCTCGCCGCGATCGCGATTCCGCAGTTCGCCAGCACGAAGGAGAAGGCGTTCGACGCCACGGCCAAGAGTGATGTGCGCAACGCCATGGCCGCGATGGAGGCCTACTTCGCCGACAACCAGACCTATGCCGATGCGGCCACGGTCCTGACGTCGGGTAACTTCACGACCAGCACCGGTATCACGATCAGCGCCGCGGGTACCGCCGGCGGTTATCAGGTCACGGCCACGCACGCGAGCTCCACCAACAACTACTGGGTGGACGTGGGCGGTGGCGCCGCGACCGAGGGTAAGATTCAGCAGAACTGATTCGACCGGGCGATCCGGTTCCGACCGGCGCCCACCTGATCACTGCGAGGGCGCAGCGGCTGATTTTCCGCTGCGCCCTCGTGCCTTGATCCACGACCAGCGCTCGGGGGACGCTTGTCGATCGTGACACGGCAGATGCCGCCGGGAGATTCTGCCCGAGATCCTTCGGGTGAGCGGAATCCGCTGACCGTCCCGCTCGCGATCGCTCTCCTGACCGCCGCCTCTCTGGTTCTCTTCTGGCCCGTCCTGTTCGGCGGTCGCACGCTGTTCGGGCGTGACATCACACCTTTCTTCTACCCGATGAAGCACGTGCTCGTCGAATCGATACGGGCCGGGCGGATTCCCTGGTGGAATCCCGGTCTCGTCAACGGCGAGCCTTACTTTGCGGCGCTGCAGCCTGGCGTTCTTTATCCGGGGAATCTCCTTCTCTACACGCTGCCGCTCTCGACTTCCTTCGACTGGCTCGTCGCACTCCACTATCCGATCGCTGGCGCAGGACTTCTCCTCCTGTTGCGCCGCTGGGGCCGATCGTTGCAGGCGGCATGGTTGGGAGCCGCCGCATTCATGCTCGGCGGATACCTGGTCTCGCTGGGCAACTTTCCCAACAACCTCCAGACCGTGGCCTGGGTCCCCTGGCTGTTCTGGTCCTGGGACAGAGTCTTGACGAATGCGAGTTCTCGGCGGATAGCGGCGTTCGCCGCGCTGTGCGCCACGGCTTTCCTCGGGGGAGAGCCGCAGCTGCTCACGATCGGCCTGATCTGGTTGTTCGTTCACGGGGCTCTGAACATCGAGGAGCGTTCGGTCGGTCTCGTCCGGCAGACCGGATCTCTGGCCGTGGCGGGCGCAGTAGCCGTCGCGGTGGTGGCCGCACAGCTGGTGCCGTTCGTGGAGTTCATACTCCATTCGGTCCGCACGATGCCAACCGACATCGGATATGCGACTTCCCGCTCCCTAGAGCCGACCGGTCTCGTTCATCTCGGAATACCGCCTGTGCTGGCCACCGGCGTGCACGGGTATTCGACCCGCTTCATTTTCGCGATGAACACCCCATGGGTTCTCAGCCCCTATCTCGGAGCCGTGGTCCTGGGGCTGGCGCTCTTCGGTATCCGACACGGCACTCGACGCACGGCCTGGTTCTGGAGTGTGTCGGCCATGATCGGAATCCTGATCGCCCTGGGCGCGACCAGTCCCGTGTATCGCTTTCTGTTCGAGACCGTTCCGCTGCTGCGGCCCTTCCGCTACCCGGAGAAGTTCCTGCTGCTGCCGGCAATGGCGATTGCGGTTCTCGCTGCGAGCGGGGCCGATCGGGCGGGCGAGGGAAAGGGACGCAGGGTGGGGGTGATCCTGTTCGGCTGTCTCGCCCTGCTGCATGGAGTCACGGCCATCGCGCTTCGCTGGACACCGGGTGTCATCGAATGGGCCTGTGCTTCGTTGCCGAGCGGTCTTGCCCCCTGCGAGGATCCCGGATTGTCGGCTTCTCTGTATGCCTCGCAGGCCGTCCGCCTGACCGTCCTGCTCGGCCTGACCACGGCCGTCGTCGGGGTCGGAGGGAGGGGTCGCCTGCGACCCGAGGCCGTGATCGGCCTGCTGGCGATGCTCGTGGTCGCCGACCTGGTCGCCGCCAACGCCCGAATCAATCCGTCCGTCGAATCGGAAGTATACGACACACCAGCCTGGCCGGCTCTCGCCCTCGAGACCCTTGGAGCCGACCCGCAGGCCTACCGCTTCCGCGGTTCTCCGCACGACGCGGCAATGGGAAACATGGTGCGTGTCGACGGCGCTTACGAGTTGTCGAACCTGTATCTCGACTTCGAGACCATGGGGCCCAACGTCGGACAGTTGTACGGGTGGCAGCTGCAGGACGGGCTGCAGGGCATTGAGCTGCGCTCGGTGGCGCTGACCAACGACGCAGCCATCCAGGGCTGGGGTGACGATCCGATCGACTTCCTGCGGGCCATGAACGTGCGCTGGTACGCCGATCCCACCGTCGCGGCCGATACGCTGGTCGGACTCCGCGTAGCTGGCCGACACCCTGATCTTCCCCTGCGCCTGTTCGAAGTGCCGAATCCCCTCCCGCGTGCCTATCTGGTCAGCGACTACGAGCTGGCGGAGGGACCGGCGCGAGCACTTGCGCGCACCCTCCAGTCCGACTTCCCGCTTGGAGAGCGTGTCGTGCTCGAGAGACCCCCGACACCGCGTGCCATGGCGGGAATGGGCAGGATACTGTCCGCCGAATTCGGCCAGAACCGGGTTCGGTTCCGTACGTCGACCTCCGGTCCGATGCTGCTGGTGTTGAACGATCGTTACTACCCGGGGTGGAAAGCCCGCGTGGACGGTATCGAAGTTCCGGTCCTGCGAGCGGGAGGAGTCTTCCGGGCGATTTCGCTACCCTCCGGAGATAGTGAGGTGGAGCTGCGATTCCGGCCTACGGCGTTCGGCTTGAGCGTGGCGGTCTCACTGGTCGGCCTGCTGGCCCTGCTCGGACTCGCGACCTGGCGGCCCGGGAGGACGCGGTGATCGACGATCGGTCAAGACACGCAGGCATGCCCTCCGGAGATTCGTCACCCGGCCTACCCACCCGGGCGATGGCCGGGATCTTCTTCCTCGTTTCGGCGGTGCTGATGTTCGCAACCGAGTCCGACTACGGGGTCGCGAGCGATGTCGGCAACTACTTCTACAGCTCCCTGCGCCAGCTGTCCTGGCTCCAGGAATTCATCCAGGGACTGGCCGCGGGCGACGTGGTGTCGGTCTTGAGCGTCGAGAATCTCGACGACCACTGGCGATGGATGAACATCCGGCTTCCGCATCCACCACTCTCGCGTGAAATCAGCGGAATCTCGTGGCTCCTGTTTCGGGACGTGCTCGACCCGGTGACCGCTTATCGTGTCGGCGTGATGCTGACTTTCGCACTCCTGACGGCCGGCTGTGCGGCGTTTACGGCATCCGTGGCAGGGTCCAGCCTCGCCGGCATCGGCGCAGGCATGAGTGTTCTTACCCTGCCTGTTCTCTTCGCCCACGGTCACCTCGCACACACCGATCTGTTTCTCGCGGCGTTCTGGTTCGGCTCCGCCGCCTGCCTGTTTCGCTGGACCGAAGGGGCGCGATGGCGATTCCTGCTGATGAGTGGAGTGCTTCTCGGTGCTGCCGTCTCGACGAAGTTCACGGGCCTCCTCGCGATTCCGGTTCTCGGGCTCTGGATCCTGCTGCGCCGACCCGGCCGGTTGATACGGGCCACTCTCGTGATCGCCTCGTCAGCCCTGGCCGTGTTCTTCCTCACGAATCCCGTGCTGTGGGTGGATCCTGCGCTCGGGCTCGCGGACTACTTCGGCGCCGGGTTCGATAGATCCGAGGAGCCGCTGAATCTCCTGCGGACCCTCTATTTCGGGACCTTCTACGCTTACCGTGGGCCCTGGCACTATCCCTTCGTCTGGACGCTGATCGTGGTCCCTCCCACGATCCTGGTCGCGATGTTCGCAGGCGTACCGGGTCGCCGTTACCGTCTCGTCGTCGGGTTCTGCCTGCTCAACGCATCGGTGCTGTACGCGGCCCTCATGCTGCCCTCGGCGCCCATGCACGACGGAGTGAGGTTGATTCTCCCCGCCTTCCCGTTCTTCGCCGTGCTCGCCGGACTCGGGACGGCGCGGATCACCGAGCTGCTGGAACGGCTCCCGGCCATCCGGGCACATTCATCGCAGCCCTGGCTGTCCGTTGCGGTTCTGGCACTTCTCTTCGTACCGGCGGCGGCGGCAGTCGTCCGAACGCATCCGTACCAGCTGTCCTACATCAACTCGCTCGTCGGGGGCGTCGACGGTGCGGAGCGCCGGGGACTCGAGATCACGAATCTCAAGGAAATCCTCAACCGGGACGTCCTGAACGACCTCGCGAGCTTCATTCCCGAGGGCGCCGTGATCGACCCTGGATTCCTGCTCGAGGAGACCTGCTTCGCTCAGACACTCGGCCGGGCGCCAGCGAGCTGGGTGGTCGAGACGCAGTGGCCATCGCTGATTCCCGATCGCCCGGACCTGACCCTGGTGTGCGCGGGCTCGACGGTCCGTGCACCGACGGTCGTGGATCGGGATCCGGCCGCACCGCACTTCCTGCTGCAGTACAATCGGAAGGCGATGTGGCGGCCCATCGACTGGGCGGTGGATCGCCGGGGTGACCCGCCCGCTTATGAGATATCGCTCGAGGGGGCGCCGCTTCTGCGGGTCTACCGGCTCCAGTGAAACGGTTCGCGATCTCCCCGCCGGAATCGGTCGAAAGGAGCCCGACTCCGAAGTTCGGATCGAGGGCGCTGGCAGCGGCCGCCGTCACGATCATCGTTCTCGCGTTCCTGCTGCCCGAGCTCGATCGGCCCGGCGTGACCTGGGACGAGCCCGAGTACTTCTCTTCGGTGGAGCGGATACAGGGTTGGGTCTCGGAGGCGATTCGCGATCCCCGGGCCGCCCTCGAGCCGGAGGTGATTCTGGCGGCCTGGGACCCTCCCGAATCTCGCTACTACAATCCGCACCCCCCGGTCTACAAGCAGGGAATGGCGCTCACCGAGCGGGTCTTCGGCGATCGATCGGGTCCGGTGTCCGGATACAGGCTGTTCTCTGCCACTCTGTTCGCGCTGCTGGCCGGACTGCTCGCCTGGAGCGTCAGCGGTGCCGCGGGAATTGCAGCCGGGATCGGGGCGGCGCTCTCGCTCGCGCTGATGCCCAGGGTTGCCGGTCATGCCCACTTCGCGACGACTGACATGCCCCTGACCTATTTCTGGACCCTGACGGTCGTCTCCTTTGCCTCTTTTCTGCGCCAGGGTGGCGGAGGGCGGTTGTTTCTGGCGGCGATCGCTCTCGGGCTGGCGATGGGCACCAAGTTCACCGGTTGGCTCCTCCCGATACCGCTTCTCGCATGGGCGCTTCTCGAGCGTCGCTGGTGGCCGTGGATCGTCACGCTGCTGGTCGGCCTTCTCGTTGCCTGGCTGTTCGTGCCCCCGGCCTGGCATGATCCCGAGGGCGCCCTGAGGAGGCTGGTCGAGGAGAGCCTGACTCGCGATGAGAGCATCCCGATCGCTACCGCATACCTCGGACGGATCTACGAATACGTGGTTCCCTGGCACCAGGCGATCGTGATGATGCTGATCACGATACCCGTCGGTATTCTCAGTCTCGCGGTGATAGGAACTGCCGATCTCGGTCGCAGTCGGACGATTCTCAGGCCTCCCGACCCTCGGGCCGCCATGGCCAGACTCTCGCTCCTGCAGATCGGCTTCTTCCTGGCGCTGATGGCTCTGCCGACGTCTCCGAATCACGATGGGGTGCGGCTGTTCCTTCCGGCATTTCCATTCGTGGCGATCCTGGCCGGCCTCGCGCTCGGTAGATTCGATGAGGCACTGCGCTCGCGTTTCGAGAAGCGGGCGGCGTCACTTGGATTGCTGCTCGTGATGTCGGCCTATCTTCTCCCTGCCTTCCGACAGGAGCGGGCCGTCGCACCCTACTGGACCTCGTACTACAACGAACTCGTCGGTGGGCTGAGAGGGGCAAGCGCGAAGGGCATGGAAGTCACCTACTGGTACGACGCTTTCACGCCTGAATTCATCTCCGAGGTCGAACGGATTCTACCCGAAGGAGCGACGGTGATGGCATGGCCCACCGCGAAGTACTTCGCGGAGCTGCAGGAGCTCGGCCTGTTGCGCGATGACCTCCGGATCGTGAACGATCCGACGGCTTCGTACTTGCTGATGATGGCACGGCAGGCGACGCTTCCACCCCCGCTCATGGAGGTGTACCGGACGGTCCGGCCGATCGTGGCCGTCGAAGTGGAAGGTGTCGAACTCGCCGGCCTGTACGAGTTGAGCGCTCAGGGGTCGGGCGGCGAACCGCTTGGAGGGGAATGAGTTGAACACCCTGGATGCCGTCGTTCCGGTTTACAACGAGATCGAGATTCTCCCGGAGCTCCATCGACGTCTGACCGGCGTCCTCGAGGGGTTGCCGCTGGAATGGCGAGTCATCTACGTGAACGACGGAAGCGTGGATGGCTCGACCGCCCGTCTGGACGCCTACGCCGATGCGGATCCGAGGGTCGTGATCGTGCACCTGGCCCGGAATTTCGGCCAGCAGGCCGCGATCGCAGCAGGACTTTCGCAGACCGATGCCGACGCCGTCATCCTCCTCGATGGCGACCTGCAGGACCCGCCGGAGGTGATTCCCGAGCTCCTGGAGACCTGGAAGGCGGGTCACGACGTCGTCTACGCCGTGAAGCGCAAACGCAAGGAAGCCCTTCCGAAGCGAGCCCTGTTCTCGCTGTTCTACCTGATCCTCGGGAAGCTCAGCAGTCTGGAAATCCCCGCGAACGCCGGCAATTTCTCGCTGATGGACCGACGCGTGGTCGACACGATCAATGCCATGCCCGAGCACAATCGTTACGTGAGCGGACTTCGAGCCTACGTTGGAGGCAGCCAGACCGGCGTCGAGTTCGAGCGCGAAGCCCGGTACGCAGGCCAACCAAGACAATCGCCGCTGAAGCTGTTCCGCATGGCCATCGACGCATTCGTCTCCTATTCGGAAGTGCCCTTGCGCCTCGCGACGGTCATGGGATTCGTCGTCTCGGGCATGGCATTTCTCGTTCTCCTGAACGTGCTCTGGCAGAAGCTGGTCAGTGGCGAAGCGATTCTCGGCTGGGCCTCAGTGATGACCTCGGTCCTGTTCATCGGCGGTATTCAGCTGATAGCGATCGGCATGATCGGGGAGTACATCGGACGGATCTATACGGAGACCAAGCACCGCCCGAACTGGATCGTGGACCGTTCGCGCAACCTCGACTCCGAACCGACCGCTGCACGGGCCGGGCGGGCCACGGGGGTGAAGGAGGTCGCTCCTCCCGGTTGACCCGCCGTTGAAGGCGCGACCGCATCCAGCGGTCGGGGAGCGGTGGGCGCTCCCCTGAAGCCGGGAGGCCTGGGTGCGGCAATCGGGCATGACCCTGATCGAGCTTCTGATCGTACTGCTGCTCCTGTCGACTGTCTCAGCCATAGGGTGGAACAGTCTGCGCAGGTTCCGGGACGCGGCGGCACTTCAGGAGGCAGCGAACGCGGTCACGAGAGTTCTCAATCTCGGTCGCGCGGCCGCAATCTCCCGCCGGGAGACGATCGGGCTTCGGGCCGGCACTGGAGAGCTGCTTCTCGTCGCAGGCGACTCCGCCGTGATCGCACGCCTCGGGATCGGTCCCGGTGCCGAAGTTCCCGTGGACTCCGTCCGGGTGCGCCCGGCCACGATACGCTTCAACTCCCGAGGCCACGCGGGGGCCGGGAGCATCTATCTGTGGCGCCGAGGAGTCACCGTCAGGCTCGTGTGCAACTTTCTCGGGCGTGTGCGCCGGGAAGTCCTGTCCGGGCCATGAATCCCGATTCCTCTTCCAGCGCTTCAATCGGGCCAGCGCGCAAGGTTTTGCGCGTTCTGCACGGCCCGGGCGACCGACAGCGCCGGTCCCCGGCGGGTTCACTGGGGCGCCCGATCGAAGACGCCGGGGGCGTCGGTCAGGCGGGGAGTATACTTGCCGAAGTACTCATCTCCTTGTCGATACTGGGGATAGCCGTGATCGGGGTCGCGGCCGGAAGTCGTGCGGCCCGACTGCAGGCCGAACTCGCATCCCGGCGCGCGGCGGAAGCTCTGGCGGCACAGCAGGTGCTCGAACGACAGGACATGTGGACTTCCGACCATTCACCGGTGATCGATACGGTCAGAATCGGGGTCCATGACGTGAAAATAAGGACTGAAGTGCGTGATTCGCTGCCCGGGCTCGTGTGGTTACGAGTCCAGGCCGATGCCGGAGCCGGGCGCCATTCGTGGCAACTGGAGTCGGCGCGTCGGATTCCATAGCTGCCGTTGCGCAGGTCCGGAGAACGGGCTTTCTTGGACGGGATCCGAGCGCGTAGGTTGTGCGCCAGCGCCCCGAGGACCGAAGTCCGCCGGCCGATTGACTCAGTCTGGGAGGCTGTCTAGTATGTGGCTCACCTGCCACAGGGGACTCAAGTTCAACCGTTCGAGCGGCTTGCCGACATGACGCCTTTCGGGTTCGGCCGTAAGAAGAGGTCCGTGGGTCTCGACATCGGAAGCGGATTCGTCAAGGTCGCGGTGGTCGATCACTCGGGTTCCGCTCCACTGGTCGAGCGCCTGATCGTGCGCCCGCTCGGTGCGGATGCGATCGTCGAGGGAGAAGTCATGGATCCCGGCCTCGTCGCGCAGACGGTGGACGCGATCTTCGACGAGGAGGGCCTCTCCCAGCGTGACGTGGTGGTCAGCGTCGGCGGTCGGGACGTGATCATCAAGCCGATCCAGATGGACCGGATGCGCAAGTCGGATGCGAAGGAAGTGATCCGGTGGGAGGCCGAGCAGCACGTACCCTTCGACATGGACGACGTGCAACTCGACTTCGAGGTCACCGACCCGGAGGGGGAAGGTCTCCAGATGGGTGTCCTTCTGGTCGCGGCGAAGAGAGAGCTGGTCGAGAACAAGGTCGCTCTCCTCGAGGAAGCCAACCTCAATCCGCGGATCATCGACGTAGATGCTTTCGCCCTCCACAATGCCCTCGAGATCAACTACCCGGAGGCAATGCGCGGCCTGTCCAGCCTCGTCAGTATCGGCCACGAGACCACGAACGTGAACATTCTCGAGGACGGTGTCCCGGTTCTCACCCGGGACCTCAGCTTCGGTACTCGCAGACTCTCCCTCGACCTCCAGCGTGAGCGCGGCATGCTCGCCGACGAAGCCGAGAACGTGCTGAGAGGCGAGGGAGCCGACGAGCGCCTGCGCTCATTCCTGTATGAGCGTGCGCAGGAAGTGGGTCGCGGCATCGAGCGAGCGACGGCATTCCTCGAGACGCAGGAAGTGGGCGCCAGCCTGGGTCGCCTGTACCTGTGCGGCGGAGGCGTGCACGTTCCTGGAATCGCGGAGGCCCTCGCCGAGCGACTCGAGATCGAGACTACGGTAGCCAACCCGATCGAACGGCTGGGCGTCAAGCCCGGGGCGCTGGACCTCGATGCCGCCCGAGCGATCGCTCCCCTGATGATGCTGTCGGTCGGCCTGGCGCTGCGGAGAATCGCGTGATCGAGGTCAATCTCCACCCGACTGGTGGCCGACCCGGAAAGAGGCGTCGGTCCCGACTTTCCGCCCCTGCCTGGATGAGCAGAGGTCGGGGAGGCCCCGAGGGTCGGGATCCGTGGACGCTCGCCGCCATATCGGCGTTCGTGCTGGCGGTGCTCGCGATCGGTGGAATGTGGTTCGCGCAGAGATCGAATGCCGCCGAACTGGAGGTGAGACTCGAGGAGGCGCGCGAGGATTCTACCCGGCTCGCGGACCTGCGGGTGCTCAGCGACAGCCTGATCGACAGGGAACGCCAGATCCGCCAGAGACTGGAGCTCGTTCGAGGTCTGGATGAAGGCCGTTTCGTCTGGCCGCACCTGCTCGACGAGATCAGCCGGGCGCTGCCCGAGTATACCTGGCTCACGGCGGTGCGCGTCGAAACCCCACTTCCGGAACTCGTCGTCCAGCTGGACGGAATCGCGGCGAATCCGCTGGCAGTCACCCGATTCGTCCGTAACCTGCAGTCATCCGACTACCTGAAGCAGGTCCGGATCATGGGAAGCCAGCAGGCGGAAGTCGAGAACGTGGCCGCGCAGGCGTTCAAGCTGCTCGTCTCGTACGAGGACCCGGAGGGCGTGAATTCCGGCCCTGCGGCCTCCGAGGGGGACTGAAGATGGCACTGTTGCCGCAGGATCAGCGTCACCAGAGCATGTTGCTGGTCGTGATTCTCTGCGTCGCGGCTGCGGCGCTGTACTACGTGTACGTCTTCCGGTCGAACGCGGAGGAGATTCTCGAGCAGGCCGACCGGGTCGAAACCCTCGAAATGCAGAACGAGCTGGCGGAGGCCCGGATCGGAGACCTTCAGCGGCTGCGCGACCGGCTTTCGACGGCCGAGCGGCAATTCACCACGTTGCAGCGCCTCGTCCCTTCGGGAGCCGAGGTCCCCGCGATCTACGAAGCGATCGCGACACAGACCCAGGCGCTCAACCTGGAGCTGATCAACGTGGAGCCTCTGCCACCGGTTGCGGCGGACAGCGCCGGTACGTTGTTGCGGCAGGAGTGGCAGATGGAGGTCGAGGGCGAGTATCACGCGGTGGGGACTTTCCTGACCCGAGTGGCCTCCTTCGATCGGATCGTCCGACCCAGGGTGACGCAGATCGTTCCCACCGAAACGACGCCGTCGGGACGGCAGCGGGTCCGCGTTGCGTTCCAGCTCGAGACGTTCGTGGTCGGCAATCCGGAATCCCGGCCAGTCGAAGCGCAGGAAGGCTGAGATGCGAAGAGCGATTGTGGTCGCACTTCCGTTCCTGACCGTCGCCCTGTGCCCGGTCACGGCCCGGACGCAGGAGACGGGGGAAACGTCGGTCGCCGCGGACACGGCCGCAGCGGAGTCGACGGGCGCCGTGGAGCGTGAGACTTTTTATTATCCCGGAGGACAGAGGCGAGACCCCTTCGAGCCCCTGTCGGCCGGAGATGAGCTCGGGCCGCGGTTCGAGGACTTGAATCTCAGCGGAATCGTATACAGCCCGACCACGGGCAGCATCGCGGTGCTGACCGATCGGGCCACGGGCAAACGCTATCGAGTTTGGGAGGGCGATCTGATCGGCGGAGCGAAGCTGGTGAGAGTCCGCGCTTCCGAGGTCGATTTCGTCGTATCGGCATTCGGCGTCAGCCGACAGGAGACGCTGCGCCTCAAGAGCCAGGACAAGGAGCAGGGCGGATGATCCTCAGAACGGTTCTCTTGTCGACGTTGCTCGCATTCGCGGGCAGCGGGCCCGGCGCGATCCAGGAGGTGCGGATCATGCCGGTCGGAACGGAGACAGAAATCGTCGTGGTGACATCCGGCGAAGTCAGCTTCCGGGACTTCGCGCTGGCGGAGCCGCCCCGACTCATCCTCGATCTGACCGGAGCAGACGCGGGACTACCGAGCGACAGTTACGATGCGATCGGCAGAGGCGGCGTGGAGCGGCTGCGCAGCAGCTGGTTCCGCCCGGGCGTTCTCCGGCTGGTCTTCGATCTCGACAAGGTCCCCTCTTACGAAGTGGACGCCGAACCCGGCCGGCTGCGCATCACGTTCCCCAACCCGGATGGTGACTTTCCCCTGTGGTCGACAAGGGAAGTGGAGAGCGAAAACGTGGCCCGTGCCGAGGCCAGACAGGTGCCCGCAGCCCAGAATCTGCGCGTACCCGACGAACCATCACGGATCACGGTGGCCTTCGACAGCGCCAGCATGCTCGACGTGCTGGCGGGCTTCTCGGAGTACGCCGGCGTCTCGATCGTACCGAGCGCGGCTGCAGCCGATATGACCGTCCGCGGCGTGGACATCCGCAACCAGCGCTGGGATGTGGCGCTGGACGCGATCCTCGCGGCCCAGGGACTCGGCTGGCGATTGCAGTCCGAGGGCATACTGATCGTCGATGCGCTCGAGGGTCTCCGCACGCGCGACACGCTCCAGACGGAGACCCGGGTGTTCCGCATCAATTACGCCGGGGCCGATTCCGTCGCCAAGACCCTCGAGCAGCTCGCCACTCCGAATCGGGGACAGGTCGTGGCATACCAGGGCGCCAACTCCGTGATCGTGACGGACGTGCCCTCCGTGGTGGCCCGGATGGACTCGCTGATCCAGAACCTCGACCGTCAGACGCCGCAGGTTTCCATCGACGCGAAGATCATATTCGTCGATCGGACCGACGTGCAGGAGCTGGGGATCGTCTACGATCTCAAGGACGTGAATGGCGACACCTACGGAAACTCGATCAACGACGTGATCGCAGTTCCCGACCCGTTCAATCCGGGAGAGCTGACCAACGAGACGCTCGTCGATCTCGCCGGAAACTCGATCGCGGCGCTCGCAAACGCCAACGACCGGGTCCTGAGTCCTTCGCTGCAGATCCTGGCCTCGACCGCGTTCGGAGACTTCTCCCTGTCCGCGTTCATCGAGGCTCTCGAGCAGCACCAGCTCTCCGACGTGCAGGCGGCGCCTTCGATCCAGGTCGTCGACAACCACCGCGCGCGAATCCAGGTCGGTGAGAAGACTCCCGTGCGCGTGCTCGACACCGGTACCGGAAACGTCCAGGCGCAGGCGACGGTGCAGTACGAGGACACGGGGATCATCCTCGAGGTGACGCCGCATATCACCAACAATCTGCAGATCCTTCTCGACGTGTCGGCCGAAAGATCAGGGATTCAGACGGACATTCCTGATGTCGGCTACACGTTCAAGAAGCAGATCGGACAGACTCGCCTGCTGCTGGATGACGGCGAGACGATGGTGATCGGTGGGCTCACGCTCAGCGAGGTCGAGCGATCGGAGACCGGGATCCCGCTTCTTATGGACATTCCGGTGGTCGGCGCCCTGTTCCGGACGACCAAGACGCGTGAGACCAAGCAGGACCTGATCATACTCGTCACGCCGCACATCGTGGAATAACGTCGAGAGGCGAGGTCCCGCCCATCGACCCGCGGGGTCCGGCTTCGGCCGGGCCCCGCTTTGTTTCGGGCTGCCGACAGCGTAGGCTGTCCGGTCGATTCCAACCGACCGGGAGAACCATGCAAGGACATTTTCACTTCACGACCGCCGGAGAATCGCACGGCGAGGGCATGTACGTCATCGTCGAGGGTGTGCCCGCCGGGCTCGCTCTCGCGCCGCACGACGTAGCCCTCGATCTGGCCCGCCGGCAACTGGGCTACGGCCGCGGCGGGCGGATGCAGATCGAGCGCGATGCTGGACGCATAGTTGCCGGTGTGCGCCTCGGCGAGACGATCGGCTCTCCGGTCGCGATCGTGATTCCCAATCGGGATCACGCGAACTGGCAGATCGCGATGTCGGTGGAAGCCCGGCCCGACGCTGGCGATGAAGAGCTGCGCCGCGTTCTGCTTCCACGACCGGGACATGCCGACCTCGTGGGGCTTCTCAAGTACGGCCGAAGTGATGCGCGGGACATCCTCGAGCGCGCGAGCGCGAGGGAAACCTCGGCGCGGGTGGCGGCCGGAGCGGTTGCTCGACGACTGCTCGGCGAGCTCGGTATCGAGGTCGGCAGCCATGTCGTGCGGATCGGTCCGGTTCACACCGATAAGCGCGGGGAGGATGGCACCGATCTGAATCGACGCTCGGATGCTTCCGACGTTCGGTGTATCGACCACGAGACCGCGGAGCGGATGCGATCTGCGATCGCCGAGGCCGCGGCGAAGGGCGACACTCTCGGCGGTGTGTTCGAAGTCGTGGCCCGTGGTGTCCCGGTCGGACTCGGAAGCCACGTTTCCTGGGATCGACGCCTGGACGCCCGAATCGGGGCCGCCATGCTCTCCATACAGGCGATGAAGGGAGTCGAAATCGGACTCGGGTTCGAGGCCGCCGGGCTGCCCGGGTCTCGAGTTCACGATGAGATCTCGGTCGATCCGACCTCATTACGAACCGGAGGCTTTCAACGCAGTCGCAACAACGCTGGCGGCCTCGAAGGGGGCATGACTACCGGAGAACCACTCGTGGTGCGCGTGGCCATGAAGCCACTCAGCTCGCTTACCCGGCCGTTGGGCAGCGTGGACCTGACCACGGGAGACGCGGCAGAGGCAGTGCGTGAGCGCAGCGACGTTTGCGCGGTCCCGGCCGCCGCTGTCGTGGGCGAAGCCATGCTGGCGATCGTTCTCGCAGACGCCGTGCTCGAGAAGTACGGCGGCGACTCGATGACCGAGCTGAAGTCGAATTTCGAAGCCGGTATTGAGCGAATGAACGCGGTCGCGCCGTTTCGGTCGTCCTGAAGCACCGACCGTGACGCCGTTGGTGAATCCGATCGTATCGCCGTCCATTCCGGTCGTGCTCGTCGGCCTTTCCGGATCCGGAAAGAGCACGGTCGGCCAGCTGCTGGCGAGGCGCTGGGCGATTCCCCTGCTCGACCTGGATCGCGAGATCGAGCGTGCAGCCGGTACCTCGATCCCCGAGATATTCCGCCGCGAAGGGGAAGGCGGATTTCGCGACCGCGAGGCAGCAGTCACTCGCTCGGTGGCGCTGACGGGACCAGTAGTCGTGGCGACGGGAGGCGGCTGGATGGCCCGTGCGGAATTGCGTGATACGTGGCCGACTGCCGTGCGCATATGGCTTCAGGTAAGCCCGCGGGAAGCGGCGAATCGGCTCGCCGGCAGGCCCGGTTCGCGGCCGCTGCTCATGAACGATTCTCCGGAAGCGGTGTTGGAGCAGCTTCTGGTGCAGAGGTTGCCGGCCTACCGTCTTGCCGATTATACGGTAGACACCTCTTCCCGGAGTCCATCCGAAGTTGCCGGATTGGTGGCGGCCCTCGTGGAGAAGACCGGCGAAGGACCCGGGCCGGATCCAGTGTCGCATGAATCGAGAGTGGAGTCCTAGATACAAATGGCGAGTGGAAAGACCAGGCACCTCGTAATCGTCGAGTCGCCGCGGAAGGCGGAAACGCTCAGTAAGGTCCTGGGCAAGGACTACGACGTCGAAGCGACCGTAGGGCATGTCGTCGACCTCCCGAAGAAGGGGCTCGCCGTGGATGTCGACAACGGATTCGAGCCCGAGTACGTGACCGTCCGTGGCAAAGCGAAGATGATCAGCGACCTCAAGCGGCGGGCGAAGAACGCCGACGAGATACTGATCGCGACCGATCCCGACAGGGAGGGAGAGGCGATCGGATTCCACATCGCCGAGAAGCTCGGGTATCGGGAAGATGACGGAGAGCGCTTTCACAGGGTCAGATTCAACGAGTTCACGAAGGATGCGGTGCTCGCGGCGATCGCGAAGTCGGGAGACATCGATCTGCGGCAGGTGGACGCGCAGCAGGCCCGACGAATCCTCGACCGTCTGGTCGGATACGGCCTCTCTCCGCTTCTGTGGAAGAAGATATCGCCGGTGGACCCGGTGAGTCGCCGTCCCCTGTCCGCCGGTCGGGTCCAATCCGTAGCCGTTCGCCTGCTGGTCGAACGCGAGCGGGAGCGGCGGCGATTCCATGCGGCTTCCTGGTGGGACATTCTGGCGACACTTTCGGCTGATGGAGCGGAGTTTCCCGCTCGCCTGGCGCGGATCGGCGGCAAGCGTGTCGTCACGGGAAACGACTTCGATTCCACGACCGGCTTGCGGAAGAAGGGATCGGCTGCCGTCGCCCTGGAAGAAGAGGAGGCGCGACAGCTCGCGGCGGAGCTCGGCGGCGAGGAATTCGTCGTAGCCAGCGTTACTTCGAAGGACTTTCCCCTCAAACCCTACGCGCCGTTTCGCACATCCACACTGCAGCAGGAGGCGAGCCGAAGGCTGAACCTCTCGCCGCGCGACACGATGAGCCTCGCGCAGCGGCTCTATGAAGCCGGGCACATCACATACATGAGGACCGACTCCGTACGTCTGTCCTCCGAGGCGATAGGGGCCGCACGCGGTCGGATCGAGGAGAAGTACGGCAAGGAATACCTGAGTCCCGGGCCGAGGAACTTCGGGAAGCAGGCGAAGGGCGCCCAGGAGGCGCACGAGGCGATTCGGCCGGCCGGCAACCGGATGCGAACGGCCTCGGAGCTGGCCCTCAGCGGCCGGGAGGCGGCGCTCTACGATCTGATCTGGAAGCGCATGATGGCCACGCAGATGGCGGAGGCGAAGCGCCGATCGGTGAAGGCGACGCTGCGTGCCGGTGAGACCGAGTTCGAAGCATCCGGGACGACCACCATTTTTCCAGGCTTCCTTCGTGTCATGGCCGAGGGGAAAGGCGATCCGGCGGAGGCGCTGGGTGAACGTGACAAGCTCCTGCCTCCGCTTGAAAAAGACCAGGTCGTCGAACAGGTCGAGCTCGAGGCGAAGGGCCACAGCACGCGTCCGCCGGCTCGCTTCGACGAGAGCAGCCTCATCGAAGCCCTCGAGAAGGCGGGCGTGGGCCGACCGAGTACCTACGCTTCCACCGTGGGCACGATCCAGGAACGAGGGTACGTCGATCGAGACGGCAAACAGCTGGTTCCGACGTATCTGGCGTTCGCCGTAACCCGGCTGCTGGAGGAGCACTTCTCGGACCTCGTCGATCCGGGATTCACCTCGGACATGGAGACCGACCTCGATCGTATCGCCGATGGCGAGCTTCAATGGCAGGAGTTTCTCGAGGACTTTTACAGAGGTCCGGACGGATTCGAGACGCGGCTGGAGGAGCGCGAGGAGAGCATCGATCCACGAACGGCATCCACGCTGTCGGAGTTCGAGGATATCCGGCCCACGGTACGTATCGGAAGATACGGTCCGTACCTCGAGCTGAACGAGCAGGAAGAACCGATAAGAGTCACGTTGCCGGAGGGCCTCGCCCCGGCCGACCTGACGGCCGAGAAGGCGGAAGAGCTCATCGAGGCGAAGGAGAAGGCCGACCAGCCCCTCGGCCACGACGAGGCGACCGGGCTTCCCGTGCGCCTGCTGATCGGGCGCTACGGCCCCTTCGTCCAGCTCGGTGAGCAGGAGGAGGGTGGCGAGAAACCGAAGCGTGCATCGCTTCCGAAGGGAATGACTCCCGAGGATGTGGACCTGGCTACTGCTCTCGGCCTCCTTTCGCTGCCGCGCGTGCTGGGTCCGCATCCGGACGGCGGTGATGTGCTGGCCGGGATCGGGCGCTACGGCCCGTTCGTGGTCCACGAGGGTGACTACCGATCTCTGCAGGAAGGCGATGAGGTGCTGGCGGTGACGCTCGATCGGGCCCTCGAACTTCTGGCCGAGCCGAAGAAAGGACGTCGACGTGCGGCGCCGAAGGTGCTTCGCGAACTCGGCGAGCACCCTGCCGACGGCGAACCGGTGCGGATCCTCGACGGCCGCTACGGTCCCTACGTCAAGCACGGAAAGACGAATGCCTCGCTCCCGAAGGACCTGCCGCCCGAGCAGGTGGACATGGAGAGGGCCGTGGAGTTGATCGCCGAAAGACAGGCGCGCGGCCCGGCGAAGCGAAAGGGTTCAGGGCGCGGCGGGCGAAAGAAGAAGGGATGAGCGAGCGCCGGGTCCCGATCATCGGAGGCGGCCTCGCTGGCTCGGAAGCGGCCTGGCAGCTGGCCGAGCTCGGACACGAGGTCGACCTGTTCGAGATGCGTCCTGTGCGGCAGACACCGGCCCACGCGAGCGAACGGCTTGCCGAAGTCGTATGCACGAACTCGTTCAAGTCCGAAGCTCTCGACACGCCGCATGGTCTGTTGAAGGCGGAGATGCGCATCCTCGGTTCGTTCCTGCTCGGGATCGCCGACGAGTCGAAAGTGCCGGCTGGCGCCGCCCTCGCCGTGGACAGGGAGCGCTTCTCTACGGAGGTGACCCGACGCCTCGAGGCGCACCCGCGCATCCGCGTCCTCCGTGAAGAGGTCACCGAACTGCCATCGCCTCCCGCGATCGTCGCCACCGGCCCGCTCACGTCGGACGCGCTGTCGGCCAGTATCCGCTCCCGTCTCGGGGAACGGCATCTCGCCTTCTTCGATGCGATAGCGCCGATCGTGTCGCGCGACTCACTCAGGGAAGAGGTCGTGTACCGGGCCTCCCGATACGGTAAGGGAGAAGCCGACTACCTGAACTGCCCGATGACCGCGACCCAGTACGAGGAGTTCATCGACGCACTGCTGGAGGCGGACGTTCACCGCGCGCCCGAGTGGGACGACGTACCGTATTTCGAAGGGTGTCTGCCGGTAGAGGTGATGGCGGGAAGGGGCCGCGATACGCTCAGATTCGGGCCGATGCGTCCGGTCGGATTGGAGGATCCGAGGACCGGTCGCCGACCGCACGCCGTCGTTCAGCTTCGGGTGGAAGACAGGGGCGAGCGGATGTGGAATCTCGTAGGATTCCAGACGCGTCTCAAGCACGGAGAGCAGCAGAAGGTCTTCCGTCTGATTCCCGGCCTGGAGGAGGCCGAGTTCCTGCGATTCGGCTCGATCCATCGAAATACCTATCTCAACTCGCCCGGCCGCCTGTCGGAGCACGGCTCACTCGAGGAGGAGCCCGCGCTGCTCTTCGCGGGACAGCTCACCGGAGTCGAGGGATATACTGAATCGATTGCCAGCGGCCTCGTGGCTGCCATCAACGTCGATCGGTTGATTGAAGGCCGGGAGCCTGTCGTTCCGCCGCCCATCACGATGCTGGGCGGACTGTACCGTTATCTCGCGGAGGCGGATCCGGAAGTCTTCCAGCCAATGAACGCGAATTTCGGCCTGCTCGACCCGCTGCCGCGGAGAGTCCGTCGGCGACGGGAGCGCCGACTCGCTCACGCCGGTCGCGCGCTCGCGGCGATCCGGGAATGGTGCGCAGCGATCGACCGCGAAGCGGAATCGCTCCCGGAGCGGGTTCGGGTTCCGGAGCAGGTCTGAACTGCATGAACGAGATGCCGGCGAACAGGCCTCCGCCCTCCACCGTCTCGCCGATCGGCGCGCGGGAAGCGATCACGGGCTTTCTCGTCTATGTCGAGCGTGAGCGGCGTCTGTCGCCGCATACCGTCGACGCGTATCGGAGAGATCTGGCGTCCTTTGCGGAATTCATGGATCGCGAGGTCGGAGAGTGGGCGCCAGACGGGGTCGACCGGCTCCACATTCGAGGCTGGATGCGGAGCCTGAGCCAGGCTGGTCGATCTGACAACACGATCCGTCGGAGGCTCTCCGCTCTGCGGGCGCTGTACAAGTACCTGTACCGGATGGAATACACCTCGAGCAATCCGGCGCGTGCCGTGAGAACGCCGAAGCGGTCCAGCTCTCTGCCGGAGTGGCTGACCCGGTCTCAGACCTCGAAGATGTTCGACGAGATCGAGGAGGAGACTCGACGCCTGGCGGCCGGGGTGAACTCGGCCGAGGCATCCTCATCGGCGGAGTCCACGATCAGCCGGCCGGCGGAACTGCAGCGTGCGACCCGCGATCGGGCGATGGTCGAGCTATTCTATTCGTCAGGTCTCCGCCTGTCCGAGCTTCACGGACTCGACCGATCCGACGTCGATTTCGAAGGAGGTCTCGTCAGGGTGACCGGCAAGGGTGCCAGACAGAGAATCGTGCCCCTCGGATCGCCGGCAGCAAGGGCCCTGAAAGCGTATCTGTCGATCTCTGCGTCGCTCCCGGAGCAGGGGAGCGACGGACGCCGACCGCTGTTCACGACCACGACCGGGCGACGGCTCTCGCGCAGACAGATTCAGCGCGTGGTGCGTCGCATCCTCGCCTCTGTCTCGGGAGCCGGGTCATTGTCCACGCATGGTCTTCGGCACAGTTTCGCCACGCATCTCCTCGATGAAGGAGCGGACTTGATCGCCGTCAAGGAGTTGCTGGGGCACGCGAGTCTCTCGACCACTCGCGTGTATACGCACACGTCGCGTGAACGACTGCTGGAGGCTTATCGCAAGGCGCACCCGAGGGCCGAATGATGGATCGGGAGCCCGGGGCCAGGGGAGGCAGGAGGAAAGGGATGCGAGGAACCACGATTCTCTGTGTGCGCAAAGATGGGCGCACCGCTCTCGGCGGCGACGGCCAGGTTACGCTGCAGGACACGGTCGTCAAGTCGCGTGCACAGAAGGTGAGACGTATGAGGGGAGGGGCGATCCTCGCCGGATTCGCAGGCGGCGTGGCGGACGCGCTCACGCTGTTCGAGAAGTTCGAGGCGCAGCTCGAGCGCCATCCCGGGAATCTCTCCCGTGCGGCCGTCGAGCTGGCGAAGGACTGGCGAGGCGATCGCTATCTCCGCCGTCTCGAGGCGCTGCTCGTCGTGGCGGACCGGGAGACCACTCTGCTGGTGTCCGGCAATGGTGAGGTCATCGAGCCGGACGACGGTATCCTGGCGATCGGATCGGGGGGAGCCTACGCACTCGCGGCCGCGCGCGCTCTCGCTTCGCACTCCGGGCTCGACGCACCGGGAATCGTGCGCGTCGCGCTCGAAACAGCGGCCGATATCTGCGTCTATACGAACGACAACCTGACCGTGCTGGAGGTGGAAGACCCCGGGGAAGGTGCGCGGTGAGCGACTCGAACGATCTCCCCGCGGCCCGGACGAACACGGCGCACAGCCCGGTTTCCGCGACGGAGGAAAAGGCCGACTTCTCGGAGCTGACTCCCCGCCAGGTAGTGCACGAACTGGACCGCTACATCATCGGGCAGGACGATGCGAAGCGCGCGGTGGCGATCGCGCTCAGAAACCGTTGGCGTCGCCGCAACGTGGAGGGGGATCTGCGGGACGAGATCCTTCCCAACAACATCATCATGATCGGACCGACCGGCGTCGGGAAGACGGAGATCGCGCGCCGCCTCGCTCGGCTGGCCGGGGCGCCATTCGTGAAGGTCGAAGCCTCGAAATTCACGGAGGTCGGCTACGTGGGCCGGGACGTCGAGTCGATGGTCCGTGACCTCGTGGAGTATGCCGTCAACCTCGTTCGGACCGAGCGTGAAGAGGACTGCCGCGAGGTCGCTTCCGATCGGGTAGAGGAGCGGCTGCTCGACCTGCTGCTACCGCCGGTTGCGGGTGACTCGTCGCCGTCGGACGCGGAGAAGGAACCGCCGCGCACCTTCGTGGTCGGCAGCGGCGGAGCCCGGGTCGCCGACACCGAGCCCGAGGAAGACTCCCCCGACGCTCGCAGACGTCGGACCCGGGAAAAGCTCAGAGGGCTGCTGAGGGACGGGAAGCTGGAAGAGCGCGAGGTCGAGCTCGATGTTTCCGAGAGTTCTCTGCCGATGATGGACATGAGCGCGACGGGGATGGAGGGGCTCGACTTCAACTTCATGGAAGTCCTTCAGGACATGATCCCGAAGCGGAGCAAGCGTCGAGTCATGAGCGTGTCCGAAGCGCGCCGGATTCTGCTTTCCGAGGAGCTGGACCGACTGGTAGACATGGATGAGGTGGTGGACGAAGCGCTCGACCGGGCCGAGACGATGGGTATCATCTTCCTCGATGAGCTCGACAAGGTGGCCAGTAAGAACGCACCGGGCGGGCCCGACGTGTCGCGAGAAGGCGTGCAGCGGGACCTGCTGCCGGTCGTGGAGGGATCTACCGTTCAGACGAAGTACGGCTTCGTCAACACGGATCACATGCTGTTCATCGCAGCGGGGGCCTTTCACGTGAGCCGACCTTCCGACCTGATCCCGGAGCTCCAGGGTCGGTTTCCGATCCGGGTCGAGCTGGCAAGCCTGACCGAATCCGACTTCGTTCGGATCCTCCTCGAACCGGAGAATGCGCTTCTCAAGCAGTATCAGGCGCTCGTCGCGACCGAAGGGGCCACCCTGGAACTCACCCGCGACGCGATCGAGGAGGTCGCGCGGATCGCCGCAGACGTGAACGGTCGGGTGGAGAACATCGGAGCGAGGCGCTTGCATACGGTGCTGACCAGTCTGCTGGACGACGTGATGTACGGGTTGCCGGAGGAGGGCGCCGGAGAGACGATCAACATCGACGGAGGGATTGTTCGCGAGCGACTGTCGAAGATCGTCGAGGACGAGGACCTGCGTCGCTACATTCTCTAGGCAGATTCGAAATCAGATGCGAAGCCAGACACGAAGAGAGCGCAACGATGAGTGACCTCAAGAGGACGCCCCTGTACTCCGAGCACGTCGCGCTCGGGGCCAAGCTCGTTCCGTTCGCCGGATACGAGATGCCGGTGCAGTATCCGTCGGGCATCCGCGCCGAACACCTGGCTGTTCGTGACTCGGCGGGGCTGTTCGACGTGTCCCACATGGGGGAGTTCCTGGTGACGGGCCCGGACGCGCTCGCATTTGTCTCCTACGCGACCACGAACGATCCGGCCCGCCTTTCCGAAGGGCAGGCGCAGTACAGCGTCTTCTGCCACGAGAACGGGGGCGTTGTGGACGATCTGATCGTCTACAGGCTGGGAGACCAGCGTTTCCGGTTGGTCGTCAACGCCGCCAACCTCGCCAAGGACTGGGCTCACCTGGAGGGATTGGCCTCCCGTTTCGACGTCCAGCTGAAGGATGAGAGCGACGAGATCGGACTGATCGCCCTCCAGGGCCCGAGGGCGCAGGAAATCCTCGCACCGCTTTCGTCCGAGCCGCTGGACCCGATCGGCTTCTACGAATTCGCGGTCGGCACCGTGGGCGGGGTACCCGGAGTGATCAGCAGGACCGGGTACACGGGTGAGGATGGATTCGAGCTGTACGTGCCTTCGGATCGCACCTCGGCGTTGTGGCGCGAGCTGCTCGCGGCCGGCGCTCCCGCGGGGCTCGTCCCCGCCGGTCTCGGCGCCCGAGACTCCCTCCGGCTCGAGATGGGCTACGCTCTCTACGGAAACGACCTGGATGACCAGACCAGCCCGATCGAGGCAGGGCTTTCGTGGCTGGTAAAGCTCGACAAGGGAGAATTCGTCGGGCGCGAGGCGCTTCAGCGGCAGAAGGACTCCGGCGTGACCCGTCGCCTGCGCGGCTTCCGGCTGGCCGAGCGGGGGTTTCCGCGTCCCGGATACGAGGTCGTTCTCGATGGTGAGGTCGTAGGTCCGGTCCGGTCCGGAACGGTGAGTCCATCGCTGGACGCAGGCATCGGAACGGCATACCTGCCACCGGAGGTCGGATTCGGAGATGAGATCGCGATCCGCATCCGGGGCCGGGAGCTTTCCGCGACGGTCGAACGGATGCCGTTCTATCCGGACGGGTCGGTTCGCAAATGAGGAACTGGTGAGGCGGGAAGCGGAACGTCCGGCGCGAGAGATCCGGGTTGGGATTCTGACCGTGTCCGATGGGGTGAGCGCGGGCCGGGAGGACGGTTCCGGTGACCGGATCGAATCGTCGGCTCGAGGCCAGGGATGGGACGTAAGCGTCCGGGAAGTCGTTCCGGACGATCAGGTCCGCATCGTGGCCACTCTTTGCTCCTGGTGTGACGAGGATCGTTGCGATCTACTGCTGACGACCGGAGGGACGGGACTGACCGAACGCGACGTGACCCCCGAGGCCACGCTGGCGGTGATCCAGCGAGAGGTGCCTGGTGTGAGCGAGGCACTCCGACGCGCCGGACGGGACAAGACGCCTTACGCGATCCTGAGCCGAGGCGTAGCAGGCACGCGAGGCCGGACCCTGATCGTGAATCTCCCGGGCTCGCCATCCGGAGTCGGCGACGGACTCGAACTCCTGAGCGAGATCGTCGGCCATGCGGTCGAGCTGCTACGCGGCACGGACACGAGGCACGACTGAGGTGACATGGCCGGCGTCCTGATCGACGATCGCGACATCGAGTCTGCCCTCGCGGTACGTTCCGCGGCGGAAGCGGACGGGCATACGACCGAGATGGTTCCGACGCTCGACCGGCTGGATCGAATGCTTGCCGGAGATGAGACGTTAGCCCTCGTGCTGACCGGAGATCCACAGGCTCCCGGGACCACGGAGATGCTGCGGATCGTCTCCTCGCATGTCCCGCGTCCCCCGGTAATCATGGTCGCCCACATGCCGGACGGCGAGAATCCCAGGGATCTCCTGTCGGAGATCGAGACCTGGCTGCTTCCCGACGAGCTGATCCTGGCACCCCCGGACCCCGAAGAAGTGAAAGTCGCGCTGACCCAGCAGATCGAGCGCTACGAGCTGCAGCTCGAGACGGGAATCGTCGGCCACACACATGGCGTACGGGAGCTGCTCGAGCGAATTCACATGCTGGCCCCGGTGAATTCCACGGTGCTGATTACGGGAGAGAGCGGGACCGGCAAAGAGCTTGCGGCGCGGGCGATCCACCGACTCTCGCCCCGACGAGGGAAGCCTTTCATCACGTTGAATTGTGCCGCGATTCCCGAGACCCTGCTCGAGTCCGAGCTTTTCGGACACGAGAAGGGTGCCTTCACGGGCGCGACGTCGCGGCGGCGCGGGATGTTCGAGCTCGCCGATCATGGCACGTTGTTTCTCGACGAGATCGGAGAAATGCCCCTTCCGCTGCAGACGCGTCTTCTGCGGGTGCTGGAAACACAGAAGTTCATGCGGGTCGGCGGGGACTCGGAGATTTCGGTCGATGTCCGGATCATCGCCGCGACGAACCGGGACCTGCGCCAGGCGGTCGAGCAGGGGACGTTCCGACGCGACCTGTACTACCGACTCAACGTGCTCCACCTCGACCTGCCACCGCTGCGCGATCGGACCTCGGACATCCCGATCCTCGTGCGACGATTCATCGAGGAATTCAGCCAGCTCCATGATCGGGAGTTCAAGGGCCTCTCGCGGGAAGCGATGCAGATCCTGCTGGACTACTCGTGGCCCGGAAATGTCCGTGAACTGCGGAACCTCGTCGAATCCATGGTGGTCCTGGCACCGGGCTCGGTGATCGGCGCCTCGGACATTCCGCCTGACATTCGGTTCTCGAGTGGCCGGCAGCTCCTGCCGGGTTCCGGGGCGGAGGTACTGCCGACCCTGGCCGGTACCGACCCCGCCGAGACAGGGACCGGTCTGCAGCTCCCGCAGATGGAATTCCTGTTTCGAACCCTCGTCGAAATGAAAATCGACCTGGAAGATCTCAGGTCGGAATTCGAGAGATTCCGCAGACGCTATCCGGGTGAGGCAGAGGAAGGTCCAGCGGCGATCGGGAACGAGCCCCGATCGATAGAGATTCGGGGCAGGAGTCTCGAGGCCGGTGGTGACCCGGAACCGTCCTGGCCGGGTCGCGACGAGATGCCCGGGCCGGCCATTGCCATCGGGCCGGAGATGACGATGGCGGACATCGAGCGCGAGGCGATCTCGCTGGCGCTGCGGGAATCGGACGGCAACCGGCGCAAGGCAGCCGAGCGACTCGGTATCGGCGAGCGGACCCTGTACCGAAAACTCAAGGAGTACGGCCTGGAGGCCTGAACCCGTTCGCCCGTCCGGTCTCCCCTACGGCGCGGCGCGTGAAAGAACTGTCGCGAGCTCCCGATCCAGCGTGGAACGGATACCCACCCACTGGGGCCCTTCGCTGTCCTCATATAGAGCGACGAGCGGCAGGTCCAGGTCGATGTCCTCGGTGAACAGGTAGAGCGCCATCTGGGTCTCCTGCTGGCGCAGCCTCACCCGATTGAACTCCGGCGTGATCGGGATGATGTTCAGCGGACGATATATGAAGCTCTGGTTTCGAATCTGGAGATCGTTCGGCTCGTACGACTCTTCGTAATTGCGGGTGAAGAAGCTCACCAGGAACACCCTCGGCCAGCCACGCTCTCCCGAGCGACGAGCCCGCTTGAGGATCTCCTCCCCGCGACTGACCTTGTAGCTGTTGAGCCGCTGGTAGGTGTCCGGGGCAGTAAGGCGGATCACCCACTCATCGAGCGGAACCAGCTTGATCAGCAGGCTGCCTGCCGTAATCCCTATCGTGATCTGGTCCTGGGAGAGCGTCCCGAAGCCGGCCGGAGGCAACGGGCGGCTGCTCGTCTGCTCAAGTTCCGGCGACCAGCCGTCCTGGGCCACGGCGGGCCGGGGGCCTGCCGGAAACTCGGGCGAGACCGTCCCGCCACAGGCCACCGTCGCGACGATCACGGAACCGGCGGCCAGAATCCGTCGCCCTGATCCCGTTCTGCACTCGGACACACGCATCACAACTCTCCTTCGGGTTCCGATTCGAACAAAGCGAGGAGACTCTCCCTGAGCGTATCTATCCCCTGTCCCGTCCGGGCCGACGTCGCCAGGACCTGATCCGCCGGCAGGTCCAGATCCTCGCGGACGTCGCCAATCGCGCGGGCCTGTCCCGACCGGTTCAGCTTGTCGATCTTCGTCAGGACGATGAGCACCGGAATCTCTTTTTCTCCCAGATAGTCGAGAAGCTGACGATCGGCTGACTGCACTCCACGCCGTGCGTCCAGCAACAGAACCAGGCCATGCAGCCATTCGTTGTCGGAAAGGTAGTTCTCGATCAGTCTCTTCCAGGCCTCTCGAACCGAGTCGGGAGCACGGGCGAAACCGTATCCTGGAAGATCGACCAGGAAGAACCGGTCATCGATCGCGTAGAAGTTGATTTCGCGAGTCTTGCCCGGCGTACCCGATACGCGCGCGATCCGCTTCCGACCGACAACGGCGTTCAGGAGGCTGGACTTACCGACGTTGGACCGTCCCGCGATCGCCACCTGGTGCAGATCCGCGGGGGGCGCCTGTCCCGGGCGGCCGATCGCTCCGGCGAATTCGACTTCGCCGATCCTCCCGGGGCTCACGGCTCTCGGCTCCCGAGCCACCCGGTGCTCACGCCTCCCGGCGCTGGGCTTCCGGCTCGAGAATCAGCAGCGGTTCCGAGCCCTCTTCGATCGTCTCCCGGGTGATGACCACCTCCCGCACATCGTCGCGAGAGGGAAGCTGGAACATGATGTCCAGCATTACCTCCTCGAGGACCGCCCGCAGTCCGCGAGCACCGGTTCCGCGCTCGATCGTCCGCCGGGCGATCGCGGCAAGCGCCTTCGGGTCGAATGTCAGACCCACGCCCTCGAGCTCGAACATCTTCTGATACTGTTTGACCAGCGCATTCTTCGGCCGCTGGAGTATGTCCAGCATCGCGTCTTCGTCGAGGTCGTGCAGCGTGACCGTTACGGGGAGGCGTCCGACGAGCTCCGGGATCAGGCCGAATCTCAGAAGATCTTCAGGCTCGACGCTGTCCAGCGGACTCGCCTCCGGATCCAGCGCAGCCGCCTCTTCGTCTCCGAATCCGATCTGGCGCTTGCCCAGCCGACTCTCGATGATCTCCTCCAGACCGTCGAACGCGCCTCCGCAGATGAACAGGATGTTGCGCGTGTCGATCTGGATGTACTCCTGTTGAGGGTGCTTCCGGCCGCCCTGAGGCGGCACCGAGGCCACAGTCCCTTCCAGGATCTTCAGGAGCGCCTGCTGCACCCCTTCACCGGACACGTCGCGCGTGATCGACGGGTTCTCGCTCTTCCGGGCGACCTTGTCGATCTCATCCACGTAGACGATGCCTCGCTCGCATTCGGCGATGTTGTAGTCGCCCGCCTGAAGCAGGCGCACGAGGATGTTCTCCACGTCTTCGCCCACGTAACCGGCCTCGGTGAGCGTCGTGGCGTCTGCGATCGTGAACGGAACCTGTAGCATCCGGGCGAGAGTCTGAGCGAGCAGGGTCTTACCGACACCCGTCGGTCCGAGAAGCATGATGTTCGACTTCTCGATCTCGACATCGTCGATCAGGTTGCGGTGGTTGATCCGCTTGTAGTGATTGTAGACCGCCACCGCCAGGCTCTTCTTCGCCTGTTCCTGTCCGATCACATACTCGTCGAGAATCTCCTTGATCTCCATCGGGCTGAGGACTTCGGCGATCTGTGCCGCCGCCTCGCGATCCTCTTCCTCGGCGAGGATCTCGTTGCAGAGCGAGATGCACTCGTTGCAGATATAGACGTTCGGCCCCGAGATGAACTTCTTGACACTGTCCTTGGACTTTCCGCAGAAGGAGCAACGAAGGTGCTTGTCGCCTGGCATGCGCGTTTCCTCTCGGTTTCCCCGGTCAGCCGTCGGATTTGGAGTCTGCGACCGCTTCCGGTCCCGTTCGCTCGACGGAGGCATCATCCGAATCCGGGCCGCCGTCGGCGCCGTCGGCGTGCTCGATGATCCGATCGATGATCCCGTACTCACGGGCTTCGGTCGGAGACATGTAGCGATCCCGGTCCACGTCTTCGCCGATCTGGTCGATCGACTGCCCCGTGTGCTTCGCGAGGAGCGCGTTGAGACGCTCCCTCGCATGGAGGACCTCGCGCGCCTGAATCTCGATGTCGGCCGCGGTGCCCTGCGAGCCTCCGGACGGCTGGTGAATCATGATGCGCGAATTGGGCAGGGCGGAGCGCTTGCCGGGTGTACCGGCCGCCAGGAGAAACGCGCCCATCGAGGCGGCCATTCCCATGCAGATCGTGGCCACCGGCGCCGACATGTACTGGATCGTGTCGTAGATCGCCAGCCCGGCGTAGACGCTTCCCCCGGGACTGTTGATGTAGATGTTGATGTCGCGTTCCGGGTTCTCCGCCTGGAGAAAGAGGAGCTGGGCGATCACGACGTTCGCCACATCGTCGTTTATGGGCGTTCCGAGGAACACAATCCGGTCCATGAGGAGGCGAGAGAAGATGTCGTAACTCCTCTCGCCGCGGCTGGACCGCTCGATCACGTACGGGGCATAAATCGTCATGGCTTCCGTTCTCTGCAGACTGGATACGGACGGTTTCCGACCCGAGATGCTACCCGGATACGGCAACGGGTTTCCCGTCCGATCAACTTGCGTCCTCGATCTCCGATTGCGACTTCAGGTACTCGAAGGCCCTGTCCACCTCGATGCTTCGCTTCAACGACTCGAGCTGGCCTTCCTTGATGAGTTGTCTGCGCACCGCCGACGCCGTGGAACTGCTCCGCTCCGCCAGCTCCTCGATGCGTGCATCCACCTCCTCATCGCCCGCCCGCAGACCTTCGCGCTCGATCAGCCGATCGAGAATCATCTCCTCCTTGATCTGGCGCTCGGCATGGGGCGCGAGAGACTCACGCGCCTGCCGGAGCTCGGCCGGGTCCGCTCCCTCGGGCGCACGAAGCATTCCATCCAGGTAGCGATCGATGAGAGACCCGGGCAGAGTGAACGAGTTCGCGTCGATCAATGCTTCGAGAATCGCCCCGCGGAGCTTGCCTTCCGCCTCTTCCGCGTGGTGGCGGGCGAGGTCGGCGCGGATGACCTGCTCGAGATCCTCAGCCGTTTCCTGAGCGCCGCCCGTCGCGCGCTTGACGAGATCATCGTCGAGTTCGGGCAACACCTGTTCTTCGACGGCATCGACGGCTACGAACAGCCTGCGGGCCTCCGGCGCCGCGTCCTCGCCTTCGCCGGGAAATTCGACCAGGAACGCTCCCGATTCGCCGGATCCGAGCGTGGTGATCGCCTTCTCGACATCCGGTAACGCCTGCCCCGATCCCAGCACGAACCGATACGGCTTCGCCTCCTCGGCGGGCTGATCCTCTCCCTCAGCCAGCGGCGCCACACGCACCGCTACGAGGTCCCCCTGCGCCGCTTTGCGCTCGACCTCCCGCCAGTCGGCGAAGTCCGAGAGAACACGGTCCAGGATCTGCCGGACTTCCTCGTCGGTCACGGGCGCGGTCTCCCGCTTGAGCCGGAAGCCCCCGATTCGCGACAGTTCGAGAGTCGGCATGATCTCGACCTCCGCCTGGAAGGTCAGCCGTTCGCCGGGCGCGTACTGCACGTTGGAAACGCTCGCCGCCCCGGCGGGCTGAAGTTCGGTTGAATCGATGGCTTCCCGATAGGCATCCTCGATCAGACGTTCCTGAACGATCTGATCGAGTTCCGTGCCGAAACGTTGCTCTACGACATCGCCCGGAACGCGTCCCTTGCGAAAACCTTTCAGGCGAATCGATTTCGAGAGTCGTTTGCGCTCCTTCGCCCGCGCCCGCGCGACTCGTTCCGGTGCCACCGTGATCGTCAGTCTGCGCGACCAGCCGTCCCCGACCTCCACGGCGACGTCGATCCCGGTGTCCATGGTATCGTTCGTCTCTATCGTATCGTCTGCCATCAACCGAATCTCACTTCTGAGGATCTGGATGTGATGCGAAAGGGGGGACTCGAACCCCCACGGCCTTTCGGCCACCAGCTCCTAAGGCTGGCGCGTCTGCCAGTTCCGCCACTTTCGCTGGCCGAGCCGGAGCAACCGCAATTCTAACTCCGGAGCCCGATACGGGCTACGCGTGCTCACCCGGGGTCTGAACCGGACAGAACGGAACGCGGGCGGCGTCCTCCGCCGATCGGAGAGCGCCGCCCGCGGATCGCACGATGGCGCGCGGGATCAGCGAGGGTTCGACGGAAGTGGAACGCTGACCGGAATCGTACCCCTCTGATTCGGGTCGTAGACGAGCAGGCTCACCACGTCTCCGGGCTCGACCCGGGCGATCTCACGCCGGTAATCATCCACGCTTCCGACCTCGGTGCGGTTGACGCTGACGATGATCGGGTTGTCGCTGGGACTCATCCGTCCCCAGCGCTGCGCGAATTGTCCGAACCGATCCATCTCGGTAATCATCACGCCGTCAACCTCGCCCGGAATGTCGAGCGCCCGGCGGACATCCGAGGAGATCTCATCCACCACCAGGCCCAGCGGATCGGGAGTCTCTTCGGCGACTTCCGGAGCGATACTCGCCGTCTGAACCGCTTCCGCCTCCTCGAGGCGAACCGACACGGTCCGGCGCTCACGCTCGTAATCGACAACCTCGACCCGGACCGTTTCGCCGGGTTCGCGCTTGCGGATCTTCGTCTGCAGGTCGTTGACCGACTCCACCTGCTCGCCGTCGATCGCGACGATCAGGTCACCCACTCGAATGCCGGCCTCCGCCGCTGCCATTCCCTCTTCGATCCTGAGGACCTGAGCTCCGAAAGGTCGCTCGAGCCCGTAATCGGTGGCTATCGGCGCATCGACCGCCGTGATCTGGACGCCGAGCAGTGCACGACGCACGCGACCGTATTCCACCAGATCGTCGATGACCTCTCGGGCGAGATCGATCGGCACCGCGAATCCGTATCCTTCGTATGATCCCGACCGAGAGGCGATGGCCGCATTGACACCTATCACCCGTCCCTGCGCGTTGATCAGTGGTCCGCCGGAATTCCCCGGGTTGATCGCGGCATCGGTCTGTATGAAGTCCTCGATCGCGCTGGACTCGTCGATGATTCTGATGTTGCGTCCCTTGGCGCTGATGATCCCGGCGGTGACGGTCATGGTCAACGGCTCCGTGCCCCGGGTGAATCCGGGGCTGCCTACCGCCAGTACCCACTCGCCGACACGGGCGCCTTCGCTGGTGCCGAGGGAAGCAGCCGTGAGGTCGTCGGCCTCCAGCTTCAGCAGCGCGATGTCGGTCGTGGCATCCCGTCCCACCAGTCGAACATCGTCGAATCGGCGCCGGTCGAACAACTCCACGGTGATCCTCGCGGCGTCTTCGACCACGTGGTTGTTCGTGACGATGTATCCATCCTCACTGATGATGAAGCCGGAACCGCTTCCCCTCACCGTCGGCGGAATCTCGGGCTGGAACTGATCGAACGGTTCTGGCAGGCGGCGCCGACTGTGCTCGGCGATGTCGCGATCGACGTAGATCGTTACGACGGCGGGCGTGATCTGCTCCGCGATCTCGGCGAAGCCGTTCATCGGGATCGTCTGTGCCGCTGATGCGTCCCAGTTCGAGGACACCAGTCGAAGAGGCGGGTTCTTCTCCTGGGCGACGCCGGGTGGCGTAAGGTCGAACCGGGCGGCGATTCCAAGGCCGATCGCGAACGCCACGACCGCCGTGATGATCAGATTGAGCTTGCTTCGCAGTGGGTCTCTCATCGGTTCCCGTCGAGTCTGAGTTCAGGTGCGCGGTGCCCTGTCGAGTTGCTGGCTCCGGGCGCGACCGGTTCATATCGCTGCCGGGCTCCGGGGGTTCCCCGGGCGTGGGGATGCCCGGGGGATTCCACGGCTCCCGGATTCGGACACCCGACCTCCAGGAATTCGTTGCCCGAAACGACGACGGCGCCCCGCAGGGCGCCGTCGAGTACTGTTTATCGGCATTCCGCAACGCGGGATGCCTCTACTTGTCCTCCGCCTCCTCGACGATTTCGTAGTCCGCCTCGACCACGTCTTCGTCCCCCGCACCGCCCGCCGTCTCGTCGTCAGCCTCCCCGGCCTCGAATCCAGCTTCGCCGGGCGCTCCCTGCTCGCCCATTCCAGCCTTGGCGTAGATCTGCTGCGCCGCGGCCTGAACGGTCTGCTGAATTTCCTCGGTCGCGGACTGGATCTCGGACTGGTCATCCTGCTTCAGGGCCTGCCGCCCGCGCTCCAGCGTCGACTCGATCTTCTGCTTCGAATCATCGTCGAGCGATTCCTTCCACTCCTCGATGTTCTTCTCGGTCTGGTAGATCAGGGAATCGAGCCGGTTCCGGGCCTCGGCCTTCTCCCGCCGATCTTTGTCCTCCGACGCATGTGCATCGGCATCCTTGACCATTCTCTCGATCTCGGAGTCGGAGAGACCGGAAGAGGCCTCGATCCGGATCTTCTGCTCCTTACCTGTCGCCCGGTCCTTGGCGCTGACGTGCAGAATGCCGTTCGCATCGATATCGAACGTGACCTCGATCTGCGGCACGCCTCGAGGCGCCGGTGGAATCCCCGTCAACTGGAAGCGGCCGATCGTCTTGTTGTCCGCGGCCATCGGGCGTTCGCCCTGCAGGACGTGGATATCCACCGTCGGCTGGCTGTCCTCGGCCGTTGAGAACACCTCGCTCTTCTTGGTCGGGATCGTCGTGTTCCTGGTGATCAGCGCCGTCATCACGCCACCGAGGGTCTCGATCCCGAGCGACAGCGGGGTCACATCCAGCAGAAGAACGTCCTTGACGTCCCCGGCGAGCACTCCGCCCTGGATCGCGGCGCCGATGCCGACGACCTCGTCCGGGTTCACTCCCTTGTGAGGCTCCTTGCCGAAGAACTCGCGCACGGTCTCCTGAATCTTGGGGATTCGCGTAGACCCGCCGACCAGGATCACCTCATCGATTTCGTCGGGCTTGAGCCCGGCGTCGTCGAGCGCCTTCTTCATCGGATCCTTGGTCCGCTCGATCAGGTCATCCACCAGCTGCTCGAACTTCGAGCGGGTCAGCGTCATGTGCAGATGCTTGGGACCGCTCTGGTCCGCCGTGATGAACGGCAGGTTGATGTCGGTCTGAGTGGTCGTGGAAAGCTCCATCTTGGCCTTTTCCGCGGCCTCCTTCAGACGCTGCAGGGCCATCGGGTCCTTTGAGAGATCGATACCCTGGTCCTTCTTGAATTCCTCGACCATCCAGTCGATCACGCGCTGATCGAAATCGTCTCCGCCCAGGTGCGTGTCGCCGTTCGTGGCCTTCACTTCGAAGACGCCGTCGCCCAGCTCGAGAATCGAAATGTCGTAGGTGCCGCCGCCCAGATCGAACACCGCGATCTTCTCGTCGCTCTTCTTGTCCAGCCCGTACGCGAGGGCGGCCGCCGTCGGCTCGTTGATGATCCGGAGCACTTCGAGGCCCGCGACCTTGCCAGCGTCCTTGGTGGCCTGCCGCTGGGCATCGTTGAAGTAGGCAGGAACCGTAATCACGGCCTGGCTGACCTCCGAGCCCAGGTAGTCTTCAGCTGTCTGCCTCATCTTCTGGAGGACCATCGCCGAGATTTCCGGCGGCGTGAACGTCTTGTCTACCGCGGGGATCTTGACCTGAACCCTGTCCTGCCCGTCGCACTCGATCTCGTAGGGGACCAGCTGTCTCTCGTGCTCGACCTCCGAGCACTTGCGACCCATGAAACGTTTGATCGATGAGACCGTGTTTACGGGATTCGTTACCGCCTGTCGCTTGGCCACCTGCCCGACCAGGCGCTCTCCGTCCTTCGTGAACGCGACCACGGAAGGAGTAGTTCGAGCTCCCTCCGCGTTCGGGATCACGACCGGATCGCCACCCTCCATCACGGACACCACGGAATTGGTCGTTCCGAGGTCGATTCCGATGACTTTGCTCATAGAGTTGTTTCCCTTTCTCGCTCCCGCCCGGAGGCCGCGCCGCGCCGGCGGGCGGGAGACCGGGTCGTTCGTGGTTTCGCTCGAGGTGTGGGAAGTGCAAGCGATGTGCCGTTCAGAGCCGGCGAAATTGGTCAGAATTCCGCTATTCTGGCACCCCGCGGTTCGTTTTCGTGTCAGAAAGGCAGGGAAGGCGCGACAGTGTCGTTCAGAAGGAGCCCGTATTGCGTCTCCCGTAGGCCTCGTCTACCCTTCCGGGCATGTTTCCACTGCGCGATGACAACCCGACCGAGCTGTTTCCCTTCGTCACGATTCTGATCATCGCGGCGAACATCCTCGTCTGGTTACTCGTTCAGGGAGCAGGCGTTGCCGAGCCGTTCCTGAATTCGCTCTGCGCGTACGGGGCTATTCCTGCCGAGATCACTGGAGCCATTGGATCTGGTGAGACGGTTTCGCTCGGTGAAGCCAGCTGCACGATCGGGGGGCATACCTGGTCCACCGTGTTCACGTCGATGTTCATGCACGGCGGCTGGATGCACCTTCTGGGAAACATGTGGTTTCTCTGGGTCTTCGGTAACAATATCGAGGACTCGATGGGTCACCTGCGCTACGTGATCTTCTACGTGCTGTGCGGCGTCCTGGCGGCATTGGCCCACATCTTCATAGACCCGTCGAGCGCGATCCCCACCGTGGGAGCGTCCGGAGCGATCAGCGGGATCATGGGTGGTTACATCGTCCTCTATCCGAAGGTGCGAGTCCACACGCTGATCTTTCTCGTCGTCTACGTCCGCGTGATCCCGATGACGGCCCTGGCAGTGCTCGGACTCTGGTTTGGCCTCCAGCTGTTCTCCGGCCTGGCGGCGGGCACGGGATCCGGTGGCGGAGTGGCGTTCTGGGCCCACGTGGGCGGTTTCGTAGCCGGTGTCGTCCTGATCAAACTGTTCGCGCGAAGAAAGCTGGTCGAAGCGAAGCACGCCGGAATCGTGCTTACCAGGGAACAGATCGGGCGCTTCGGCTCGTGGTGAATTCGGTGCGCCGGGGCCGACGGCGCGACCTCCTCTGCATGGCTGTTGCTGCTGCCCTTCTGTTCCCGGGAGCGGAGCTCAGAGGCGACCCGGAGGTGCCGCCGGAGGTCGTCAGGTCGGAGCAGGCGGGCTTTGCCGTCTCGGACGAGGCGATCGACCGGGCACCAGTGCAGCAGGCGGACGCCGAGCCTTCCGGGCTCATCGACGTCGATGAGATCGCGGAGCCGCTACCCGTTCGCGCCGCGCGAGGAGCTCTCGCGCTGGTCGTTCTGCTATCCGCCCTCTGGTTCTTCTCGGCGCAACGCTCGGCGATCCGGTGGTCCCTCGTCGCAAAGGGCCTGGGACTCCAGCTGGTGTTCGCCCTTCTCGTCCTGAACACGGACTGGGGCCGTGCGTTCTTTCGCGTGGTGAACGACGTCTTCGTCGCCCTGATCGGCTACACGAACGCAGGCGCCTCCTTCGTTTTCGGGAATCTGGTTCAGCCGGTGGTTCCGCTGGAGGATGGAGCGACCGTCCCACTGTTCGCGAATTTCGCCTTCAGCGTGCTGCCGACGATCATTTTCTTCTCCGCTCTGATGACGATTCTCTATTACGTCGGTGTAATGCAGCGGATCGTGAGCGGTGTAGCGTGGCTGATGCAGAGGACGCTGGGCACGAGCGGTGCAGAGACCACCTCCGCCGCCGGGAACATCTTCGTCGGACAGACGGAGGCCCCGCTGCTGGTGAAGCCGTTCGTCGAAGAGATGACGATGTCGGAACTGAACACCGTAATGACTGGCGGATTCGCGACCGTTGCCGGCGGCGTAATGGCGGCCTACGTGGCCATGCTGTCGGGGAGCTTTCCCACGATCGCGGGTCACCTGCTCGCGGCGAGCATCATGGCTGCTCCCGCCGGGATCGTGGTCAGCAAGATGCTCGTGCCCGAAACCGGTAAGCCCGTCACGGCAGACGGCATGGAGACGGATCTGGAACTCGATTACTCCAACGTGATCGATGCGGCGGCTGGTGGAGCCAGTGACGGGATGCGGCTCGCGCTCAACGTCGGAGCGATGCTGATCGCCTTTCTCGCGCTCATTGCCCTCGGCAATGGAATCCTCGGCTGGACGCTCGGTCTGGTGGGCGTCGAGGGCGTAACGCTGGAGATGATCCTCGGGTATCTGTTCGCGCCCGTCGCGTGGCTGATCGGCGTGCCGATGAAGGACGCCGCCGAGATCGGGAGTCTGTTCGGCGTGAAGATGGTCGCCAATGAATTCGTGGCTTTTCAGATGCTGGCCGACGGGCTTTCCGCCGGCTCCGACCTCTCACCCAAGTCCGCCATCATCGCCACCTACGCCTTGACCGGATTCGCGAATTTCTCTTCGATCGCCATACAGATCGGTGGTATCGGAGGTATCGCGCCTTCCCGGAGGCAGGATCTCTCGACCCTCGGTCTGCGGGCGATGCTCGGTGGCACGGTGGCGACATGGATGACGGCTACCCTGGCGGGAGTTCTGGCTTGAGCGCGCCCGCAGACCTCACCGAACGGGCAGGTCGCAGTGCGGCGGCGATCCGGACGCGCAGTCCGGGGGTCAGTCCACGAATCGGCCTCGTACTCGGTTCCGGACTCGGCGGCCTGACGGATTGCATCGAGGGGGCCCTGAGGATCCCGTACGAAGAGATCGATGGGTTTCCCGAGCCCGGCGTGGAGGGTCACGCGGGAGAGCTGGTCCTGGGTGAGCTGGGAGGCGTCCCCTGCGTCGTCATGCGCGGCCGGGCGCATCTCTACGAGGGCCATTCGGCACGGCTCGCCACCTTTCCCGTTCGGGTGCTCGCGGAACTCGGTATTCAGGCTCTGTTCCTGTCGAACGCCGCGGGTGCGATCAACCCGGATTTCGTGCCCGGCGACCTGATGATCATCCGGGACCATCTGAACCTGACGGGGACCAACCCTCTCGTCGGCCCCCCCGTTTCAGGCGAGCCACGGTTTCCGGACATGACGGCGGCCTGGGATGTGGAACTGCGCTCCATACTGCGCGAGGCATCGAATGAGACGGGGGTGCCTCTGCAGGAGGGAGTATATGCGGCCCTTCTCGGGCCGAGCTTCGAGACACCCGCAGAGATCCGAATGCTGGGCAAGCTCGGCGCAGACGCGGTGGGAATGTCCACGGTGCCCGAACTGATCGTGGCGCGAGCTCGCGGAATCCGCTGCTTCGGCGTCAGTTGCCTGACGAATTACGCCGCGGGACTCGGAGATGCGGCGTTGGACCACGAGGAGGTCATCGCCACTACGCATCGGGTCGCGAAGAGCTTCCGGGACCTGCTCACGGCCGCCGTGACGGCCGCAGACAGGTGCCTTACGGCAGCGCCCAGTGGTTGAGGGGAGTGGCTCCGGATCCAAGACCCGGTGCGGTCTCGAGAGCACGCCGGGTATACCCGATTGCTCGATCCGTGGAAGCCTCCAGGCCATGCCCTGCGGCGAGACCGGCGGCAATCGCGGCCGAAAGCGTACAACCGGTTCCGTGTGCGTTTCCGGCAGGCAGTCGATCGACGCGCCACACCGATTCCCCTGAAGGCGTGATGAGCAGGTCCACGACCTTCGCGCCGGGCAGGTGGCCGCCCTTGATCAGGACGGCCGGGGCCCCCAAGTCGAGAATTCGCTCGGCGGCCCGCCTCATTCCCGTTTCGTTCTCCACCGCCATCCCCGCGAGTAATTCGGTTTCCGGTATGTTGGGTGTCACGAGAGTGCAGAGCGGAATCAGCTCTGTGCGAAGTGCGGCAACGGCGGATTCGGCAAGCAGCCGGTCTCCGCTGGTCGCCACCATTACCGGATCCAGCACGTACTCGGGGATGGCTGCGTCGATGAGCGTTCGAGCTACCGCCTCGATGATCGGCGTGTCGGCTAGCATCCCCGACTTGCATGAGGAGGGCTGGAGGTCGTCGCATACCGCCCTGATCTGCCCCTCCACGATCTCGGGGGGGACGGCATGGACGGCCCGGACGCCCAGGGTATTCTGGGCGGTGATCGCTGTCAGGGCTGAGGTCCCGAAGACTCCAAACGCATGGAAGGTCTTGAGATCGGCCTGGATGCCGGCACCGCCGCCGGAATCGCTGCCGGCAATGGTCAGGGCTACGGGCGGCCGGATCGCTGCGTTCATGTCATCACTCCTTGCGCGTTCCTGCGCGCCGACCTCAGTCCGATCGGCGGCGGGTGCATGCCAGATCGATCGGCCGGAGTCTGGTTCCCGATGATCAGTCGTACGCTGCACAAGCGGCTGGCTGCGCTCTCCCGGCGCAAGGAGAGGGTGAGAGCGGGCCTGTTTCTGGCGGAGGGTTGGAGGGTCGTCGGCGAGCTGGTGGATGCGGACGTGGAGGTGAAGCACTGCCTTTACACCGACCCGGCTGGATCCGAGCCTGCGGTGCGGGAGATTCTCGATCGGCTCGAGGACCGGCAGGTGCCGTGCGAACGGGTGTCTGCGCGGGACCTGGCCGAGGTTTCGGACACGGTCACGCCGCAGGGTATCCTCGCAGTCGCGGTCATTCCGCGTGTTGACCCGGAGGTGGTCGGTTCGCGGTTGCTCATGGTGGACGGTGTGCAGGATCCCGGAAACCTGGGTACCCTGATTCGAACGGCCGAGGCGCTGGGCGCCGGGGGAGTGATCGTGTTGCCCGGAACCGTGGACCCCTGGTCGCCCAAGGTCGTGCGGGCGGCGGCAGGTGCGAGCTTCAGGGTTCCGCTCGTGGAGATGGACTCCGGCGAGGCGATCCACTTCGTCGGCGGCCGGGGAATCCCGATATGGGCAAGCGCAGCGGACGGAGTCGCCCTGCAGAGAGGTGACCCGTGTCCCGATCGGGTAGCGCTCGCGGTGGGGAACGAGGGAGCGGGCGTCTCCCGGGAGATCAGGGACGCGGCAGAGAGAATCGTGGCGATCGAACAGGCCGGCGGTGCGGAGTCACTCAACGTGGCGATAGCGGCAGCCATACTGCTGGATCGAATTCTCGGAGGTGCGGGTGCAGGGAGCGACTGAGGTGTTGTTCCTGCTCTATGCGGGAGTACTGGGACTGGCCGTCGGGTCCTTTCTGAACGTCTGCATCGGCCGGCTTCCAAAGGGAGAGAGCCTGATCCGGCCCCGCTCGCGCTGTCCGCGCTGTGGAGAGCCGATTGCCTGGTACGACAACGTTCCGGTTGTCAGCTGGCTGGCCCTGCGAGGGAGATGTCGAGCCTGCCGCGAGCCGATTTCCTGGGCCTACCCGGCCCTCGAGCTCTCGACGGCGGCGATATGGGTGGGACTCGCCGCCCTGTATGGACCGACGTGGCACGCGCTGCAGGGTGCCATCCTGTTCAGTCTGCTGCTGGCCATCGCTCTGATCGACGCCCGGCACTACCTGATTCCCGACGCCCTGAGCCTGGGTGGACTGGGAGCAGGGATGGCCCTTTCCCTGCTGCCGGGGAGTCCTGCTCCGACGTTCGCACTGTTCGGCGCGGCGCTAGGTTTCGGAGTTCTGTTCGCCGTAGGCGTCCTTGGCGAATGGGCATTCCGGAAGCCCGCCATGGGGGGCGGCGACATGAAGATGATGGCCATGGTCGGGGCATTTCTCGGGCCAGCCGGGGCGATGCTGACGATCTTCATCGGGGCCCTCGCAGGAACGCTGATCTTCGGTCCGATAAGTCTGAAGACGAAGAAGGAGGTTCCGTTCGGTGTCTTCCTGGCGCTCGGGGCCGCAATCACGTTTCTGTTCGCCGACACCCTCGTCGAAGAGTATAGATCGATGTTCCTCTAGTTCCCTCAGTCCTTGCGGGGGAATTCCCTTTCCTCGTTCGCCTCCCGTCCGGTCGCTGTTGAATCTCCCGAGCGGCCAGCTGTCGCGCTCTCCTCACCCTGCCCCGCTTCGTGGTCCGGAAAACTGCGAATTCTCGCCCGCTGCACCTGCGTTTCACTCGCCTCGAGCACCTCTATCGTCACCCCGTCCAGCTCCAGCGCCTCTCCTGCTTCGGGCACTCTGCCGAAGCGGTCGAGCAGCACACCGTTGATCGTGCGGTGCTCCAGAACCGGAAACCGGGTTCCCAGCAGCTGATTGATCTCCTTGATATCGATGCCGGCATCGACGACGATTTCGTTACGATCGACACGGACCACCGAATCCTCGGGGAGGTCCCGCTCATCCACGATCTCTCCGACGAGCTCTTCCAGGATGTCTTCCAGCGTGACGACACCGTCGGTGCCTCCGTGCTCGTCCACGACGACTCCCATGTGAATTCGGCGCGAACGGAAATTCCCGAGCAGCTGCACCAGGGAGACGGAATGCGGCACGAACAGAGGCTGGCGGCCCAGGGAACCCAGAGGGAGACTACCTTTCCCCGCCTTCAAGGCTTCGTAGGCGTCCCGCACGTAGAGCACGCCGACGATCTCGTCCATGCTGTCGCCGTGCAACGGAATGCGGCTGAACGGCACAGTGTCCAGTTCGTCGGCGATGTCGCTCAGCTTCCTGTCTGCTGGCCACGCGAATATCTCGGTCCGCGGCGTCATTACCTCCCAGGCGCGCGTATTGTCGAGGGCGAAGGCTCGCTCGATCAGCTCACGCTCGTGTTCCTCTATCGCACCCGTCTGGTGGCCGAGCTGTGTCAGGGCCCGAATCTCCGATTCGGTAACGCTGGGAATCGTGCGGCTACGGGGGAGAACGAGTCGGCTGATGGCCTCGAACGGAAGGACGATCGGGAGAGCCAGCCGGGTAAGCCAGAGGAAGAGCGGCGCGGTGAGGAGGGAGAGTCTGAGCGCATGCGCCGCCGCGTACGTCTTCGGGATGATCTCGCCGAAGAAGAGCACGAGGAGCGTCATCCCTCCGGTGGCGATCCCGACACCCGCCGAGCCGAACGCCTCTGTTGCCGCGTAGGTGGCGACCGAAGCCGCTCCAATATTGACGACGTTGTTGCCGATGAGAAGCGTGACCAGCAGCCGCTCGGGATTCGACTTGAGTCGATAGAGCGCTTTCGCGCCCTTCACGCCTTCTTCGGCCAGCGCCCGTGCCCGCGTCAGAGGCACCGAAAACAGAGCGATCTCCGATCCAGAGAAGAAACCCGAGAGCAGTACGAGGCCGCCAAGCGACAACAGGACGGTGAGGGTGTTCATCGTTCTGGGTGCGCCGGATCAGGGAATCACGGTGTGGATCAGCTCGGCAACAAGATCGTCGGCACTGCGTCCCGCCGCTTCCGCTTCGAAGCCCGGGACGATCCGGTGCCGGAGCACGTCGGGCGCGATCGTTCTGATGTCTTCGAAATCCGGGGCTGCGCGACCATGAAGTGCAGCTCTCGCTCGGGCGCCGAGCACCAGGTATTGGGACGCGCGCGGCCCGGCTCCCCACGCGATCATTTCGCGGACGAATAGCGGGGCCTCGGAATCGTCCGGACGCGTAGAGCGCGCGAGCTTCACGGCCGCTTCCACGACCGAGCGAGGCGCGGGCACCCGTCTCACGAGTTCCTGGAAGGCCAGAAGCTGCTCTCCGTCGATCACCGGCTCCACTTCGGGAGGGCTTCCGCCCGTCGTGAGCGCCGCGACCGCCAGTTCTTCCTCGAAGCTCGGATAGGTGATGCGGAGCTCGAGCATGAACCTGTCGAGCTGCGCTTCCGGGAGAGGATACGTTCCCTCGTGTTCGATCGGGTTCTGCGTGGCGAGCACGAAGAAGGGCCTGTCGAGGGAAAATGTCGAGCTGCCTGCAGTCACTTCGCCTTCCTGCATCGCCTGCAGCAGGGCCGCCTGGGTCTTCGGGGGGGTCCGGTTTATCTCGTCCGCCAGGATCACCTGGGCGAAAATCGGCCCGCGAACGAATCGGAACACCCGGCGTCCCGAATCGTGGTCCTCGTCGAGGACCTCAGTGCCCGTTATGTCCGACGGCATGAGATCGGGAGTGAACTGGATGCGATGAAAGCTCAGATCGAGCGTATCGGCGAGCGTCGCGATCAACGTCGTCTTCGCAAGGCCGGGCACGCCCACGACCAGTGCGTGTCCGCCGGCGAGGAGCGCGACGAGCAGTTTCTCGACGACCTCCGACTGGCCCACGATCCGTCTTGCGACCTGGGACTCGATCTGCGCCCGGGTAATCGTGAGCCTCTCGAGGAGCTCAACGTCTCCGCCGCCCTCGGTACCTGACTTCGCTCCAGTGAGCATCCCTGCGTCCGCGTTCGGCGTGGTCCGGCGTGTCCGACCGGTCGGCCCGGCCCATCGATCCGGCGGCGAAGAGCGTAGATCAGAAGATCGCTTCCCGTCAAGAACTCGATCTTGCGTACATTTTCACAAGCGGGTATAGTCGCCGCGGCCGTCACCGGGGGTAGAAGCTGGTGCAGCAATCTGACGGGCGCGAGAATCGTGCCCTGGCCCAATTGGGTCGCTACAGCGGGCACGGACTCACTCTCGGCCTGTCCACGGCGCTCTTCGCGTGGCTGGGATCGATGGCCGACGAGCGGCTCCAGACGGGGCCGCTTTTCGTCTTACTCGGGACTTTCATCGGTTTCGGGGCCGGGTTCTATACCATGTACCGGTCTCTCGTGCTGGAACCCCGGAGGACCCGAAAGGACGACGAGCCGGAGAGTGACTGATCGGGTCGAGACGCACCGTGTGGCGTATCTGGCAGTCACGGGACTGGTAGCGGCGGTCGGGGGCGTGACGGCGATCGTGTCCGGAGTCTCCGCGGCCGGAGTCACGGCGGGACTGGCGCTGGCCTGGGCGGTGCAGGCCGCGAGCTTCTGGCCACTGGCAGGTGCGCTCGAAGCCGGTCGACCGGTCACGAACCCCTGGGTAGCGGGCATGGCGGCTCGCTTCGGCGGACTGGCGTTACTGTGGGGGCTTTCTGCGCTGCTCGGGCGGGGCAGGAATGCTGTGCTCGCGTACGCGTTCGCACTGGTGACGTACCTGTTGCTGGAGGCGGTTTGGCTGGCGCTCACGGCGCGATCCGCATCGCCGGACGAAATCAATCAGTGAAGAGGTCGATGCTCGCTGCACTCCTGATGGCATCGCTGGTGGCGCTCCCACCGGCTCCCGTCGCCGCACGATCCGCGGCGCCTGCGGGGGCGGTGCGTTCTGCAACGACGACCATTTCGATCGCTCCGCAGGAGCATGGAGAGACCGCCGGCGAGTCCGAGGACACGCACGGCAAGGCAACTGACCAGGAAACCGAGAAGCATGCCGGAGGTGCAGCCGAGCACGGCGACGAGGAAGGTGCTCACGCCGAGGAGTGGGGCACCGACGCCATGATGCACCACATCGTCGATTCCCATGAGCTGGAGTTCGGATCGATCAAGGTGGCGTTGCCGCGGGTGCCGCCGATCCAGATCGGCAATTTCGAGATCGACATGTCACCGACGAAGCACGTCGTCTTCCTCTGGCTCGCGACGCTGCTCACGATTCTCACCGTGTGGATCGCCGCCCGTCGGGCAACGCGGACTCAGGAGGAGGGGGAAGCGCCGAAGGGAATGCTCAACGCGTTCGAGACTTTCTACGTCTACCTGCGCGATGACGTGGCGCTCGCGAACATCGGGCACGGCGGGGAGAAGTACGTTCCCTACGTGGTGACGCTCTTCTTCTTCATCCTGTTCGCCAACCTCCTCGGGCTGGTGCCGTTCGGGGCCACGTCGACGTCGAACATCATGGTCACGGCGGCCCTCGCGCTCATATCGCTGGTGGTGGTAGAGGCGGCCGGCATGTCGGAACTCGGCTTCAAGGGGTGGCTGGGAACGATATTCTACGCACCTCCCGGGCTGCACCCGGTGATGCGCGTCGTAATGCTGATCATCATGACACCGGTCGAGCTGATCGGGAAGCTCGCGAAGCCGTTCGCGCTGGCGGTTCGACTGTTCGCCAACATGACGGCCGGGCACTTCGTGATCCTGGCGCTGCTGGGGCTTATCCTGACGTATGGCAGCTTCACCCGGATTACTGGCGTCGCGGCGATCACCGGGTCGCTTCTACTCGGTCTGTTCGTGATGTTTCTGGAGATCTTCGTGGCCTTTCTTCAGGCCTACATATTCACCGCGCTGACAGCGGTGTTCATCGGTCTCATCCGGCACGCACACTGATGCTGCCGGTGGACCGGGTCGGATGTTTCAAACGGGACTAACAAGGAGACCCCCGAGATGCTCAACATGCTCGCTCTGCTTCAGGAGACCGGGATCGGCGACATCGGAGCCGGAATGGCCGTGCTCGGCGCCGCCGGTGTTGTGATCGGCGCCGGACTCGGTATCGGCCGGATCGGAGGCCAGATGGCCGATGCTATGGCACGCCAGCCGGAAGCCGCCGCTCAGATCCAGACCGGATCGATCATCCTCGCCGCGCTCATCGAGGGCGCCGCTCTGTTCGGGCTCGTGATCGCCGGCTTCATCAAGTAAGGAAGGGTCGGTCAGAGAGGTATGCTGACACGCCGAATTGCGGGGGCGACGATGCTGATCTTCGCCCTCCCCGATGCAGTTCTCGCTGCCGAGGGCGGTTCGGGCGTCTTTTCGCTCAACCTCGGCCTGATGATCTGGACCTGGGTGCTCTTCCTGCTGACGCTCGGCGTACTCTCGTGGAAGGCGTTTCCCGCCATCGCGAGTGGACTCGAGCAGCGGCAGTCGCGGATCCAGGGTGCGATCGACTCGGCCCGGGCGGACCGCGAAGAGGCTCGCCGACTGCTCGACGAGCACCAGCGCCAGCTGGACGAAGCACGCCTGGAGGCGAGAGAGATTCTCGCCCAGGGCCGGGAGGCAGGCGAGCAACTCCGGCAGGACATCCTCGCCGAAGCGAGGAAAGAGCACGAGGCGATGCTAGAGAAGGCCCGCCGCGAGCTGGAGCGCGAGCGGGATGACATGATGGCCACCGTCCGCCGGGAATCAGTCGATCTGGCGATCGCCGCCGCGGAGCGGCTGATCCACGAGCACCTGGATGACGAGGGCAATCGCCGTCTCGTCCGTGACTACATGGCGGGAATCGAGTGAGCCGTTACGCGGTAGCAAGGAACTACGCTGACGCACTCTACGCCCTCGCCGAGCGCGAAGACGCACAGGAAGAGTGGCTGACCATGCTGGGCGAGATCGGATCTCTCTATCGGGAGAGTCCTCCGTTCCGTGCGTTCCTGAACACGCCTCGCGTGGCCATGGAGGAGAAGAAGCGCGTCCTCCGATCGGTGCTCGGAGACCGATATCCGGAGCCTTTCATCCGGTTTCTTCAGGTGGTGCTCGACAAGCGGAGACAGGGCCTGATCCCGCTCATGGAGGACGCCTATCGTGAGATCCTCAACGAACGGACAGGCCGGGTGCACGCCAGCGTTACACTTCCGTTCGAGGCGGACGAGGTTTTCCGGGGCGAGCTTGAGGCGGCGTTGTCGAGATTCCTCGAAGGGGAAGTCGCCGCGGACTTCCGGACGGACAGAGAGATCATCGGAGGACTCGTAGTGCGGGTGAAGGACCGGGTTCTGGACGGGTCGGTGCGACGTCGGCTGCAACTGATGCGTCGCGCCCTGCTGGACGAGAATGCGGCCGCAGTGGCCGCGAGCGATTCCGGATCACCCGAATAACTCATCAACGGCGGGAATACGAGAATCATGGCGACGTCTGACGCAACGCTGCGCGCCGGCGAGATCAAGAAGGCGCTGCTCGAGCAGATCGACCA
>JAMJQL010000187.1 GCA_023554245.1 Gemmatimonadota bacterium
GCCACGAGGGAGCCATGTTCGAATTCCGCACCCTGGGCACGATCGATCTTCGCATGGAGGACGGAACCCCCGTCCGCGAGCCGTTGCGACACGCGAAGAGAGTGGCGCTCCTCGCCTATCTCGCTGCACCACACCCGATTCCGATCCACCGGAGGGAGACCCTGATCGCGCTGCTCTGGCCGGATCTCGACGAGAGCCACGGTCGTGGTGTCCTCCGCCACGAGCTGTACGAGTTGCGAAAGGAACTGGGCCCGGAGCTCTTCTGCGGAAACGGAGGTGAATCGATCGGTGTGGAGGGTGGGAGGATCTGGTGTGACGCTCGTGCCTTCACCGAGGCTTTCGACTCCGGATTGCTGCCGGAGGCAGTCGATCTGGTGCGCGGGGAGTTCCTTCCCGGGCTCCACGTGGATGGGGGCGAATTCGATCGGTGGCTGGACGGGGAGCGCGGCCGGCTGACCCGCCGCGCGGGAGTCGCCGCGGACCGGTTGACCGCGCGGGCCGCGAAGAACGGCGAATTGAAGGCCGCCATCCTCTGGGCGCGACGCTGGACCGATTTCGCGCCATACGACGAGTCCGCCTGGCGCCGTCTGCTGTTTCTGCTGGATGTGGCGGGGGACCGAGCCGAGGCACTGAGGTGCTTCGAGACGCTGGCCGCGCGGCTCGAGGAGGACCTTGACATCGAGCCGTCACCCGAAACGGTCTCACTGGCCGCGTCCATTCGAGACCGGGCGACTCGTGGCGCAATTCCAGACGAAGCAGAGTTCCCGCCCGCTTCGACGCTCATCGTAGTGGCCGTCAGGCCGGTGGAGAATCGAACCGGAGATCCGCGGCAAGAAGCCTTGTGTCTGCGTCTCGGAGACCGCCTGGTAGAGGGACTGTCGGAGCTCGCCTATGTCGAAGTCGTCGCCGGTTCGGAGGTTCCGTGGACGACGGCAATCGTGACGGCGGCTCTCTACCCGCGTGAGGATGGACTCGAGGTAAGGGCGAGGTTGACGAAGGCCGGAGATGGGGGACGCGTTTTGTTCGCGGCGGAACCTGTGCCGCTGTCGTGGGACCCCGACGACGAGGCCATGAGCGGAGTCGTGGCGAGGATGATGGCAGCGACGGCTGCGCAGTACGATCCCCGCGTTCCGATCGCGTTCGTTCACGGACTACCGGTGCACACTCCCACGTGGGAGTCCTGGCTCGAGTACATCCGCGGGGCGGAGGCATTCGGGGAGTACCGGTTCGAGGAGGCAGCGCGCCGCCTGTACGCGGCCTATGAAGTCGATCCGCAGTTCGTCAAGGCGGCGATCTTCGCAGCCCTGGCCAGGACCTACTGCGGCGACCTCGAGGGGGCGGAGTTGCTCGCGACCGCGGCCCTCGAGGCAGGAGCCGAGTCGGCTTCGGACTACGAACGGTACTTCGGAGCCTACTTCCTTTCCGATCTGCGCGGCAACCGGTGGGAAGCCTATCGGGCCTGCCGGGAGCTCCTGCGGCTGACATCTCATCCCGTGCTGACCTTTCTCGCAGGGCGCGAAGCGTACCGGCTGAATCGCCTGACGGAATGCATCCGCGTGCTGGAGGGCAACGACACGGGTCTGGGCTGGTGGAAAGACTGGGCCGAGTGGTGGGAAGTGTTCGCCGGAGCCCTTCACCTGCTTGGGGATCACCATTCCGAGCTGGCTGCGGTGATGCGGGGCCGCGCGCGCCTTCCGGGTGAGCTCGAGCCGATTCGAGCGGAGGTAAGGACGCGCGCTGCCCTGCATGAGCCGGACGCGGTGCTGGCGCTCGTCGATGAGGCAATGCGGCTGCCACCGAAGCTGATCACGCCCGCCGACGTGGCCTCGACGGCAGCCCGGGAACTCGAACACCATGGGCACCCGGCGGCCGGTATCTCAGCCCGCCGGGCCGGGCTGGCCTGGCTTTCCGATCGCGACTCGGGTTCGCGGTCGGAGAAATTGCTCGAGGCTCGGATGTTACTGGAGATGGGTGATCTCGTCGCAGCCGGTCAGCGGCTCGGTGCAGCGCAGACGCTGCCCGCCGGGACGCCGCTGGACGACCTGGCGACGTTGGGTCTCGCCGGGCTGCTCGCGGCGCTCGGAGGAGATAGCGAGGCTGCGGCCGGTGTAATTGGACAGCTCGAAGCACTGCAGAATCCGTATCTCAGCGGGCGCCACCTCTTGATGGTAACGGAGATACACGCCGCGCTCGATCAGGCGGATCAGGCGATCGAAGCGTTTCGCAGAGCGTTCGCCGCAGGCCTCCCCTTCGGCGTCGAGCTGCACTCTCTGCCGACGCTTCGTTCTCTCGTCTCGTCGCCCGAGTTCGAAGCGCTACTGAAGCCGCGAGGTTGAGGCAGTCGCTCCGGCGGGGGCTTCCCATGCGAACCGGATCTGGCGATGCTTTGCCTCGAGGCTTGCGGTGAATCCGCAATGAGCGCGGCCCGTTCCATGACCAGGAGGAAGTACAATGCGTCGTACGCTGAACTCGCTCGCTGTAACGATCTCACTTCTACTGAGCGCATCAGTGCTGCAGGCCCAGCAGGCACCGGAGCCGCTGCAGGACCTGATCGACAGGTGGGAAGCGGCATTCAATGCGGGGAACTACGAGGCGGTCGCGCGACTTTACACGACCGACGCGATTCGGATGCCTCCCGGCGAGGACCTGATTCAAGGCCAGGAAGCGATTGCGCAGCGCAGCGAGCAGTTCGCCGGGTTCAAGATCGAGCTCGAGGCGTACAGCGGAATCATCGGAGAGGCCAACGGCTCCACGTGGGGCACGTACAAGCTGAGCGGCATGATGGACGGCATGCCGGTGACGATCGAGGGTCGCTGGATGAACGCCGCGAAGAAGACCACCGACGGTTGGAAGATCCACCGGGACATCTGGCACGAGATGCGCCGGAGCTGATTGCGGGCTCCATCCCGTACCCCTGCGCCGAGGGCCCGACTCCTATTTCAGGATCGGGCTCTCGGTGTTCCAGGTTCCCGTGAAGAGGGTCTCCTGTAGCGGGCGACGGCTGCGCGGCGCCAGTTCGCTCTCGCGCCGCCGCTCCGAAAGCGAAGCCGGATCTCCGAGATATCCAATCGTGACCGCCGTGACGATGTCGAAATCGTCGGGCACGTTGAATCTCCCTCTCGCTTCATCAGGGAGAATGCCCCCCATCTGGTGCACGTGGAGGCCGTCGGCCGTCGCCTGCGCCGATAGATTGCCCATGGCCAGTCCGAGGTCGTGCCAGGCGTGCTTGTAGGGCCGGCCCCGGCGGGTCTCCGTCGCCGCGGCGGTGAGGACGAGGACGGGCGCCGCTTGTGCCCATTCCCGGTTACCCTCGACCAGGCAGGCGAGCGCATCCTCCCAGCTCTCGTCGAAATGCCTGCGCGCCAGTAGAAACCTCCACGACTGCTCGTTGCCTGAGGAGGCCGCCCATCGCGCCGCCTCGAACATACGCAGCAGCTTTTCGTCCTCGACCGGCCGGTCCTGCCACGCACGCGGGCTCCAACGGTCGGCGAGAACGTCCAGGATGGGGACGGACGTTGACGCGCGCTTGATATCGGTCGGGTCGTCGTGTTCTGCTGCTTGCACTATCGGCTCCGGGTGAATCGTGTTCCTCGGACGAATCTGTACCGACCTACCCGGAACAAAAAACGGGGATCCGGCGCGGTGCCGGACCCCCGTCCTTGGGCGATTCGCGATTCCTCGAGCTCAGCCCTGCCCGGGTCCGTACCAGACGCCCGGTCCGACGGACTCGCCGGCGCGACCCATGACCTCGATCCAGCCCTCGCGATCCGCCGCATCCTTGCACAGGCCGCTGAACCGATGGGCGTCGCGTCGTGCCACGGTGCAGGTGACGAGGATGTCGTCCCCCTGATCGAACCAGAAGCTGAACTGGTCGACCCTGGTCTGACCCGTCCAGCTGCTGGTGTTTACGAACTTGACGTCGTGCTTCGTCTCGGCGCCGCCCTGCTGGACGAGCAACTGGGCGCTGGGATTCCGCGCGCGCAGGTCAACCACGAAGGTCGCGGGCATCGCCATGTTCGTGACCCCGTACGTCCCGGCCGGAAGCCGGCCTACCGGGGTGTAGGAGGCCTGGAGCTGGGCGATTGTCGCGCTCTGAGCAGACGCGGCATCTGCCGTGAGGACTAGAGCGCCCGCGGCCGCGGTGAGCATGAGAAGGGTCCGTCGCATGACTTCCTCCTGGTGCAGGGGTACGGAAACTGAGCCGTCCGTGGGTCGGAGATCGCTAGGGAACTCCGATATTCTGCCGTCGTGCACGCAGAGGTGCAAGTGAGCGCTGCGGTCGCCACCTTGCCTCAACCCGGAATCGGCGGCAGATTGGCGCGCCTCCGTCCCTGCAGGGATGAGACATGCGGGCGTAGCTCAATTGGTAGAGCGTCAGCCTTCCAAGCTGAAGGTCGCCGGTTCGACCCCGGTCGCCCGCTTCCACTTACCTGACCCGGCGACCTTCGTCTGCACATCGGAGGTCGCCGGTGCGTTTCGCGGCCGCACCGCAAAACGGGTCTCCCCGCTGCGCGGCTCGACGGCGACCCCGGTCGCCCGCTTCCACTTACCTGACCATCGCACGAGAGGCCCTACCTTGGCAGGGCCTCTCGAGGCTGACACGCGTAACTCTTGCCGAGCTTGCGGCTACGGTCTTTCGGTTACGTTCACTCCATCGTCGTTGAGGTCGTCGTCACCGTTGCCGGTGGTCTCGCGGTTGACGAGCAGCAGCGTTCCCTGCACGCCGCCTTCGCGACCGACCACGATTCCATCATCGTCGTTGTCTTTGGCCACCGAGTTGAACAGTCGGGCGGTCAACGTACCGGTTCCGCCGGAGAACTCCAGTGCTTCGATCTTCTGGCCATCGTCGTTGTCGTTGGTGACCACGTTGTGGAATTCGACGGACATCGATCCGCCCGTGCTTGCGGGCGCCAAGACGTCTCCAAGTTCATCGTCCTCGCCGATCTGGATTCCTTCATCGCTGTTGTCCGTCGCGAGCAGGTTGCGGACGTCGGCATCCACATCACCGGCTCCGAACTCCTCCACCTGTGTGCCCTCGGCCCCGTTCCCGATCGTCGTCAGCCCCCGGAAGGTCAGCCTTACACTGCCTCCCGCCAGCGCGCAGGCGGCCGGATCGGCATTTAGGGTCTCATCGTCGTCGCTGGGCTCGCATTCCTTGTCCTCGGTGCCCTTGACGCCCTCGTCGGTATTCCGGTTGGCGATCACGTTGGTCAGTCGGATCTCGAGGTCGCCCGAGCCCTCCTCGTCCAGGTCTAGACCTTCGTCGAAATTGTCGTTGAGCTCGAGCCCGGATCCCTCGAAGTAGATGCCGCCCGGACCAGCCTCATCGATGTCGAGGCCGTCGTCGAGGTCGGCGGGATCGCGCGGGCCGTTCTCGTTGAAGGTAGAATTGCGTGCCGTGACGAAGGTGCTCCCGTTACCCTTCTCGTCGGCCTCGAAGCCGTCGGCCCCGTTTCCGGTGAAATGACTGTTCTGGATCCTGGCGAAGAGGTCGCCCTCGCCGCCCTCGTCCTGTCGGATCCCATCCCAGTCGGAGATTCCGACGAATCCGTTCTCGATGATGTGGCTGTCGCGAACGATCAGCGAGGTGTTTGCCGGGGAGTTGTTCGCCTGGTCATCGAAGTGCACACCATGCAGACCGTTGTGCTGGACCGTCACGTGCTCCAGGGTGAGTTCCTGCACACCCGAGCGACCGGCCGGGACCTCCACCCGAACGCCGTTCCCGTCCGCTCCCTGGACAGTGAGCTTGCGTAGGGTGAGGTCGCCGCCGCCGATCGCGAGAAAGGCGTCCGTTCCGGCCGCCACGCCCGTGGCGTCGATGATCGCGTCTTTTCCATCGATCACGAGATGCTGGGCGCCCGTGAACGTGACGGTCTCGTCAATCGAGATCGTGCCGAGCCCCGGCGCGAACTGGATCGTGCGTATGCCCGGATTGTCGTTCGCCTCGAGGATGGCGGCGCGAAATGAGCCGGCGACCATGTCATCGCTCGAAGTCACCCGAACGGTACCATTGCCGTTTACCGAGGCGAGATCAGCCTCGCTTTCGGCGTCTGTAAGTGTCACAGCCGATGACGGCTCGGTTGGAGCCCGGCTATCGTCGCCGCAGGCCACGCTTGCGAGCGGAGCCAAGCAGAGCAGCAGGACGGCGTTGGAATTCAGCCGCTTCACAGATACCTCCTGTCGTTCGTTCAGAGGGAATAGTGGACGTACGGTCCCCCGGGTAAGAGACCACCCTCCCATAGAAGTCAAGGTCTGTAACGGCCTCACTGCCAGCAGGTCACGCGTCCGTCACAGCCTCTCCCTCGGCACGATCAGGCGGCGTCACTTCACAGACCCCATGCCAGCCGCAGCCGCACCTGTCGGGGCTCGATGGGCTTGAAGTGGAGGTCTTCGATCCCAGCGGACGGTTCCGAGGGACCACGCGACGCGTACCAGTACTGGATATCCCGGTCGTCCGAGTCGAGCAGGTTCAGGACGCTCAAAGACAGGCTGAGTCCGGTATCCCCGAACCGCCACCCGGCGGCCAGGTTGGCCAGCGTCGTAGGGGCGGCGCGCTCCGAGTTGTCCTCCGTGAGCGGATACGCCCCGAAGTGACGCAGGCGAGCGGTGGCGAACGGCCCACCCCGCGGGCTGTCCCAGGTGATCCCCGCCGCGACCACGTTCTCCAGGGCGCCCGGCACCCGGTTCTCCGAGTCCGGCACATCCACGAGTCGCGCCCGGGTGAATGAGATATCGAGGTCCGCGGTCAATCGCTCGGAGATCCGCCAGAAATTCGTCCACGTGACTCCCAGCCTCCGGCTGGCGCCGCTCGGCTCCGTCGTGCCGGCGTCTCCGACGAACAGGAGTTCGCTGTCGAGTTCCACCGTCCACAGCGCGACGGTCGAGCGCCATCCCTGGACCGGGCTGGAACGCAGTCCGATCTCGGCTCCCCTCGAACGAACCAGGGGATCGACGGGCGCCACCGGATCGCCGGATCGCGGGTCGATGGTCTGGGTCGTACCCCGCGCGTCGTTGCTGTGAAAGCCGAGGCCGGCGCTGGCGTAGGCTTCGGTACCTTTCCAGGGACCGAAGATCAGCGAGAGCTTCGGACTCGCGATGAAATCCGACGCGTTGCCTGAGTTGTGCGGGTCGTCGCTCGTCACGTCGAATCGATAATAATCGCCTCGCAGACCGGCGAGGGTTCGGAACCATTCGTTCCACTGAGTCTCCGCTGACACCCAGGCGCCGGTTCCCCACTCCGTCACGTCGTCGCTGCGAACCGTACTCACCCTCTCCCGTCCCTCCGTGTCGTGCAGCCCGACGTCGATCAGGTCTAGCCGTGACTGCAGACCGACCGACAGCTCGCTCCGCGTTCCGGGCCAACCAGTCGACATGGCGTGCGCGAAGTCGAAGCCGAAGATCTCCCTCTCGTCCACCTGCTCGATCTGGTCACCGTTCACCGGATCGTCGAGGAAGTAGGTGAAGTTCGAGTAGAGCTCGAGATCGTAGTGGATGCCGTACAGATCGAGCCGTTGGCTGCTGGTGCGACCGGAGCGCGTCCATCTGCCCGACAGGCTGTAGCGTCCCGACTTGCCTCCAAGCGTGCTGTCCACCTGGGCGAAGCGATCGAGAACGCCCGACTCGACGGCTCGGAGCGGAATCTGGTCCGAAGCGTCCCAGGCGTTGCGGTAACCGAGGGCGAGCAGGGAGTACGTGCTCGCTCCGGATCCGAAGGTGTATCGCAGCATTCCGGATAGCTTGGAGAGATCCTGGGGAACATCCCACGGTCCGTCGTACCCCCGTGCCTCGCCGCCCGCGAGCAGCTCTCCGTCTCCGAGTCGAGTCGAGCCTCCCGCGACCAGCCGGAGGAATCCGTTGTCTCCCGCTCCGGCGGACACGAACGGCCGTTCGACTGAATTCAGCAGGCGGAACTCGGCTCCGCCGGCGGCGCTGAAGTCACCGATCTCGGGGTAGTAGGTGCCCAGCCTGTACTCGACGTGATCCACGAGCTCGGGGACGAGGAAGTTGATGTCCGTGTACCCCTGGCCATGCCCATGCGTCGGCATGTTGACCGGCATGCCCTCGAGTCGGGTGCTGAAGTCCGTCCCGTGGTCGAGATTGAATCCCCGCACGAACATCTGGTTCGACTTCCCGTCCCCCGAGTGCTGGGTCATGATCAGGCCGGGCACCGTCTCGAGCAGCTCGCCCTCACGAGAGAGCGGCCGGGACTGGATGTCCCGGTTCCCCACGAATCCCTGCGAGGCGGTCGTGGCCACTCCCGCCAGGTCGTCCAGCCGTCCCTCGACCTCTATGGGTGCGAGACGGATGACCTCGAGGGTGTCGCCGGCCGCCTGCTCGCGCTCGTCGGGAGTTTCCTGTCCGGCCGCATGCGCGGGCAGCCAGACGGGCACCATGCATAGCCAGCACAGACAGCCGAGTATCCTTGGCTGCATACGTACCTCTCCCTGCGCCCTTTCCGGGCAGCAGTTCTGGAATCGTGAGCTCGAGTGGAATCGGCGCGCGTCGGTCGCGCGGCCGTGAGCTACGCTTTCGGGGGCGGGATGGCGGTGTCGCTGGTGGGGTCTGGCCGGGCGGCGGTGAAGCCGGGACGGCGGAAGTCCGCCTCCCCCGGAATCGGTGCAGGCGTCATGCCGGCAGCCGGCAGGTGCAGCCCCGGGCCCGGTGCAATCTCGACGACTGTATGAGTCGGTCCGACTTCATCTCTCGAGGAAGAGACGATCAGGAGCGCATCGACGAGCGGTGCATGGGAGTGAGAGACACCCCCACTGTCGTGCACGTGTGTGTGCGGCTCGCCGCCGTGCTCGTGAACCGGAGCATCGTGATGGTCGTGGTCGTCGGCGTGCAGGTGGCCGGCCGAGGCCTGCACCACGTGGTAGGCGTCGTGTACGAGTGCCACGGCGCCGGGGAGAAGTGACGGAAGCAGGTAGAGGCCGGCCACGGCAACCGCCACGAGTCGCATGGTTCGCTGCTCAGCGGTCGGGCTGAAGGGTGAGTGTCAGCTCGATCGGACTTCCACTGAACGCGACCAGTCGTTCGATCGTCTGGTAGCCCGGCATCCGAACCCGGATCGTGCCCTCCTTGTAGTGCTTCGTCACGCCGACGCTCTGACCCCTGAACGAGAATTTCGCATCGTCCTCGTCGAGCTCGAATTCGTACTTCACCGGGGCGTTGCCGAGCGTGATGAAGCGATCCTCGAAGCTGCCGCCATCGAGACTGCCCGAGATGTCGGCGACCGGAATCGACGCATCGATGTCCATCGTTCCGCGACGTTGGAGCTCCACTTCGGCGCCCGCGGGAACGGTCGACACGCTGACCTTCTGCTTGCTCGAACCACAGCCGGCTGAAGCCGCGACCAGGCTGGCCGCAAGCATCACGCCAACTGGCGGGCGGATCGATGCGAAGAAAATTCGAACGGCTCTGCGAGCGATCATGGACCGACCCTCCCTGATAGAGTCGCGCTTAGAGCCAACCTACACTGGCCTGCACCTCGCTGCCGAGACCCGCATGGAGGTTACAGGAGGGCCGTCCGGCCAGGCTCCGGCGGACCTCTCGGTGCCACCCTGTCCCACGACACAATGTCCCGCGGCGAGTCGAAGCGACGATACAACTTCGCGGCTTACGGGAGCATGGGCCGTCTTCGGCTCCATCCATGCGTTCGCAAACCTGCACGCACGCGGGAGTTGGCCGCCGTGGAGTTCGCGATGGCCGGATTGCAGAAATTCCCTGATTTTCTGCATAATTCTTGCAGTGAGATGCCCGCACAGAGATGGACGGATGGGCCGAACTCGATCCCCCTGAGACGCAGGCCCGAGAGCGACCGTCGACTCGAAGCCACCGGCGGCGTCCGGAACCACGATGCGTTACGCGAGGGGGGCGTGGACCGGGTGTCGCTGGTGGCGTTTTTTATCCAGGGAGGGGAGATGCGTGTAGATTCGAACGGGCGGATTCGAGCATGGCGTTCCGGTTTGCCGGCCATCTTTCTCCTGCCCGTCACCGTCATGGTCGCCGCGTCGGCCTGCCAGCAGGAAGATGCCGCTCCCGACAGCGCCGAAGTCGTGGCTCACATGCGGGATCATTTCATGCGGGCCTCCGACCTTCAGCGCGCCGTGGTGAACGGCGACATGGAGGCCATCCGCGAGGCCGCCGGCTGGCTGGCCGATCACTCGAAGATGTCTGGCGCGCCCGACTCCTGGGATCCCTATCTCGAGGAGATGCGCGCCGCCGCCGAAGTCGCGGCGGAGCCTGGCGACCTGTATACGGCCGCGAAAGCGACGGCCCGGGTCGGCGCCGCCTGCGGCGAATGCCACAAGGCTCACGGCGCGAAGGTGAAGTTCGAGATCGAGGGCGCGCTGGCGGAGGGCGGTGACGCCATCAGCCACATGCAGCGCCACGTCTGGGCTTCGGGGCGTCTGTGGGAGGGGCTGATCGTACCCTCGGCCGAAGTCTGGCAGACGGGGGCGACCGCCCTCGACGAGGTGCCGCTGGTGCCCGAGGAATTCACCGACGACGAAGAACTGATGGCCGAGGTTCAGGTCACCGCGAACCGCGTCCACGAGCTCGGCGCCGGCGCGAGGCAGGCGCTCGATCCCAGCATGCGGGCGGCGACCTACGGCGAGATGCTCGCTACCTGCTCACGCTGCCACGACGCGACGGGCGCCGGGAAGATCTGAGGCGTTCTCTCAGGTTCCGCAGTCGATCCGGCGCTGCAGCCGTTCCCAGCGGTCGTCCACGTCCGCCTGGATCCGTTCCACCTGCTCGTCGGTCAGGTGCTTGAAGCGCGCCTGCCGGCGAATGTAGGGGGCGACGGGTTCGTCGGCGTGGTCCACGGTCAGGCGCCAGTTCCTTCCGTTCTCGACCTCGAACAGCGGAAACACCCGGGTCTGTACCGCCTGCCGGGCGAGATCGATCGTCTCGTCGTTCTGTGTCTTCCAGCCCGGGGGGCACGGTGCGAGGATGTGAATGAACCGCGTCCCGCGGATCGTCCGCGCCCGCTTCACCTTTTCGACCAGGTCCACCGGATACGCGACCGATGCGGTCGCGATGTAGGGAATGCCGTGGGCCGCGAGGATCGACACCATGTCCTTCTTCGGGGTCGCCTCGGGCTCGCCCGTCGGCGTGGTCGTGGTCCAGGCACCCCACGGTGTGGCCGATGAGCGCTGGATCCCGGTGTTCATGTACGCTTCGTTGTCGTAACAGAAGTAGATGATGTCTTCGTTCCGCTCGGCCGCGCCGGAAAGCGCCTGGAGACCGATGTCGAAGGTGCCGCCGTCCCCCGCCCAGGCGATCACCGTGGTCTCCGTGTCCCCGCGGGCGGCCAGACCCGCCTTGATGCCCGAGGCGACGGCTCCGCCCGTCTCGAACGCGGTGTGAAACAGAGGTACTCGCAGCGAGGACTGCGGCCACGGCCCGGCGATGATGCTCCAGCAGCAGGCCGGAAGAGTCACGACCGTCTGCGGGCCGAGAGCCTTCAGCACCAGGTTCATGGCCACCGGGGCCGCGCAGCCGGGGCAGGCGAGGTGCCCGGATGCGAGCAGCTCGTCCTTCGGCATCAGGTCCTTGATGATCGTCTGGCTCATAGCTCCACTCCCACCCACAGGTCCTGGCGCTCGGGCGCCTCGGCCTCGCGGGTCCGATCCACGATCGCTTCGATGACGGAGGGCGTGACGTCCCGGCCGCCGAGTCCCAGCACGTAGCCGAACAGCGTCGGCCGATCCTCGAGCGGGACGTCGTAGAGGGCGGAGCGCGTCTCCTCGGCGAAGATCCCGCCGTGTCCGGGCGAGATGTTCCGGTCCAGCACGGCGACCCGATCGGCGCCGGCCAGGGCCGAGCGCAGCAGCGCGGTCGGGAACGGCCGGAACATCTTGATCTTCACCAGGCCGATCTTCTCGCCCGATGATCGGCGCGCATCGACCACGTGCCGTGCGGTCGAGGTGATCGTGCCGGAGGTCACCAGGAGAAGCTCGGCGTCCTCGGTCCGGTACTCCTCGATCGCTCCGTAGCGCCGGCCGGTGAGCGCTCCCCATGCCTCGTCCACCTCGGGCATCACCCTGAGCGTGTCGCGCATCGCCTCCTGCTGCTGCCAGCGCATCTCCATGTAGGCATCGGGCCTGACCAGGGCTCCGAAAGCGTGCGGATCCGAGGGATCGAGCTTGTACTGCGCGACCCGCTGCGGCAGGAATTCGTCTACGATCTCCTGGTCGGTCAAGTCCACCGGCTCGGAGGTGTGCGAGAGGAAGAAGGCGTCGAGGATGATCATCACGGGCAGGTTGATCTGCTCGGCGAGCCGGAAGGCCTGCACCGTGGTGTCGAAAACCTCCTGGTTTGTCTCGCAGTAGAGCTGGATCCACCCGGTGTCTCTCTGCGAGAGGGAGTCGTTCTGATCGGTCCAGATGTTCCACCCGGGCGCCATGGCCCGGTTCACGTCCGCCATGACGATCGGGAGTCGTCCGCCTGCGGCCCAGTGCAGCAGTTCGTGCATCAGGGCCAGCCCCTGGGCCGAGGTCGCCGTGAAGGTGCGCACCCCGGCCGCCGAGGCCCCGATGCAGGCGGCCATTGCGCTGTGCTCCGACTCGACCTTGATGTAGCGGGCCGGGAGGCGGCCGTCGGCGCACATGTCCGACAGCTCCTCCACGATCTGGGTCTGCGGCGTGATCGGATACGCGGATATCACTTCGACCCGGGAACGCTGCACGCCCCACGACACGGCATGGTTCCCGATCATGACTTTCTTCACGATTCCTCCCGGGACATCGCCATGGCGCCACGTGGGCACTCCGCGGCGCACAGTCCGCAGCCCTTGCAGTACCGAAGGTCGATCTCGAACCCCTCCCCGTCGTCCCGACGATGGATCGCCATGTCGGGACAGAAGATCAGGCAGAGCTCGCAGCGGTTGCAGACGCCGCAGTTCATGCAGCGGTCTACCTCGTCTCGGAACTCGCGCTCGGACAGGCCGAAATTGACCTCCCCGAAGGTGGCGGTCAGGTCGCCGGCGGCATGGAAGTGGTCTTCGTGTCGCGGCGCCTGCTCGAAGTGCGCCGGGTTCATCGCGTCCCAACCGGCGACTTCGTTCACCGGTGAGGCGCGATGCAGGGGGTCGATCCCCCGTTCCCGGGCGATGCTCAGGTTGCCGCCCGGGCCGAATCGAAGCGCGGCCAGGTCCGGTGGCGCGACTTCCTCGCCGGAGCGCTCCCGAAGCCAGTGGTCGATGCCGATCGCGGCCCGCTTTCCCGAACCCAGCGCATCCGCGACGGAGCGAGGGAGGTCGGCGGCGTCTCCGCCCACGAACACCCGGGCCGTAGTGCTCTCGCACAACTCGTCTACCGCCGCGACGCCGCCCGAGATCTCGACGCCTTCGGGCAGAAACTCGAGGTCGCAGTCTTCTCCGATCGCCGTCAGCACGCAGTCGGCGATCATCGAGAACCGGCCCTCCTCCTGCGGGACCGGCCGTCGTCGGCCGCTCTCGTCCGGTGGACCGAGCTCCATCTGCTGGCACTCGATGCCCACCAGGCTTCCGTCCTTCGCACGGGCGGCCGTCGGCGTGGCGAGAAACCGGAAGCCGACGCCTTCCAGCTTCGCCTCCTTCACCTCCTGCGGGATCGCCGGCATCTCGAGGGGTGTGCGACGGTAGAGAACCGTGACCTCCGAGCCGAGTCGCAGGGCGGAGCGTGCACAGTCCATCGCCGTGTTTCCGCCTCCCACGACCACGACGTGGTCGCCCAGAACCGGCCTGCCGCCCGCGTTCACTTCCTTTAGAAACTCGAGTCCGGGCCGGACCATGCGGGTGTCGCTCGCCCCATCGATCCGGGCGTCCTTGCCCACGTGAGCGCCCGGCGCGGCGAACACGGCATCGAAGGTGTCGAGCTCCGACCACGGCAGATCCCGTCCGACTGCGGTCGAGCAGCGGATCTCGATCCCGAGTGCCGCGATCCGGTCGATCTGGCGGTCGAGAATGGCCCGGGGCAGCCGGTACTCGGGAATCCCGAGGCGCAGCATGCCGCCGGCCTCCGGCGCCGCTTCGAACACGGTCACCCGGTATCCGATCCGGGCGAGATGGTAGGCGCAGGCGAGACCGGCGGGGCCGGAGCCGATCACCGCGACCTTCTCGTCACGGGCCGGGTCCGGCGCCGCCGGTGGGGGGCTCGCCAGCGCGATATCGCCGAGCCTCCGCTCGACGGAGTGGATCGCGACCGGTTCGTCCAGGTTCGCCCGGTTGCATCCGTCCTCGCAGGGGTGATGGCAGACCCGACCGGTGACGGCCGGCATCGGGTTCTCCTCGAGCAGCAATGACGCCGCTTCTTCCGTGCGTCCCTGTCCCAGCAGGTAGAGGTAGCCCTCGATATCGATTCCGACCGGACAGTTCGCGTTGCACGGCGCGACTCGGTCTTCGTATCGCGGCCGGATGTACTTCCATGAGCCGGTCAGGTTGACCTCGGTCGTCATCCGGCTGATCGCGATCGGGGGGATGTTTCGCCCCGAGCGCCCGGGTTCGGTGATGTCAGACATTGGACATTTCTCCGGTCGGCGCCACGCGCACGGCCTCGGCGGCCTCGCGCGCTGCCTCGACGTTCTCTTCCAGCTTGACCGGCACTTCGTCGGCGATCGCCGCCTCCACGGCCTCCATCCCGAACCACCCGAACACGGAGGAAGAGGCGCCGACGATGGCGGTGTTCACGATTGGCTGACTGCGGGTCCCGAGCCCGTGCCGCACCGCGATCTCGCTCGCGTCCACCGTCGCGACCGTAAATCGGGGCGTGAGCTCGACGTAGCTCGCCGGGTCCCGGTCCGTGTTGATCAGGATCGTGCCCCCCGCCTCGAGACCGGCTGTGACATCGACGGCGTCGATGAGGGTCGGATCGAGCACGATCAGGTGATTCGGCGCCGTGATCTCGCAGCGGAGCCGGATCGGGCTGTCGTCGAAGCGGAGGAAGGCCGTGACCGGAGCCCCGCGACGCTCCACGCCGAAGGCCGGGAACGACTGGACCTCGTGTCCCTCCCGAAACAGGGCGACGGCCAGCAGCTTGGAGGCGATCACGGTACCCTGGCCGCCCCGTCCGTGTATTCTCAACTCGCGCATGTTCGTGTCCTCGTGAGACGTTACGTCCCAAACCCACCGGAAGCGCTCGCGGGGCACCGGGCAGGCGGGCGTCGGACGGAACCCGTCCGGACCCGGTTTTCGCGATCTCCCGGCCCATTCAGCCCCCTCGGACGGGCGTGGGACCGGAGCGCGCTCTTCGTACGGGATTTGCAAGAAGTGTGCGTCACGGAAGCCCCGGGACGAAGCGGAATCCCGCCGCACCGGTGCGTCCAGAACCGATGGGAGACGGCATGATCGAGAATCCCGAAAACGACCGTAAGTTCAGCGATCATCCGTACAGCTCGGTGCCCACCGACAGTCGCGGACGGGCGCAGCGCGTCGGCAGTCACGCGGAAGAGTCGCAGGGCGTGATGTGTGCCGAGGCGCAGGCCGACGGCGTGCCCTGCTTCGAGCTGGGCCGTCGCTGCGAGACCTGTGAGCTGGCCTACCGCTGGTACGTGACCTGGGTCGAGAATCGCCACGAGTAGTCTGCCTCGCGTGATCTGCCTCGCGTGATCGGGCCCGAGTGATCCGAATCCGGACCGGGGTCTTTCCTCCGAGGGCACGGACCCCGAGAATCCCTCGACGGTAGACAGTCCCGAGCCGCCGGCCTTGGCCCGTGCGGGCAGGCCGGGTTCGCAGCCCCTCGCTCGGAGAGCGCTTACGTGACCGGCGACTCGAAACTCCAGAAGAACCTCACGCTGTTCGACGTCTACGCGATCAGCACGGGTGCGATGTTCAGCTCCGGCTTCTTCCTGCTGCCGGGCATCGCATACGCGCAGGCGGGCCCAGCCGTGGTGCTCGCCTACCTGCTGGCCGGCATCGCCGTGCTGCCGGCAATGCTCAGCAAGGCGGAGCTGGCCACGGCGATGCCCCGCGCCGGTGGCACGTACTACTTCCTCGATCGGGCGCTCGGCCCTCTCGTCGGCACGGTCGGAGGACTCGGTGCCTGGCTGGCGCTGGTCCTGAAGTCCGCCTTCGCACTCGTCGGGCTGGGCGCTTATCTCGGGCTGTTCTTCGACGTGCCGATCAGGCCGGTGGCCGTGGGACTCACCCTGCTGTTCCTCGCGTTCAACCTATTCGGTGCGAAGGAGACGAGCGGCCTGCAGCGCGTGCTCGTGTCGGCGCTGGTGGGAATCCTCATCCTGTTCGTGATCGAGGGACTGCTGAGCCTCGGCGAGACCGGGATCGACGTGCGCGAGGAGCGATTCACTCCCTTCATGCCGCACGGAACATTGGGGCTGCTCTCGACGGTGGGACTGGTGTTCGTCTCCTACGCGGGACTGACCAAGGTCGCGAGCGTCGCAGAAGAGGTGCAGAACCCGGACCGGAATCTGCCCCTCGGGATGATTCTCTCCCTGGTCACCGCGACCCTGATCTACGTGCTCGGCGTGGCGGTGATGGTCGCTGTTCTCGAGCCCGAGTCTCTCGCGGTCGATCTGACGCCGGTCGCCTCGGCGGCGGACGTCGTCATGCACTGGCTGCCGGGGCGCACCGAGCTCTGGCTGATCGTGATCGCCGCCTTCGCGGCGTTCGCCTCGACGGCGAACGCGGGGATCATGTCGGCATCGCGCTTCATGCTGGCGATGGGGCGCGACCACCTGATCACCGATCGCTTCGCCCGAATTGGCCGATTCAAGACTCCCACCTGGGGTGTCCTGCTGACTTCTCTCGCCACCATCGCGGCGGTGCTGCTGCTCGACGTGGAGGGGCTCGCCAAGCTCGCCAGCGCGTTCATGCTGCTGCTCTTCGCCCTGATCAACCTGGCCGTGATCGTGATGCGCGAGAGCGAGATCGAGGCCTACGACCCGGGTTTCAAGTCACCCCTCTATCCATGGATGCAGATCGCGGGATTCCTCATCCCCATCTGGCTGATCCTCGAAATGGGCTGGCTGGCGCTCGGTTTCACAGCGGGTGTGATCGGAGTCTCGACCCTCTGGTACTTCCTCTACGCGCACCACCGCCTCGTTCGTGAGGGGGCGATCTACCACGTCTTCGCCCGTCTCGGGCGGCAGAAGTTCGAGGGGCTGGACCGCGAGCTGCGACAGATCCTCAAGGAGAAGGGCCTCCGACAGGCGGAACCCTTCGACGAGCTGGTCGCGCACGCCTCCGTCGAGGATGTCGCCGCCCCCATCGCCTTCGACGAGCTGGTGTCCAGGGCCTCCTCCCGCTTGAGCGGAGTGCTGGGTGTCAAACGCGAGGAACTCGAGAACAGATTCCTGGCGGGGACGAAGATCGGGATGACTCCTGTCTCGCGCGGCACCGCGCTTCCGCACCTCCGCCTCCCGAACCTCGAGAAGGCGCAGCTGCTGATGGCTCGCTGCGCTCCCGGGGTGGAGATGGAGGGTAGCGGCGTTTCCGCGCAGGCGATCGAGGCGGCCGAGCCGATTCAGGCCGTGTTCTTCCTGATCAGTCCGGAGGGGAATCCGGGCGAGCACCTGCGGATGCTGGCGCGGATCGCATCCCGGGTGGATGACGACGGATTCCTCGAAGAGTGGCTGACGGCCCGGGACGAGCAGGACCTCAAGGAGGCGCTGGTCCACGACGATCGGCTCTGTTCGCTGACGATCCTCGCGGAAGGGCCCACCGCTGACATGGTCGGGATTCCGCTGCGCGAGGCCCCGTTCCACGATGGCACCCTCGTGGCCCTGGTGAGTCGTCGCACCGGGGTGCTGGTGCCCACCGGCAGTACGATTCTGGAAGAGGGAGACCGGCTGACGATCCTCGGTGGACCGGCCGCGCTGGAGCGGATTCGTGACCGCTTCGGAGCGAACTGACCTCCCGGCGAGACTCGATGCGAACCCTCGGAGACCCGTTTGGCGTATATTGAAGTGGTGACGCGCCGGTTTTCGAAGGGAGCCGCGGATGTATCGACGTAAAATGAGAGCGCCGGCCCTGCTGGCGAGCGTGGCGCTGGCAATGCTCAGCATCCCGCTCTCTCCGGCTCACGCGCAGGTGAATCCGACGAGCGGATTGGACACCCACGGATTCGGGCTGTCTCCCGCCGACCGCGGTTTCGGGGGGGCGGACACGTTCGGCGCCCCGAACGCTTTCGGCGGCAACTCGTACGGCTCTCCCTTCGCGGGACCCGGACGATACACGACCTGCGGCGGCAGCGTCTCCAACTTCATGTTCATGTTCGGCTCGGCGCCGGGACGTTCCCAGTACGGCTGGTACGCCGACCCCTTCGATTACGCGTACTCGCGCAACTGGCTGACGCCTTGGCCGCCGTCCTACGGCTTCTGGGCTCACCACTACGGCTTCGGCTACGGATCCCGCGTGGGCGGCTTCGGCCGAAATCCCTGGAACACGTGGTCGGCCGTGCGCACGGGCTGCGGCAGCGGTTTCGGCTGGGGATACGTGATGCCGGGATGGGGCTACGGACCCTCG